>CAZRXM010000001.1:0-25515 GCA_964604045.1 uncultured Candidatus Bathyarchaeia archaeon
CAGCACATATAGCCCCAGCTCTTAACCATACAGGCTCGCCAAAGTGAAGAGCTGGCTGCTCCATTTCAAAATTGAGAACACCAGCCCAACATAGGAAGAAAAGTGCTTGTCTGGGCCTTTATGGGGCGGTTTTGGCCTGCATAGAAATCCGAGGTGGTGGCGGTCACCCCCACGTGATAATGGGTATGCCCATGGCTTCAGCGGCCTCAATAAGCGCCATTGGACTTCATAGTTAGCGGCTGCGGGATACTCTGGCGTCACGTTAAAGTTGCTTGCACTGTCCAAACGAACCGCTGCAGATGAAATAACCAAGTCGCCACATCGGATGTTTCCTTGGATGACTCCACAGCTGCCCACTCGTATAAAAGTGTGTGAACGCCTATTGACGCCGCCTCGTTAACAACTATAGCCATACAATAAGGACCAATCCCACTGGATAAAGCGGACACCGGAACCCCCCTATAAGCACCCTAACACTTCTGAACTCGCGATGGCACGAAATTTCCCGTGAGGAATCCCAGTACCTTGTTATCTTTTGGATACGATCCAGGTCTCCTGGAACAATTGGTATTTAGCTAAATCACCTTTCCCGCAACCAATATGATACTGCCGCTCTCTACTTGGCGGATGCATATTTTCACTTCAGGTCTGCAGCCTTTTTGGCATAACCAAGTCCGCTATGTCTACACTGTGCTCATAAATCTGGTAGAGAGTTGATATGGCTGCCAAAATTTGGGGCATTGCTTCTACACCTTGCTCTTTGGCCGTTTTCTCGACAGCCTCCAAAGCCTTTTCAAGTTTACCCCTCATATCACGCACTTCTTCAGCTAATGCCATGTCCCTTTCAAGGAAGGACCTTAAGGCGTTCTCGTGGGCTTCGAAAAGCAAAGTGTGGAAATCAACCACCATCTTTTTAAAAGCCTCAGTAAGCCTTCGACCATTCAACTCAACAACTTTAAAGCCCACCCGTGCACATTCATCCCCAATTGTTTCAACGAGACTTGCAGCCAAACGGTAGTCCAAACATTCAATGGGCTGCACGCCGAGTTTTTCGCTCAAACTTGGATTTTGAATAATAGTCCTTAAAATCCTAACAAGAAGGAAGTACAGCCTGTTAACTTCTTCATCCCTTGCAATAACGCTTCTCGCCATATGGACATCTCCATCAACTAATGCGTTGACAACATCCCTATGCATACCGGCAGCTATGGAATAAGCCCTTCTAAGGATTTTATCTGGAGGAAAGCTGGAAGGCTCAAGCAAACATTGCAAGACGATTTTAGAATAGTCTTCTTCAACAATCTCTAACCCGACTAAGCGGCTAACAGTTTTCTTAACAACCTCTCGCATCTCAAAACTAATATTCTCCTTTGCCTCCACACGGATAATGTCAAAACCTAGAAGATATTTCCCAATAATCTCACGGCTCAGATAGGGACCGGGCTTCAAAACGACAGTGCGGGGGGAAGGTGCCGCACCGTACTCGGGGTCTATGAGAAGCTTACCGTCGCTGGTTTCGCTTACAACTACAACAGCCCCCCGTTTCAAACCATAACGTTCAGCCCATTCCTTAGGCAGACACACGAAGAAAGTGCCACTTGGGGTGCGTTGAATCTTACGAAGGGCTCCCATTCAAATCACCAATGCTTAAACACGCCAGCAAATCTAAAACCGAAATAAACCTATATAAACTTAGAGCATGAGTGTTGAGATTGAAAGGCAAAGTTATAATAGGTATAGATTTAGCTGGCAAAGAAACAAATCCCACAGGTCTCGCCGTTTTGAAAGGCAAAAAAGTTGAAACTTGTCTGGTTTACACGAACAGTGAAATTCTTGACATTTTAACGCGGGCTAAACCAACAATTGTGGCAATAGACGCCCCCTTAACACTTCCGAAAAGGGGCATATTCAGAAAAGCCGACAAGGATCTCATAAAAAGGGGCTACAGCGTCTTTCCACCAGGCTTGCAAGCCATGAAAACGTTAACCTTCCGAGCCTCAAACCTAAATAAGTTAATAATCGGGAAGGGGCTAAAAACAATAGAAGTTCACCCCACTTCGACGAGAAAGGCGCTCAACATGCCAACCAAGGACTGGGAGACTATACAAAAGATCCTTAAAAACCTAGGGCTAGAGGGGATACCGGAAGACCAAAAACTCACCCCTCATGAAATAGACGCCATAACCGCCGCGTTAACAGCACACCTTTACATGCTCAATCTTACAGAAGCCGTGGGCGACAACGAAGAAGGCCTCATCATAATCCCAAAAAAGGCGAACTGGTGGGAAATAAGGATATGAACGCGACCACTGAGAGGCTTCAAAAAGCTGTTGAACTAACAATTGCGGCAGGCTACCAATTGAATAAAGAGGCGTTTGACTTCCTAAGCATGATCGCCGCGACGGAAGACCCTGTGGAAATTATAAGCAAAGCTCTAAAGAAATTCGACACGTTAAAAGATAAGCCCCTGTTCATTGAAAAGAGGCTCCTAGAAGAATTTGTGAGGGAACCTAAACCCGTAGAGCTTCTTACATCACAGGAGTTGGCTAATTCTACGATGTTTATTCAACATGAGCAAAAGAAAATTTTGGAAGGAAAAAAAGTTTTTCGTCCCTTTGCAAAAGAAATTGAATCATCAATCAACATAATCGATGACCCTGGACGCAAAACGAACTCAAGCGGAACTATTGAGGATTACCTAGAATATTTCCGCGACAGGTTCAAACGCATGGAAAAGCTGCTTAGGCAAAGAATAGACGCGAGAGGGGCCTCTTCAGTAATAGACGCCTTAAAAGCCCCGCCAAACACGAAATTTAAAATAATTGGCATGATAACAGAGAAGAAAGAAACCAAGCAGAAAATTCTCTTAACAGTTGAAGATCTTCAGGCAGTTGCAACAGTTCTTGTGCCTCAAAACGCACCCAATGAACTGCTGGAAAAGGCGAGAACACTATTGCTTGACCAAGTCGTCTGCTTGAGTGTTACAAAGACCAGAGGAGACATCTTGATCGCTGAAGACATTATCCTGCCGGACATAGCCCCTAAAACGCAAAATAAAGCCCCCCTCCCAGTATACGCGGTTTTCACTTCAGACCTTCACGTGGGCAGCATAAAATTCCAGAAAGAGGCCTTCAACAGGTTTGTGCTGTGGCTTAACGGCAAATATGGAAATGAGGAAATGCGGGAGATAGCGAGCCACGTGAAGTACGTTCTGATAGCTGGAGACATAGTTGATGGAATAGGGGTTTATCCGAACCAGTTAAAGGAGTTAGCCGTGAAGGACATTTATGGACAGTACAAACTCGCAGCAAAGTTCCTAGAACAGATTCCCGACTACATCGAGGTGATAATAATACCGGGGAACCACGACGCCCCAAGAAAAGCTTTGCCTCAGCCGCCAATATCAGAGGAGTTTTTGGAACCCTTGCTTGAGGCGAGGAAAATTCATTCCGTCGGAAACCCCTGCATGTTAAGCCTCCACAATGTTGAAGTCCTACTATACCATGGGAGAAGCCTTGACGACATAATATCTACAGTCCCCGGAATGGATTATACCCACCCGGAAAAAGCTATGACCCTACTGCTACAATGCCGTCATCTAGCGCCTATTTACGGAGGGAAAAACCCAATTTCACCGGAGCCGAAAGATTATCTGGTAATAGAGCGTGTCCCGGACATATTTCATGCTGGGCATATTCATACCCTTGGTTATACCAACTACCGCAACGTTTTAGTTGTGAATTCTGGATGCTGGCAAGAGCAGACGGATTATATGAAACGTTTAGGTCTTGTTCCTACAACAAGCCTCGTCCCAGTGGTGAACTTACAAACCTTCCAGGTAAAAGTTCTCTCTTTCGCCTAGCTCTTACTCTTGGACTGGGAGAGACAGCGTGGCTCGTATTCAATAAGTTGCCCAAGCCTGGAATCGTTTGAAAAGGCTTCTTTGATGAGGGTTCGCGTCACTTCAAGGCGTATTTTCTTTGTTCTTCCATACCTGCCCAAGTTAATGATTTGGGCGTTAACCAGTCCCAGGGCATCGAGCTCATTAACTAATGTGCTGACCCTTCTCTGAGTTAATGGGGTTATGCCCAACTCGCCACAGAGCTCTGTGTAAATGTCGTATATTTCGCCTGTCGTCGCTTTATAGCCATTAGCCTTAACAAGGTGGAAAACACTTAACATGACTAGCTTAGAGTGCAGTGTAAGGTTCGCCATAGCCTCAATAACTCGGTTATGCTCGATGAGCTTTTCAGCCTCCCGCACATGCTCTTCAGTGACAATCATTGAACCCTTTCGTTCAGCAACCTCTCCCGCAACCCTCAGCAAGTCTAAAGCCCTCCGGGCGTCACCATGTTCAGCTGCCGCCAAAGCAGCGCAAAGACTAAGAGCACCATCGCTTAGAGCACCATCACGGAACGCTTTTTGAGCCCTCTCAGCCAAGATGGTTTTGAGTTCGCTTGCATCATAAGGCCTAAAAACTATTTCTTCTTCGCTCAAGGAACTGAAAACCCTAGGGTCAAGGTACTCCTTTAGGCGAAGGTCGTTTGAAATACCAATAAGCGAAACTTTACTTTGCAACAATGTTTCGTTAATCCTTGTAAGTTCATAGAGAAGTGTATCCCCCCGCATTTTAACCAAGGCGTCCACCTCATCCAAAGCGATGATCATTACTCTTTTCGAAGAATCTAAACCCTTCTTAAACCTCTCAAACAACTCGCCCACAGACAAACCTGTGAATGGCACAGACAGACGTAAACTGCCACAAAGACTCGCTAAAACCCGATATTCGGTTCCTGCTAGTCGACAATTCACATAACAAAAACCAACAGGTGAACCAATCTCCTTAGCCTTCATCTCCAACCTCGTTAAAACATATTTAATGACTGCAGTTTTACCTGTTCCAGTCTTCCCATAAACAAAAATGTTAGAACAACGTGCTCCCTTTAAAACGGGTGCAACAACTTCCCCGATGCGCCTAATCTGCTCCTCACGGTGGGGGAGTCTTTCAGGTAAATAATCATGACGGAGAACCTCCCTATCCTTAAAAATACCCGCATTATTAAAGAACTTGTCAAACACCTCATCAAGGACACCCGCATCGCTCATCAACTTTCCCCTCTCACCAAGTGTAAAGCATTCAATTCCAAACGGACAAAATAAAGCATGCTATACAACAAAGTGGACAGTAAACAGAAAACGTTTGGGAGAAAAAAGAAAAGCCGACAAATAAGAGAGACCCCTCAACTTCCACTGGAAAACTCTGAAACTTAACTAAAATTGGTTTCTGATTCTAAAAGGAGGAAGAATATACTCTGAAAGGTGAAAGTCGCTGAAGAAATTAAAAAACTTATTGTTAAAAAATCTAAACAAACTAAGAAATAGTATGAGCATCAAAAATTAAGATTCAAAATTCAAACTCAAAATAGTTTTCCCGTCTCTCCACAAGAAACTGTGGGGTCTCCCCCTACCACTATTATTCTCTAACCATTGAGTTTTCCTAAAACAGCTAAAATATCCTTCACAAGTTTGCGAAAACTTTGTGAACTTTAACAGAGTCTGACTTTTTAAACATCGTTTCTATCTTTCTTTTACATTTTCTTGCCCTTTCACCGTGAAGAACTCACCCCCTAATTTCCACTGAATTTTGACAAATATCTTTCAGTTTTCCCCGTTCAACTTCAAAGAGAGATAATGTGAACTCTGTGAACCAAAATCTTTGGAAATCTACCCTATTTTTGTATCCAAAGCCTAAATTTTGGTCTTTATACTTCTATACTTCACCGCAACAGCTATAATTGTGAAGTGCAAAGTTGTGAATACAAGGTGTCCTTGTAGAAAATGCCCGCTAGGAAAATGCGAATCGAAGTATTCGATAGTGAGGGCAATAAGTATAGCATAGCTTTTGAAGGAAACGTTACCCGTGAAAAGGCTTTACGTATACTCGATCTTGTGGAGTTGCTGGGCGGGGTGAGCAGTAGCCCACAGGAGACAAACACAACATTTAGTGAAACCTCTAAATACGACAGATTGTTAAGGGTAATTCATCGACATTTTCCCCTAACATGGTTTTCATCCAAGGAAGTTCAAGCTGCGTACGAACAAGAATACAAGCAACCAATAAGCCTAAGCACTGTTGCAACATACCTTTCAAGAATGGCTAATAAAGGCTTGTTAATAAGGTCTGGAGCGTCAAACCGCATAAAATATCGGGCTTCTCCAAGCTTTTCTCAAGTAGTTGTAAAAAAGGGGACATTATGATTTAAAAAGGCTTATGTTTCGGTTTTCTTCAGCAGACTCTCCATTTCCTTTTTCACATTATACTTAAAGGGTATTTTGCTGGCATCTCTCTCCACGTACCCTTCCTCGTAAAGTTTTTTCATCAACCTTGCAGTATGCTCCCTGCTCAGCTTAATTTTCTCCTTAATTTCTGGGGCGGTTTTCGGGCCTTCTGTGGCCAACAATTCCAGTACTGCGAGTTCCGTTTCAGTTAAATTGGCCAACGCTCTTTCCCTTTTTATCGGTATTACTGTTTCAATTCCAGTTTCCATGGTTGCCGAGGTTTGTTTGGCTTTTTCTTCTAACAGCGAAACTTTTGCTGTTAGATCTTTCTGTGATGCAACAACATCACGAACTTGCTTTTCAACGTCATCAAATCTACCCATAATCTTGTCCCAGTTCTCCCAAACCATGCTAGCTTTGTTCTCAAGTGCACCTAGCCTTCCTTCAAGAGCCCCAACTTTGTTTATCGCTTCCTCGCTTCTAACCGAAGAAGCCTCAACTTTAAAAGCAATAGTCTCCATACTTTCAGCAACACGTTTAAGTTCCCTGCTAAAACTCAAAATAACATCGTTTAAAACATCCTTCGCCTCTTCGTATTTGCGCTTAACTTTAACGAGATTGCGGTAATATTCAACTGCAAAACCAACTGTTATTGCAAGCAGCGCAGACGAGATGAAAATGAATACAACCTCCATCATCATTCCACCTGTGACTCAAAAATGACTCCGTCGTGATTTTTCATGTTACATCACACATCACTCTATTAATATCGCATTTAAATGTTACGACTAACATAACTATGACATCACAAATCACAGCATCACAAAATGTTTAAATGATTACATCTTTATTGATGGAAATCACGTGCCATTATACAATACGGTTCTGCGTTTTGTGACTTGTGATGTCACATAAATCCTTCGGAAGGTTCGGAAAGCCTTTTGAGGCTTATTTCAAGCTCTTCTCTCAACATTTTAAGAAGCTTCACTTGTTCCTCTAGGTTCTCTCCCTTGCTTTCAGGTATGCTTTTGTGAGCTTCTACATATTCTTGCAGTTTATTTGCTACTTCAATGTACGCGTCCAGTGTTGTGGTCTCAAAGATTCCGAGATATCCAAGAAGAAGGATCGTATAGATGGATTTTATGACGTTCACTCTGGCCTGTTTTAAGGTTCTGTTAAAGGCTCCTCGGCTTATTTTAGCCTTTGTTAGGCGTAATTTGGCTTTTTCGTCGTATTTTATAGTTTTACCAGCTAAATTTTCGGATAAAATGTCTATTAGGAGGGTTTCAAGCTGCACTTTTGTTAAGTGGCTGTTTTTTGAGAGTATTTTAACAATTGGGTCTTCTAAGGACTTTTCCAGCCATTCTTTGACTGTTTCTTTTAGATTCATTCTTTACCACCAGCTGACTAGTTTGATGGATACAGTTTTGTATACCGGCTTATTAACGCTTCCACTAAATGTTTGAGAGACCCATTTTTCGACATAAAAGTATTTTATGCTGATAAGGATTTAGACAGTGACGAGGCATCACTTTGGTGTTATCTGGTAAGGTTGCAAATCGGCTTAAAAACTTAAAGCCGTCCGGAATACGCCGCTTTTTTGCAGCAGCCAAAGAATTTCCAGGTATCATTAATCTAAGTGTTGGAGAACCGGATTTTTCCCCTCCAAAGCATGTTTTAGAAAGTGGTTGGCGGGCACTTGAGCAGGGTAAGACGCATTACACTCCGACGAACGGGATTCTGGAACTAAGGGAAGCTTTAGCTAAGAAAGCCTACGAAGATTATGGCCTCAGATATGACCCTGAATCTGAGATTTTGGTTACTGTTGGTGGGACTGAGGCCATCGCTCTGGCTCTACTTGCGCTGGTGAATCCCGGGGACGAGGTTTTGATTCCAGATCCGGGTTTTGTTTGCTATTCTCCTAATGTTCAATTGGCTGGTGGTGTTCCCGTTTCTGTTCCTTTACTCGAGGAGAATGGGTTTAAGCCTTCTATTGATACTGTGACATCACTGATCACAGATAAGTCACGTGTGATGATAATAAACTCGCCGAACAATCCCACGGGGTCTGTTCTTTCTCGTGACGAGCTCGCGGCTTTGGCAAAGGTCGCTGTTGAGCGTGATTTGATTGTGATTTCTGACGAAGTCTATGAGAAAATATTGTATGATGATGCGAAACACTGTTGTTTGGCGTCGTTTCCAGGGATGCGGGAGCGAACTTTGGTTGTTAACTCTTTCTCAAAAACTTACGCCATGACGGGGTTTAGGATAGGCTTTGTTTATGGACCTAGAGAGTTGATGTTTCCATTGTGGCTTGTTCATCAGTATTTTGTGGCTTGCGTGGACTCTTTTGCGCAGTATGCTGCTCTAGCAGCTTTGGAGGGGCCCCAGAACTTTGTTAGGGAGATGGTTGAGGAATTTGATAGGCGAAGACGCTTCGTGCATAAGCGGTTAAATGAGATCGAGGGGTTCAAATGTGCGCTTCCTAAAGGGGCGTTCTATGCTTTCCCGAGCATTAAACGGTTCAAGATGTCCTCTGAGGATTTTGCTCAAATGCTTTTGAGCGAGGCTCGTGTTGCGGTAGTTCCTGGGTCTGCGTTTGGCTCGTATGGAGAGGGTTACATTAGAATTTCGTATGCCGCCTCCTATGAGCAGTTGGAGGAGGCTATGAACCGCATAGAGAAGGCTGTTAAGAAACTTAGGGTTTAATTTAAAGGTTTTCCGCCGCGTCCTTTAGCTTCTCGAAAACTTCTGGACGTAGATCTTTTAATGTTGGCACGAAGGGTTCAATATGACGTATTTCAGCGTAGTCAACCTCGCCGATTGCAAGGTCTTCTTCGTCGTACTTGGCTGAAACGATGACTCTTCCATTCGGACCCACTAGCCTGCTGCCTCCCCAGAACTGTAATCCATCTTCTACGCCGACTAGATTCACGTACGCCACGAAAGCGGTGTTCTCCATGGCTCTTGCAGTGGTCAAGGTTTCAAAGAAGGATCTGCGGACGGCAGGTGAGGCTGAGATGCAAACGATTAATTGAGCGCCTTTAAGCCTTGTTAGGCGGCATATTTCAGGGAAGAAAATGTCATAACATATAATCAAGCCTATTTTGCCTAGGCTTGTTTCAAACACTCCAGTCTGGTATCCCGGTCTGAAGTATCTCTTCTCCTCAAACACACTGTGGGTTGGTAGATGCATTTTTCGGTACTTTCCGATGAAACCTTGAGGCCCAACAATTACGGCAGTGTTGTATAATGTTGCCTGTGTTTTTTCGCTCAATTCCGGCATTCCATAAATTATGTGGATTTCCTGCCTTTGGGCAATTTCTTCTATGGCTTTCGTTGAAGGTCCTGGAATTTCCTCGGCCAGTTTGTAAAGTTCATCCCTTAACACGTAGCCAGTTAGGGAAAGTTCTGGAAAAATCACAAGCTCGGCGTCGTGTTGCTTCGCCTTTATGGCATAGTCTTTGATTTTTCGTAAGTTGGCTTCTTTATCTCCTTGTTGACAATTTATCTGGGCTAAAGCCACCTTAAACCGTGTTTTCATGCCGCCACCTTTTTCATGTCTGGGTTTGGGGGAGTCTAAAGTCAAATCCGACGGTTCTATATTGAATTTTTGTTGTTATGGGAAGTCTCCTCTTATGTTCCATGTTTTTCCACCGCTTCTCAATTCTCTCCACTAGCTCTTTCTCTATGTTCAATTGCTCCGCTATTTCGTCAGTTTTCATGAAGTGTTCAAGCCCATAGAGAATGAGATCCAAAAGCTCGTATTTCACACCTATTTCCTCTTCTGCTGTTTGCCCGGGCCAAAGCATTGGCGACGGCGGCTTGTCCACAATTTCGTCGGGGACCCCTATATGTTTCGCCAGTTTTCGTACTTGGGTTTTGTAGAGGTCCATTAATGGTGCTATGTCCGCCGCCACATCCCCCCATTTGGTGAAGTACCCTATCATGGTTTCAGACTTATCTGATGATCCACAAACTATAAGGTTGAGTTTGTTGGCGTAATAGTATATGTAGAGCATACGTGTTCGGGCTTTTAGGTTGCCTTTACATATCCTGTCCTCTGGGTCAAAAACTGGTATGGTTTTCTGGAGGGTCTTTAAGGTTGGTGTAATATCGATGGTCTCCGTTTTTATACTAAATTTTTCTGCAACAAGTTTTGCGTGTTTTACTTCTCTCGGGCTGTAGGTTTCTTTTTCAGGAAGTATTAGCCCTAAAACCCTGTTTCCGCCGAGGGCTATTGCGGATAGGGCTGCTGCAGTGCTGCTGTCAACTCCTCCTGAAAGGCCTAGGACTATGCCTTTAGCCTTAGCCTTTTCCACGTAATCCTTTATGAAACGGGTTATCTTGTTTTTGACTTCTTCCCAGTCCATTTCCAAAACTTGTGGGTTGAGCTTCAAGGGAGGTCCCTTAAGCCTTATTGTTTTAGGCAAGTATTTAAGGACGAACCTCCGATAATGATAAGGGTTAGCCTAGATAACGTGAAGGAGCAGGTATGGGGCGGAGAAGAAGAAAGGTAGTGCGTATCCCTAAAAAGAAGCTGCCCAAGCTGTTTTCATGCCCTAACTGTGGCAAGGAGGCCGTTCGGGTTGAAATGCTTCGTGGAGAAAACCGGGCGGTTGTGAGTTGTGGAAACTGTGGGGCAAAGGAGGAGTTTACTGTTAAACCGATTATGAGCGAAGTTGACGTTTACTGCATGTTCACAGACAAGTTTTACGCCACATTAAAGGGCTCCATCGCGGTCAACACAGGAGGTCAACAGTAGGGAACGTTATGATGGGTGCTGTAGAAAAGTACCTACTCGAGAAAATTCAGTCTGAAGGGGCAATCCACATAACCCTCATCGACCCAGAGAAGGTCACTCCTCCCAAAGCATCCCTAATTGCAGAGAAGGCTAGAGCGAGTGGCACGTCCGCCATAATGGTGGGTGGATCCACTTTCGTCTCAACGAAGCACCTTGACGATGTCATTAAAACAATCAAAAAGGCAGTTAGGCTCCCCGTGATTTTGTTTCCAAACAACGTGACTGGTATAAGCCGTTATGCTGACGCTATATGGTTTATGTCGCTTTTGAACTCTGCTGATCCATATTTCATAATAGGGGCCCAAGTTCTGGGGGCTCCACTAATTAGAAGATATAATCTAGAGCCCATTCCCATGGGCTACATTATTGTAGGCGAAGGTGGCACTGCAGGCGTTATAGGAAAAGCTGTTCCAATTCCATATGATAAGCCGGAGTTGGCGGCAGCCCACGCCCTGGCGGGGCAGTATCTCGGTATGCGCTTTATATACCTTGAGGCCGGTTCTGGGGCTAAGAGGCCTGTTCCTCAGGAGATGATTAGGGCTGTTAAATGTTGTATAGAGGTTCCCCTTATTGTTGGAGGGGGTATAAGGTCCAAGGATCAAGCCCTAGCTGCCGTGTCTGCGGGAGCTGACATAATAGTTACGGGCAATGTTATTGAAGATGGGTGTGTTGAGGACCGTGTCTCCCAGATTGTTGAGGGGATAAAGCTTGGTAAAATGCGCGCCTAGTGTTGCGGTTTTTATGTAAAAGCACATTGTGCTCTGCCGGTTGGCAAGCCACTGTTTTTCCTCTGCCATGTTGGAAACTAAAAATAGGCAGTTAATGGAAAGTGAATGGGAGGCATATGAACGTTCAAATGAGCCCTGCCTACGCGAAGTATGTGGGGGAACTGGAAAGGCAGCTTGAAGAGCTTTATGCAATTTGCCAAAAGGCTAGGGCTAAGGGGCTTGACCCATCTCTAGAACCTGAATGTAAAGTTGCAAGGGACATGGCAGATCTTGTTGAAGGCCTCGTAGGCCCTAAGGGCGTTGCGGAAAGAATCAGGGAGCTTAGCCTAAAACTTCCAAGAGAAGAACTCGCCTTCAAAATTGCAGAGGAAATTGTTTACGGAAAATTTGGGCACATGGAGCCTGAAGCCGCTGCAGAACAAGCCGTACGGACAGCGTTAGCGATTCTGACCGAGGGGTTGACCGCCGCACCAGTTCAAGGAATTGCTCAAGTTAAAATAAAAATAAATCCAGACCGCACAAAGTATCTGGCCATTTATTTCGCGGGGCCTATTCGCTCCGCCGGTGGGACGGATCAGGCCCTGACTCTTGTTATTGGCGATTTTGTCCGTAGGCTTCTGGGACTTGACCGCTACAAGCCCACTGATGAGGAAATAGCTCGTTTCATAGAGGAGATTAGGCTTTATGAGCGTTCGGTCAGCCGTTTTCAGTATCACGTTTCAGACGAGGAGCTTTGGAAGGCTTTAAAGTGGCTTCCGGTGGAAGTTAGCGGAACAGAAACGGATCCCGTTGAAGTTTCCTCTCACCGAAACCTCCCCAGAATTGAAACCAACAGGGTTCGGGGCGGTGCGCTGCGGGTTGTTAATGATGGTGTTGTTGGACGGGCTTCGAAAGTTTGGGCCATAATTGAGAAGCTGGGGATTCAAGGCTGGGACTGGCTTAAGGATATTCGAAAAATGTCTGAGAAGAAATCCGCCGGTTTCATGGACGACATAATCGCCGGCCGCCCAATATTCTCCTTTCCATCAAGGCATGGGGGTTTCCGCCTCCGCTACGGGAGGTCTAGGAACACCGGGTTGACGGCGGTAGGTGTCCATCCAGCCACCATGCTTGTTCTGCAAGGCTTCATTGCTGTGGGCACGCAGCTCCGCCTGGAGCTTCCAGGAAAGGGTGGAATAGTAGTTCCTGTCGACTCTTTGGAGCCGCCCATTGTAAGGCTGCGGGACGGATCCGTTATAAAAGTAACTCTGGAAAATTTTGCCAAAGTGAAGGATCAAATTGATAAAATCCTCTTTTTGGGCGACATTCTGATCAGCTTCGGAGATTTCCTGTATCAAGGAAAAACATTGGTCCCCGCCGGGTACGCCGAGGAATGGTGGGCAGAGGATCTACGGAAAGCCATATCCACAAACTTTAATGGGGACTTGGAGAAAGCAGCTGTTCATGCAAGGCTCCCTACCATGAGGCTTCAAGGTTTCTTGCAGGATCCCTTTGTTAACAAGCCCATTTTTGCGGAGGCTATAAACCTTTCAGTTAAACTGGGTGTACCCCTCCACCCAGCCTTCACTCCCTTCTGGTCAAGTTTGGGCTCTGTTGATAAACTTAACTCTTTGAGGTCTTGGCTTCTAAAGTCCAGTGTAGAGTATGATGGTGAGTATGCAAGCCGGATTGTTGGCGAAAACGTTGAAGAGGTTAAGCAAGCCCTCGAAACGTTATGTTTGCCCCACAGGATTTTGGATGGCAAGATAGTGATAGAGGGCGACGAAGCCCGCGTCTTAGCCTTCTGCCTAGGCCACAGACGGTTTGATGTCGACTTTTCGGACTGCGAAACCGTTCTAGACGCTGTAAAAAAGGTAACTGGCGTTGTTGTAAGAGATAAGGCGCCCACTTTTGTCGGAGCTAGGATGGGAAGGCCTGAAAAAGCGAAGAGGCGAGAGATGAAACCCCTTGTGCATGTACTCTTCCCAGTAGGCTTGGCTGGAGGTTCGCAAAGGGACATCATTGAAGCATGTAAAAACGGGAGTGTATTCGTGGAGGTTATTCGGCTAAAATGTCCAAACTGCAGTGGATACGTGTTTAGGTCAAAGTGTCCGGTTTGCGGTTCCGAAACTGTTTTGGAGCTGGTTTGCCCCCGTTGTGGCAGAACCTTAAATGAGGGTGAAACTTGTCCGGTCTGCAAGGTTTCCGCAGTTCCCTATGAGAGACGGCAGATAGATGTTAAGAGGCTTCTTGAGGAGGCTTGCAGCCACCTCGGGGTTCCGGCGCCAAAGATTTTGAAGGGTGTTAAGGGGTTAACCAATGAGGCGAAAATTCCCGAAATCCTTGAGAAGGGTGTTTTAAGGGCTAAGTACGACTTGTCAGTTTACAAGGATGGAACCATCCGTTTTGACGCGACGAATGCCCCCTTAACCCACTTTAAACCATCAGAAATCGGGGTTTCCGTGGATAAGCTGGTTAAACTGGGTTACCGACACGATATTTACGGTGAACCGTTAACAAGTCCGGAGCAAGTTTGCGAGTTAAAAGTGCAAGATGTGGTTATTCCGGTTAAATGCGCGGAATATTTTGTTCGTGTTGCAAACTTTTTGGATGAGCTTTTAGAGAAGGTTTACGGGCTTCCACCGTTCTATAACATCAGAAGCGTTGAGGATCTTGTAGGTCATCTAGTCGTCGGTTTAGCTCCCCATACGTCGGTGGGCATTTTAGGGCGAATCATAGGTTTCACAAACTTGAATGTGTGTTATGCCCATCCGCTTTGGCATTCGGCTAAACGCAGAGACTGCGACGGAGACGAGGACACCTTAATGCTTGCATTAGACACTTTGCTAAATTTTTCGAGGAAATTTTTGCCAGCTCAGATAGGTGGAATTATGGATGCACCTTTGCTTGTTGTGCCAGTTGTCAATCCTAAAGAAGTTCAAAGACAAGCCCACGACTTTGATGTGGCAAGGGCCTATCCCTTGGAGTTCTATGAAAAAACTTTGGGAAAGGCTGAGGCCAAACATGTAGGCCCAATCATAGACCTCATCGGGCACAGGCTTGGAACAGAGGCTCAATACGAGGGCTTCCATTTCACAGTCCCCGTCTCAAACATAAACCTTGGGGTGGAGGAAAGCGCTTATAAACGTTTCAAAACCATGATAGACAAGCTTAATGGACAGCTTGCCCTCGCCGAGAAAATTGCCGCCGTGGACGCTCGCAAGGTGGCGTTAAAGGTTTTAGTGAAACATTTTCTTCGCGATATTGCCGGAAACCTTCGGGCTTTTTCAACCCAAGGTTTTAGGTGCAAGTCCTGTAACAAGCGTTTCCGCCGTCTGCCGCTGAAGGGCAAATGCCCACAGTGTGGAGGCGAGTTAACCCTCACCGTTTACCGAGGCGGCATAGAGAAATACATGGAGGCTGCTGAACACATAATCTGGAAATATAACCTGCCAAAATACTACGCCCAAAGGATTGTTCTAATGAAGGATGAGATAGTATCCCTCTTTGAGGGCAGAAAGCCCAAACAAATAACTTTAACAGACTTTGCGTAAGTGAAGCTTTTTCTACACAATTGTGTCTACTTCTATTGATGGGCAATGCCGAGGGAAGGGTATCATCCAAACGCCTACCTGAGAGATTTTAGAAACGTTAAAATGGGCTTGAAAACGAGGACGGTAATATTAGAGTTTTTGGAAAAGGCTTCGGCGAGCACTAAAGAGATAGCGGATAGAACAGGTTTACAATATGGTGTTGTTTTGCACCATTTGAGGCTTTTAGAGGCGAAGGGAATTGTTCAGCGGAGAAGCGGTAAGCCCTTCACCTGGATGCTTACGGGGCTGGGACAAAAACGCTTGGGTTAAAAGGGGCACTGGCATGGAATTTTTAAGCACTTTGGGCATTTACCATCATACTTATTGACGGCTGCCTCTTCCAAGTTCACGTTCGTTACGTTTGCCAGAGAAGCCAACCAAGCGAAGACATCTGCAAACTCGCTTTCTAAGGCCTTTTTGTCGCCGGATTTTAAGGCGTCACCTAACTCCGCAACCTCCTCAACAAACCATTCAAAGGTCTTTTCGACACCCCTCTGCGAATCCCTGTGGAAGTAAAGGCGGTGCATAAGCTCCTGAAATTCGCGCACACGCATGTTTTCAAGCCTCGTAATGTGTATATGTCTTCACAGTTTAAGCTTTAAGGTTGCATAGGCTTCGTTGGCCCTTAGCAATTATATGGATAACGTTCACACCTTTCCTTTCGAGGTGGGCGGCAACGAACCTTCTGTGGCAATATTTTGGGTTAGTTTCCATGCACATTATGCATATTCTTTTTTGAACAGCTATCTCTAAGAGCCTTCTTATGCCTTCTCGGAAAAGTTTTGTTCGCATATGCCTTTCATAGCCGCCCTTCCTATAACCGCCCAGCTCCCGTCCAAGCCAGACATATTCTATTCCGTTTTCTGGAAGCCATTTTTCCATGTTTTCCCTCTTAAAGTGTTCAATTTTTGACGTGGGAAAACTGCGGATGTCCACTAAGACTTGAATGTTATGTTCTTTCAAGAGTTCCAGAAAAGTGTTTATGGAACGGTTGCTATGCCCAATGGTCCAGATGGTTATCCGGCTCAACCCTGAACCTTAACGGATTTTTATGTACTGGTAGGCTTCAGTTGCGTTTTCAAAGCAGTAATACACCTTCTGGTAGTCCTTTCTGAACTCCGCCACGTCAGCTCTAACTTTCTCCGGAGGCTCTTTGTCTATTACAACACGTTTCATGAACTCAGCTATTTCCACCATTTCAGATTCGCGCATTCCAAGCCTCGTGACCTCTGAGACGCCGAGCCTTATGCCCCCGGGGTTCTGGAAATGTCTTCCCTCCTTAATGTCCCATGGCAGAAGGTTTCTGTTTACTATTATGTTTGCGTCTTCTAGGATTTTCTCTACAGTGCCTCCGTCGCCGTACTTTGTTATGTCTATGAGGATTACGTGGGATTCTGTGAAGCCTTTATGTTCGGCTAAAACATTGAAGCCTCTCTCGTATAGGGCTTGGGCTAGGGCCTTCGCGTTCCGGATAACTTGACGGGCATATTCCCTTCCAAATTCAAGCAATTCGGCGGCAGCTATAGCTACGCCCGCCACTGCATGCAGGTGATGGTTGCTGACCATGCCGGGAAACGTGGCCCTTTTTATTCTCTCAGCATACTTCTCCCACGATAGGACTCCGCCGTGTTGCGGACCAAAGAAGGTTTTGTGGGTGCTGAGGCTTACAACGTCAGCGCCTTCCCTTAACGGATCTTGGAAACATTTTCCGGCTATAAGTCCCGCAACGTGGGCTGCGTCATAGCCCACTATGCCGCCCAACGAGTGAATGGTTTCAGCCAACTCTTTAACCGGATGGGGGAACGGGAAAACGCTTGCACCGAACATGACAAGTTTTGGGGGCCTCCCTTCAGCGGCGAGCTTTTCAATACGCTGTTTCGCCTTATCCACATCAATATTCAGTTCCTTATAGTCCAGAGGAAGGTACTCTACCACTAGGCCGTGGACCGCTCCAGCCGTGCCGCCTAACTCCTTCTTGCCCATTGTTATGTGGCCACCGCATGGTATTGACAAGGCCATCATAACATCACCGGGCTCTGTGAAAGCCGTGTAAACGACGAGATTCGCCACAACGCCTGAAATGGGCCTTACATCTGCAAATTCCGCGTCGAAAAGTCTTTTCATTAGTTCTATGCATTTAAACTCCACTTGGTCTATAAAGCGGCATCCAGCATAAACCCGTTCTCCAGGCCACCCTTCAGCGTAGCGGTTTCCAAAATCTGTCGTTAAAGCTTCCCTCACAGCAGGGCTTGGAATGTTTTCGCTCGCAATTAAGGGAATGCATTCACGAAACCATTCGTGGTGTTTCTGAAGAAGCCCCAATACGTGATAATATTCATCACGTGGTGTGGGCACATGAACACCTCGCTCTCTCTATCCCCTTTCCTCAGATAAAATCATTTTGAGTTCAACACAACGTTAATAATGGAGAAGACCCGAATTGAATAGTTGAGGGCTTTCTATGAGCAAGAAGAAAAAGGAGTCTGCACCCATGCCGGCTGCAAGCGCCGGGCTTTTAAGGTTCTTTGAGGAGGAAACAGAGGGAATTAAAGTTAGGCCAGAATTTGTGGCAGCCGCTGCCATCGCGTTAATAATTATATGCATTTTAGCCCGTGTATTCTTCTAAATTAGCGGCGAGAAGACAGATGCAAAACTTCTATCCTTTGTACGGCGTTTAAGTGTATGAATATTTCACTTCGCTCCTCTCTAGCAGCCACCTGCGGGATTGGTTGGGCTATGGTTGCCCTTAAGATAATTGCTTCCGCGTCTGAAAGCCATATCCCAGGAGGTTCACGGGTCACAGCGGCCAAGGTTCCCTCAAAGCCGTACGAGGGGTCAAGTATCACTCGGACTGTTTTTCCCAGATTTTTCTCCAGCATGTGGAATATTGTAGGCGGTATGTTTTGTTCAGGCATAGACCAGCAAAGTCTTAAAGGGTTTTGGTGGGATAAAACAGTTACTGTTCCCAGTTAACATTTAATAAAACTATAAATGAAACTACTAAGCTGAAGAGTTTCCTGTGCGACACTTTAATATGTCGATGGTGTTTCATAGAAAACCTCTTGGAACGGGTGTCCAATGAATTTGGACAGCTCTTTCAATCAGCAACTGGACAAGGCTGTGAAACACTACTCTTCCCTTTTCAAACTGCCATCCCACAGAAGAATCCTCACCTTTTTATGGCTGTTATGCCAATTTATCGGAATGCTTCAGGTTCTCCCAATGAACCCAACTTTGCAAGGGCTTGTTTACGGGTTAGCTCTCGGGGCCTCCCTATTCGCCGCCACAGTGCTTTCAAATTTCCTTTTAAGGCTTTTTGTGTTAAAAAGAGATCCAGTTTACGACTTAAGACGCATAGCAGCCCTCTCGCTTTTCTCCTGGATTTTCTGGTTTCCCTTCATTTTGATGGGAGCTCTTGTCGCTGTTATCAGCCCTCAGTGGGCTGTTCGGCTTTACATTTTAGGCTTTTCAGCAGCTTTAATTCTTCGTTTTATAGCACTTTACGTAACCTCTTCTTCCGGTGTAAAGTCTCTTTTTGCAGCCTCAGTTCTCCCCCCATTTCTTTACGTTGCACCGTTCTTCCCCTTCTGGCTTGACGTGACGGGTTTTGTGAAACTATTTTTGTCCCTGCTATGCGCCCTTGTCGCAGCCCTCTGCTCAAGCTTTCTTTTCACTGCAATTCTTAATGGTGTCGGCCGAAAAGTTGTGGGTTTTCCTTCCCTCTCGATTTTAAAGGCTTTCCTTTTAAACTGGGTTGCCGACTTGAACGAGCCTTTCGAGTATTTTCTCGACGTTTTGGGCGAGGAACGGGATGTTGAAGTTTCGATTCTACGGTTTGACAAGGAAAAAGGGAGTATTTTCATAGTTGTGCCTTCCGTTCATCCCGGCCCCTTCAAAAATGTAGGGAGTAGTCTTCTACCCTCAATGCTTAAAGACAGCCTGGAACGAAGTCTAGAAAGTGTCGCCTGTGTGCTGCTGGGGCTTCTTGGTCACGAATTTGACCTAGCTTCCCAAAGAGAATGCCAAAAAATAATCGATCACGTCGTTAAATCAGCCACATTCACGGCGGATGGCGTGAGGGCAACACCCTCAATCGCTGTTAAAAACGACATGGCCACCGTGTGTTGCCAAGCCTTTGAGAAAACAGTCTTAGCCAGTTTTTCTTTGGCTCCCCACACTACAGAAGATCTTCCGCCAGAATTAGGCTTATTTGTTCAGGAAAAAGCTTGGAAACTTGGCTTTAAAGACTGTGTTTTTGTGAACGCCCATAATAGTATAGATGGTGTTCCAGATTTGAATCGGGCTTTAGCTTCCTTAGAAACTTCTGCCAGCGCCTGTTTGGAGAAAATTTCCTCGCTGGATGGGCTGCCCTTCAAGGTTGGCGCCGCTGTTGTTAAGCCCAAAGAGTTCAGCCTCTCAGAGGGTATGGGACTCGGTGGCATAACAGCGGTTGTCGTGGAGGTTGAAGGACAGAAGAATGCTTATGTGGTTTTTGATGGGAATAACATGGTTTCAGGTTTGCGGGAAAAGATTTTGTCGGTTTTGCATTCCGTGGGCGTAAGCGGCGGAGAAGTTTTCACAACAGACACGCATTCTGTAAACGCTGTGACTCTGACCGTAAGAGGATATCACCCCATAGGTGAGGTGATGGACCATGAAAGGGTTATTGAATATGTGAAAGAGGCTGTCAGCGCTGCTATTGCGGATCTAAGCCCAGCTAAGGTGGGTTTCCATCGCATAAAGGTTCAGAAGGTTAAGGTTATCGGGCGAGAGGCTTTAGAAAAGCTTTGCACGCTCCCGGACATGGTGACTCGTAGAGCCAAACTGACGGTTGTTCCGCTGTTTACTGCAACATTCCTTTTTCTGATGTTGATTTTACTCCTCGTTTAGGCTAACACTAATAAGGGCGCTGGCTACAACTCTCAAACTCCGAGAAGGGTAAACCTTTGCTTAAAGAGATAAGAATCCACGGTAGAGGGGGGCAGGGCGCCGTAACCGCCGCCCAACTTCTCGCCTACGCCGCCCACCTAGAGGGCAAGCACGTGCAAGCTTTTCCTTATTTTGGCGCGGAACGCCGTGGGGCTCCGGTTAAAGCCTTTGCCAGAATAAGCGATGCTCCAATTCTCCTCCACAGCCAAATCTACAACCCCGACTATGTTGTGGTTTTAGACCCTAGACTCCACGAAATGGTAGACGTCACAGAAGGATTAAAGAGGGATGGAATGATAATCCTGAACACTACGAAAAGGCCCAGCGAGATTAAACTTGGAGATTGGCGTATAGCTACCGTTGACGCAACTGGAATAGCCCTTGAACTAGGCCTCCTCGTCGCTGGACAACCCGTGGTTAACACTTCAATGGTAGGGGCGTTCGCCGGAGCCACGGGTGAGGTTCGTTTAGAAAATGTTTTGAAAGCGGTAAGAGAGAACTGGCGGGGAAGCACTGGGGAGAAGAACGCCCGCGCCGCCGAACTCGCCTATGAACGTTTGGTTAAAGGTTGGTGAATTTATGAGCGTTCCTAAAACAAGAAGGGAGATGCCCTTAACCCCCTTGTCATATCCAACAGTTGGAAGCATGGGACGCACTGGCTCGTGGAGAACTTTCCGCCCAATAGTTGACTATTCAAAATGCACCCGATGCACGCTTTGCTGGATCTACTGTCCCGACGCTGCCATATCAAGGCGTGAGGACGACTCGCCGGAAATAGACTATGAATACTGCAAGGGTTGTGGTATATGCGCCAACGAGTGCCCTGTCAAGGCTATAACCATGAAGAGGGAGGAGTGAAATGGCGCGAATAGTTATTGACACGGCCAACCATATAGCTGGCTACGCAGCTAAAGCTGCCAGAGTTAAGGTGGTGGCAGCCTACCCAATAACGCCGCAGACAACTGTCGTGGAAAAGATCGCGGAGTTCGTGGAATCGGGAGAGATGGACGCCGAATATATCCGCGTGGAATCTGAACACAGCGCCATGGCCGCGTGCATAGGTGCGGCAGCTGCAGGTGTTAGAACTTTTACAGCAACTTCCGCTCACGGTCTAGCCCTGATGCACGAGGCTCTTCATTGGGCTTCAGGGGCGCGTCTGCCAATAGTTATGGTTGTTGTAAACAGGGCTATGGGCGCCCCTTGGAGCATATGGCCCGATTTAAGCGATTCTCTTTCGCAAAGGGACACGGGCTGGCTTCAGTTTTACTGCGCTGACAACCAAGAAGTTTTCGATACAATTATACAGGCGTATAGAATCTGCGAGGACGAGAGGGTTTTCCTACCCGCAATGGTTTGCCTCGAAGGTTTCATTTTATCACACACTTACATGCCAGTCAAAATCCCAGACCAAGAAGATATAGACGCCTTCCTACCTCCCTACAAGTCAGGGTGGATCTTAGACGTGAACAACCCGGTAACCCACGCGAACCTTGTGTCGCCAGAATGGTATATGGAGTTTCGCTACAAAATACAAGAGGCTATGGAAAACGCGAAGAGGCTTATTTCGGAAATCGACGAGGAGTATGGTAGACGCTTTGGCCTCCGTTATGGCGGGCTTATCGAAAATTACCAGTGTGAGGATGCTGACCTTGTCATATGCGCTATGGGCACTATGGGTGCTGAAGCTAAGATAGCCGTCGACAACCTTAGGAAGGAGGGCTTGAAGGTTGGGGTTGCCCGTGTTAGGGTTTTCCGCCCTTTCCCGAAGGAAGAAATAAGAAAAATTGCAGAAAGCGCCAGCATGATAGCCACCATAGACCGCCACATATCCTTTGGTATGGAGGGTTTTCTCGCAACAGAGGTTAAAGCCTCAATATACCACATGGGAGATAAGCCGCTGATAGCAGGCTTCATCGCCGGTTTAGGAGGCAGAGATGTCACTTTCAAAACCATAGAGGGAATAGTCAGAAAAGCGTTCAAATGGTTGCAGAGGGGGCGAGTTGAGGAAGAAACCACATGGATTGATTTAAGGGAGTGAAAGCATGGTGACTATAAAAGAGCTTCCTAAGGAAGAGTATTTACTTAAAGGCCATGCTGCATGCGCTGGATGCGGCCCTTCAATAGCAATAAGGCTTCTGTTCAAAGCTTTGGGAAACAAAGTAATTCTAGTTGTCCCAGCATGCTGCACAACAGTTATTCAGGGACCTTACCCGTTTACAGCCTTCGCTGTACCCCTCCAAAACATGTTGTTTGAAGCCACAGGCGCAGCAGCGTCAGGCATAGCTGCAGCCCTCCGCATCAGAGGCTTGGAAGATGTCACCGTTGTTGGGTGGGCTGGTGACGGGGGAACCGTTGACATAGGTATTCAAGCCTTATCCGGGGCTGCGGAGCGTGGTGCAAACTTTATTTATATTTGCTATGACAACGAAGCCTACGGCAACACTGGCTTGCAACGTAGTGGAGCAACACCTTACGGCGCTTGGACAACCACAACGCCCACGGGAAAGAAGGAGCGAAAGAAAAACATGCCTTTTATAATGGCTGCCCACAGAATCCCCTACGTTGCAACCGCATGTCCCTCATACCCCCTAGACTTCATTAACAAGCTTCAAAAAGCCAGAGAGATTAAAGGAACAAAATACATCCACGTTTTAACACCATGCCCCACAGGATGGCGCTACGACGCAAGCAAAACCGTGGAAATTGGAAGGCTCGCGGTTCAAACTGGAATTTGGGCCCTTTACGAGATTGAGAATGGCAAGTTTAGGCTTAACCCGCCAAGCGACCGACTAATCGACAAGTCGAAGCGTAAACCTGTTAAAGAATACCTCTCCATGCAGGAAAGGTTCCGTCACCTTACAGAAGGCGACATAGAAAAAATCCAGAAATGGGTTGACGAGGATTGGGAGTACTACAAGGCCTTAGCCTCTCTGGAAAGATGCTTCTAGCATCGTGATGGACGAAAAATATATGAGTCCAAAGTAGTTCTCATATAGTCCGCTACCATCCACTAATAAAACATGGTGGTAATGTATGGCAGAGGAGAAACAAAAGAAGGTAGTAAAGGAGGAAGCAGCCAAAAGTTCAACTCAAGTCAACGAGGGCATCGTGCTCATCGGCAAAAAACCAATAATGAACTACGTTCTAGCTTGTCTAACCTTCCTAAATTCCGGCGCTAAAAAAATCATTGTTAAAGCCAGAGGACGAGCAATAAGCAGGGCAGTCGACACAGTTGAACTGCTGAGAAGGGCGTTCGCCAAAGACCTCCAAGTTAAAGATATCAACATAGGCACCGAGGAAGTGGCCCGTCCGGAAGGTCAGAAAACCAATGTTTCAACCATTGAAATCACGCTGGTGAAACCATAAACCGATAAGCTTTCAAAGCTATCATAAACTGCGGCTACTCTAGATTCCGCACCTAGGTATCTAATATAGAAATTAATATAAAAACCCTTTTTCTAAGTTAGACCCTCCGCTGGTGAAACTGTATGACAGTTTATCCAAAAATCGTTGTGACCCCTCCGGGCCCAAAGGCTAGGGAGCTTGTGAAAAAAGATGAAATGTTGATTTCCCCGTCTTATGTTCGTTTCTACCCACTTGTGGTAGAGTCAGCTGAAGGCTGCATAGTTAGGGACGTTGACGGGAACGAGTACATAGATTTCAATGCTGGACTTGCATGTTTGAATGTTGGGCATAGGCACCCAAAGGTTGTTGAGGCTATAAAGAGGCAGTGTGACCGTTTCCTCCACTACTCAAACACGGACTTCTACTATAGAGAGGTCATTGAACTAGCTGAGAAACTAGTGCAGATAACACCTGGAAACTTTGAGAAGAAAGTTTACTTCGGCAACAGTGGAACAGAGGCTGTGGAGGCGGCGATAAAGTTGGCGAAATGGCACACCAGAAAACAGCTTTTCATAGGCTTCATAAACGCTTTTCACGGGCGAACCATTGGGTCCCTTTCCTTCACAGCCAGTAAGCCAGCCCAGAGGCGGTACTTCTTCCCGCTAATGCCTGGTGTGACGCATGTTCCATACCCATACTGCTACCGCTGTCCTTTCAAGCAGACGCACCCAGACTGCCACTATTGGTGTGTAGACTTTATAGACGAGTTTGTTCTGCAGAAGTATGTGCCCCCCGAAGATGTGGCCGCGATTCTTTTCGAGCCAATTCAGGGCGAAGGCGGCTATGTTGTTCCACCGCCAGAGTATTTTAAACGCTTGAAAAAACTCGCCGATAAATACGGAATCTTATTGATAGACGATGAAGTGCAATCTGGTATAGGCAGAACTGGAAAATGGTTCGCCATCGAACATTGGGGAGTTGAGCCAGACATCATATGCAGTGCCAAGGCTTTGGCTTCCGGTCTCCCCCTAGGCGCAACCATAGCTAAAGCGAAAATAATGGATTGGACAGGCGGCTCCCATGCAAGCACTTTTGGCGGAAACCCCCTTGCATGTGTTGCAGCCTTAGCTGTTATAGAGGTAATTAAAGAGGAGAGGCTTTTGGAGAACGCCGCGAAACAGGGAACGTACATATTAAAGAGGCTTGAGGAGCTTAAAGAAGCCAGTGAAATAGTCGGCGACGTGAGAGGCAAAGGTCTCATGATCGGCATGGAACTTGTTGAAGACAAGGAAAACAAAAAGCCGGCTCCCGAAAAGGCTAAAGAGGTTATGCTGCGTTCATGGAGGCGCGGCGTCGCAGTCATCACTTGCGGCGTTTCAACAATTAGGATTATGCCTCCGCTGAACATTACCAGAGAACTCGTAGACGCGGGACTAGACATAATAGAGGACGTTGTAAAAGAGGTTGAAAAAGAGAAACAGTGAAACCGTTTCATGGAAATTCGAAGACTTCGATTTGAAGACTACCCTAAACTGGTTGAACTCTGGTCTAAAGCCGGGCTCCCCTTCAAGCCAAAGGGAAGAGACAGCCCCCAAGCCATAGCAAAACAAATGGAGGAAAACCCGGACTTTTTCATGGGCGCTTTTGAAAACGGAAGACTCATAGGGGCTATTATAACCAGCTCGGATGGGCGGAAAGGATGGATAAACAGACTGGCCGTTGATCCAGAGTATAGGCGACGAGGCGTCGCCAGAGCTTTGATCGCCGAAGCAGAAAAAGCGCTTAGGCAGAAGGGGTTGAAGGTGTTCTGTGCGCTTATCGAGGATTCAAACAAAGCTTCCAAAGAGCTTTTCAAGAA
>CAZRXM010000001.1:25615-48769 GCA_964604045.1 uncultured Candidatus Bathyarchaeia archaeon
TGTTCTGTGCGCTTATCGAGGATTCAAACAAAGCTTCCAAAGAGCTTTTCAAGAAATGCGGCTACGTGGAGCACCGAGACATCATATATTTCAGCAAAAGGGAAAGCCACGAAGTATAGCCTCAAGCTTCCCTCTTTTCCGGCTTAGGTTCATGTACCAAGAATAGTACTAAAGCAGTCGACGGAACTGCTAAGGCGGCAACCAAGAGGAATGGAAGTTGCGGTGAAACCTTCTCGTATAACAGCCCGCCTAAACCACCACCAATAGCCATGGCAATATACGTGAAAAAGTTCATGGATCCGATCACCTTCCCCCGATGTTCTTGTGGAACTAGATCAGCGAAAAGCGACTGGTAGGCGGAGAACCCCAGAAGCATTGAGAAGCCAGCAATGGGCATGGCAACAAACAATGTAGAATAGTTTCCATACAAAAACAGTAGCATAGCTGGAATGATCAGAAGGTGCGATATTATCAAGGGATTTTTTCTACCCGCTTTATCTATAACTTTGCCGGCGGGAATGGCGGAGACTAGCATGCATATGAAAAGGGCGATTGTAACGTACCCCCATCTTATGCGGGCAAGCTGAAGTGCGGGGTCCTGCTGTGGTGGAAGGGTGGGAGAGGGAGGGCCTCCTATTTGGAGAATGTAGAAGGCGTAGACTAGGAAAAGGGCTTGTATCATCGTGAAGGAGGCGCGGGTTATCATTTCCGAGAAAAATAGGAAAAGCATGGAGCGGGGTACAACCATCCATACGTTTATTCCGTCCCTTAAAGCCCTGGGATAAGAACGGATGGCCTCTCTAAAGCTCACCCTCTCGACATTCTTCATGGTTTCTTTAAGCTTCAACCTGACGGATGCCGCTGCAAGGTAAAAAACTACGACGATGGTGTAGGCTATTCGCATTCCGAGCTCTGAGCCGAAGGTTGCCACTAAGTATAGGGCGATTATAGGCGCTGGTGTTGTTGAAACGCTTGTTATAAGGTTGAGGACGGAAAAACCCATCCCTCGTTTTTCAGGCGGAAGAGAGTCCGCCATGATGGCATTTAAAGCCGGCTGGTACAGTAGGCAGAAGTTTTGAAGTATGGCTCCTATCAAAATAAAGTGCCAGCTCGGTGCAGCTGCGTAGAATATGAAGGATAGGGCAACACCAAAAGTTAGAGTCGATATAAGCCAGCGTCTTCCGTACTTGTCCGCTAAAAAGCCCCCTGGAAACTGGACTGACGCGAGGGTTAACAGCGATACAAAGGATATGGCTCCAAGAATCGCGGGGCTTCCTCCAAGCTGTATCACATAGTCCGAATAGTATGTTCCAGGGATTTCGTGGGCGAAGTCCATCAAAATCCAGCTTATAATTAGGATTAGATAGTTTCCCTTGAAAAAAGAGAACTCTTCTTTGAGCCTATCCCTTAATGGCACTTTTCCTCCCGCTTTAAAAGTCAAAAGGCTTTGCTATAACTTCCCGAATCTTTAGGTCGAAGAACCTGCCGGTGTTAGCTGGCTTTATGCGGAGCGCAGTATCCGCTCCTTTGCCGGTTCCGGCGATGGCTACGACATCTCTGTCCACCGGTATTAAGCCTGCGTCGGCCGCCATCAGGGTTATTTCGACGCAGACTTTTGTCCCTTCACCCATAAGCCTCAAAGTGCTGGCGATTAGCTCCAGCGGTTCTATCGTTCCAAAATTTTTCCGTACAGCCCGCTCAACGCTGCTTAGGGCGTGGGTTCCGGTGAAAATTTTCGCCCCACTACGTTGGATTTCCTCTCTAAACTCTTCTTTCAACTCGTTTTCCCCGGGCTTTTGAAAACCGAAACAGTGAGTGACCACGACAACATTGTATCCTTCAAAGATTTTAGCGGCTTTCGCTCCTGTTTCACCCGTTGTTGAAGCGACTATTATGTCTTTTATGCCTTCCCTTTCAACGTATTCCTTAACAACTTTCAATAATGTATCCGTGTTCTGCTTTCCAGCCGTCTGGAAATAAACAACATTTCTCTCCGTGAAACTCATTTAACGCTTCCTCCTCTTTTGTTATGTTGTTTGGCGCGTTTCCTTTTTAACTCTGTGCCGCAGACTTCGCAGGTTTTCGACTGGTAATCTGCCGGGTATTTCCGTCGGCACGCGGGGCAGTACCTAATCCATCTTAGGAGTCTCCGTATTCCAAAGGTTGCCAGTGGAGCGAATTCTATTCCCAAATGTTTAGCCACATTCTGTATTGAATAGTCGTCCGTTGCGATGAGGGGATTAAGCCCCAGCGTTTTTAGTTGAAGGGCTAAAGCCAAAACTTGTATATCTGTTTCAGATAGGAAGGAAAAGTCTCCAAGAATGCTGGCAGAAGCCTTGACCTTTTCAATAAAAGCATTATCCGGTTCCTTTATTTCCAGTTTGCCACTTTCTATTGCTGTTTTGAAACGCATGCGTGCCACCTGGTTCCCCAGAAACTCCTTTTCAACCATTGGGACAGTGTATTGGTCTTCACTTATTAAGAATGGATCGAAACCAGCCACAAAAGCTGAAGTGTCCAAAACAACGACCTTTTTTCCACTGGAAACCGTCAGACTCTTCCTCCTGCTCCACGGAAAATGAGCCTACTCCTCAAGCGACTGTAAAAGTCTTCCCGGAACCTTATGAAACGCGTTTCGTTCTCTGAACGTGTAGCTGTCACGCATATGTTTGCGGTTTGAGTGAACTCCCTGTAAGCGCCATCAATGACAATTAAAACCCTTTTAGGTCTAAGCACTTCAACGCTGATTATGGAATCTGCCGGAAAAACTATTGAGCGAAGCACGCTTAAAGAACATACCGGCGTCAATACAAAAGCATCAACCGACGGGTCCAGTACGGGACCTCCGGCGGAAAGCGAGTAGCCTGTTGAGCCTGTGGGGGTGGCTATGATAACTCCGTCGGCTTGGCAGTCCAAAACGTGTTCACTGTTCTTGTAGACTCTTGCGTATAGTATTCTCGCGGGTTCGTCCACTGTTATCAAAACCTCGTTTAAGGCGTCTGGAAGTCTTTTGGATCCAAGGGTTATAGCTAGTTTTGCGCATTTTTCTATTATGAAGTCGCCTTTTAGACACTTGTCGATGGCTGTGAAAGTGTCTTCCGGCGCGACTTCCGTTAAGAAGCCTCTAACACCCATGTTTACCGCCAATATTGGGGGTTCGGGTTTTGGAAGGGCTACGCATGTTCTTAGGATCGTTCCATCTCCACCTATCGTTACTATGAAATCGGTTTGCATTTTTTCTAGGGGGAGGTAGTTCCAGTTTTTCTTCAGTTTACCCTTCAACGTTTCTTCAACGTAGACTTCCAGCCCCCTTTTTGCGAGGTACTCCGCTGTTGCCTCAGCAATTTTTAGGGCTTTCCTCTTGTCGAAGCGGGCCACTATTCCGGCGGTTTTTGGCAATTTTCTCCTTTCCCTTTCAAGCGTTGGTAGTAAGCTTCTGCTACCTTAACTTATATATGGGTGTTGTTTAAAATTGCTGTGGTAGAATGTAAGCTGGTGATGATGTGAGCAAGCCCGTTGATGTTGGGAGCCTCCGTGAGGGCGGATACATCATCGTAGATGGGGAGCCATGTCGCATAGTTGAGATAACAAAGTCAAAACCTGGGAAACACGGTTCAGCTAAAGCGAGAATAGTTGCGATAGGAGTTTTCGATGGTGTGAAAAGAAGCATTGTAAAACCCGTTGACGCCACAGCGGACGTGCCCATAATCGAGAAGCGCAGCGGACAAGTTTTCGCAGTGTCCCCCTCCAGCGTCCAATTAATGGACTTGGAAACTTACGAATATTTAGACGCCCCCCTTCCAGAAGAAGAGGAGCTTAAGGCAAAACTTGCACCCGGCGTTGAAGTTGAATACTGGAAGATTCTCGGCAGAGTGAAGATTGTCAGAACCAAGTAAGCTGGCTGCCGTTTTACCTCCACCATTCCCAGCCAAGTTTTTTGAAGCCAACGTAAAGAATTAAAAGGATTACGCCCCAGCTTAAGGCTATTGCTGCCGCCTCCAGTATTACGTGGGCGTCGCTTAAGTACGTGTAAGAAGCCCAAGTGCTTAACCCGCATAAACCCACCAGAATTAGAAGGAATGTGGCGCATTGTATTGCCCTTTCAGCGGTCAAGATTTCACCAGCCTTAAGCCTAATGTTAAGGCGTTCAATGTTTAAAGTTTTTCATAAAACCTTATTTGGTTGTTTAAACGCATTAAAACATGAAGCCGATGACGCGAGAAGAGCCGTCTGAACAGTGATGACCTCTGAGGAGAGCTGAGGCTTCACTCAACGGGGATTTCATACTCGTGTTTTCGCGGGATACGAACTTCTAAGAGCCCCCTTTTGAACCGAACCTCCATGCGGTCCATGTAGACGGGCACAGGGACCCTTGTTCTACAGTGGAATTTTTGGAACTCGCCCCTATAATGGGTTATGCCGAAGTCGTCGAAGCTGACCTTACGCCTCATTTTAGCTGAAATTTCAATGATGTCTTTGCTAACGGGTTTAACCTGAATTGTGCTTTCCTCAGCACCGGGCAAGTCCACAGTCACTATAACTTCGTCGCTTGTCACCATTATGTCCCGGAGAGGTTCTATGGTGCAAGTCCTACAGTTCCAGCTTGGTTTCTCTAGGAGGGCTTCACTAAACCTTTCAGCCCAAGCCTCAAGGCTTTCAAAATATTCATCGATGATGTCAAAGATGGATCGTCTTCTTTTAGGAGTCTCTTCCATAGTCCTCCCCCTCATGTGATGTAAAGTGGTATGTCGTATTCTTGGGTTTTCCTCATCTTGGCTAACTCTTGCTGGGTTCGTTTCATCATATCCCTTGCCTTCAGACGGATTTCCTCACCCTTCTCCAGAAGCTTTGAAACATCAACTTTTATGCCGGTAACGCTGCCCAGCTGTTCTAGGGCCTTAGCTGCCGCTTCCGGGTCGGGATATTGGAAGAAACACTGCGCCAAAAGGGTTAAGGCTGGTAATCCTAGGGTTGCACAGTATTGAAGCATAACCGCTTGGGGCCCTACCATGTAGCCCTCCCGCAGAATTTCCACACCTTTCTCCTGAACCATTTTTAGCGTTTCCATGTTGGAGGCAGCAGCGAAAACTTTCAGTTCTTCAAGGTCTTGTCTATCTGGAACGGGTATGCCGCTTATAGAAACCATCATTTTAACTCCTTTGCTTCTACCCCAATCGATCAAGGTGTGCATAACAGGGTATATGAGCTCCGCTGGCAAGGCTGTTTCAGATACAGCCAGGAGGATGTTGTGATTCCCGAAGATTCTCACAGGCGAGTGGGGTAAACCTTCATGGAGGACTATTATTGGAGGCAGAAGGGGCGAATCCATGTAGGCAACTTCTTCTAAGCTGAGCTCTTGGATTAAATGGGATGCAGCTATTACGCCCACCAAGCCAACGTCAGGGAAACCGAAAAGCATGATGGCGCCTTTTAGAATTTCCTTCCTCTCAATAATTCTTACTCCATTCTTCAAACGTAATCCTCTCCTTATTGTCTCGCTTGTAGATGTAAAAACCTTACGGAAGTGTTTTCCCCGCAAAATGTTCTGCCATGAACGCGCTTATTCTAGAGAGGATTTTCTCTATTTGGAAGTGGGCTTTCATCTCTTTTTGCCAGTCCTCCGGAAGTTTTCGTTTGAATCTTCCGACTGCACGTCTATCCATTATAACTATTATTCCCTTGTCTTCTGGACTGCGTTGGAGGCGTCCAGCGGATTGAGCCAAAGTGTTTAAGCATGGAATCGTGTTGGTGTATTCCATGGCTTTTTCCCCAAACTTTTCCTTAAAGTACCTGTACAGTGCTTTTTGGAGTTCCGTCTTTTTGGGGTATGGCAATCCTACGATTACAACTGCAGACAACATGCTTTTCCCCTCCTCTGTCATATCTACACCTTCGCTTATTTTTCCGCGAGCAACACCGAAAACGACACCCTTTCCGTTTTTCTGCAAAAAATCCAACACATCCACGATCCTCGTTTTCTTTTCCTCAACAAGCACCGGAACGTCGAGTTTCAAAAGCTTAACAATGTCCTGCATAACCTCGTAAGATGGAAAGTAAACTGCGATTCTGCCTCCAATCTTCTGGATAATCTGTTCCAAATGGGCTGCGATACGTCTCCACTGGATTTCGTTACGCTTTTCAAACTTTGTTGTAACTGCCTCGTCTACGAGGATTAGCCTATTTTCAGGCGGAAATGGGCTAGGCAGCTCTAGGCTTTGACATCGGTTTCTCTCTAAGCCTAAAACATCCACATAATAATTCATGTTCCACAAGGTTCCAGACATGAGGATGGCGGAGCGCAGCTGGTTGATGACGTTTGCAGCCAAAGAGGGGTCGAGGCATTTGATTCCAAGCTTCACACGTTTCTTCCCATCCTTGTCCACTTCAACTTTAATGTATTTGGCGTAGCTTGCACCCGCTAGGCTTACCCAGTTGGTGAGGAATTCCATACAACGGGACAGATAAGAAACTGGGCTCTTGCCCATCTCGCTTCTTTTTTGGCGAACAACTTCACCTTTGTCTGATAGTTCTCGAATAACCTCTAAAAGTCCCTCATGTTTCATGTTCAGCTTTTCAGCTAAAGCCCCTAGGAGCGTTTCTCCCTCAACTATATGCTCCACGTCCAGTCCATAATTTCTGTAAACCTTCTTTCCAAACTCAACCATGATGACGTGTAAAGCTTCTAGTAAACCGTAATCCTCAATCTCAAAAGTTTTTGCCTCCTTCTTCGCTATACGCACAGACCTTGAAGAAAGCTCATCTGAAAATATGCCCGCCGCATAATATGGGAGGCTATGGGCTTCATCGAAGATGCAGTTGACCTCTCTCACGCGGATGCCCGCCCTCCCCAGTATAGAGCCTCGAATAGCCTCGACAAGTATGTAGTTGTAGTTGCCCACAACTATGTCAGCGTAACGGGTTAGGCACCTCGTAACTTCGTAGGGACATAAACCTTCGTCGCGGCAAGCATCGTAAACCTCTTCTGGGAGAATGGGGCCTATGCTTTTTATCTTGTTTATGATGTTGCGGGTGTGCCAACTGGGTTTCCATTTATCATAAGTTTTTTCGTAATATTCACATGTTTTGCCGAAGATGCCCTCTTTTAAACCTCTGCAATAGTAGAGGAAGTCTCTGTACTTTACGTCCTTGAGTTTTGGGTCTTCGAAGACGTGGGGACACATTTCTTTCTTGCTCTTGAAAATTGAGGCTGTGAAGTTGACGCCACAGTTCACTTTAATGTTTTTAAGTTCTCTGGAGTAGATTTCCAGCTGGTTTTTCGTCCTAGTTAAGGCTAAAAGTCTCCCCATGGACGGATTTAGCTCTCTGGCCGCGAAATAGGCTGTTAAAACCGAGATGGATTTTCCAGTTCCGCACGGTGAACAGAGCAATCCTATTTTTCCATCCCGCATGACTTCGTAGGCAAATTTTATGGCTTTAAGTTGATAAGGGCGGAAACTAGGATAAGGAAAGAACTCCTTAACTAAACTTTCAAAATGGCTTTCATTTTCAGAAACAACCGTACTACCACCTGTGCCCGTCCTAGTCAGTAGGGTTCCGCAGATGGAGCAGAAATGGCTCTTCAAGTACTCGGTTTTGGAATAGGTTTTACCACACCGACGGCAGATGTAATGTTTTTCCATTCCGACTTGTCCACTAAACTCTTAATGTGTTTCCGCTCTTAAAGAAGTTTGCCGCCCTAGATTTTAAGTGGAAGCTTGAAGATTTTAAGAGAGGTGAGCTGGCTTTTGTCCGGGGAGTTTAAGCCAAAAATCTTCGCTGACGTCCGTGAAAGCATGGATGTGAAAGATTATCTGAAAAAGTTTGGGTGTGAAGTCGTGGAGAAAGCTCTCGCCCCAGCGGACTATGTGGTGGCCGAAAACTACGCTGTTGAGCGGAAGGAGATTCGCGATTTTTTCCGCTCCATTTTTGATGGTAGGCTCTTTGAGCAGGTTGAGAGGTTGACGGAAACCTACGAGAACGCTTGCCTTGTGGTGGAGGGCGATGTTTTAGACGCTGTGAAGTTTATGCAGAACCCGCAGGTTTTCTGGGGTGCACTCGCCAAAGTCATGGCTGACCACAATATTGCAGCGGTTTTCACGCCAGACGAAAAACAAACAGCCATATTTCTATACTCATTAGCAAAAAAACTGCAGGAAGAGGAAAGACGAAGGGTTGTTGTGAAGCACAAGCCCAAAACGTACACTTTGAGGGAGAGACAACTTTTAGCTGTGCAAAGCCTTCCTAAAGTTGGACCAGAAAGGGCTGAGGCTCTCCTTAAGCGCTTTGGGAGCGTCAGAAGGGTTTTCCAAGCCACAAAGAGGGAACTGCTATCCGTCAAGGGTTTAGGCGAGAAGACAGCTCAAGCCATAGTGAACTTTTTGGACACAAAATATCCTGGTCTTGAGGAGCAGTGAAAGGCTGTTCGGGTTTAAATATATTAAATGGGAAACGCCTCTTAAACTCGGAGAGTTCAATGGCTTTAGAGAGACTTGGCGCTTCGCTTAATGAAGCCTTGCGGAAGCTTTTCAGAGCCCCCATTGTGGACGAAGTTGCCGTCAAAGAACTGGTCCGCGACGTGCAACGCGCCCTACTACAAGCGGACGTGAACGTTCAGCTAGTCCTCGAAATTTCCAAGCGTATAGAGGAGAGAGCCTTAAAAGAAAAAGTTCCGCCGGGGATTTCGCGTCGAGAACACGTGATAAAGGTTGTTTATGAGGAGTTGACGCGTTTTCTCGGCGAGAAGCCGGCGCCCCTGAAGGTGGAGCCCGGTAAGAGAAAAGTTTTGATGCTAGTTGGCATCCAGGGTTCTGGGAAAACTACTGCGGCGGCTAAGCTTGCTAGATACTTCCAAAAGAGGGGTTTAAAACCGGCCTTGATATGCGCCGACACCTACCGTCCAGGAGCCTTTGAACAGCTTCAGCAACTGGCCAGCCGAATAAATGTGCCAGTTTACGGCGACCTAAGAGGTAAGGACCCTGTCAAAATAGCCCTCGAAGGACTGAAACAGTTCAGTGACAAAGATATAATTATTGTGGATACCGCTGGACGCCACAAGGAAGAAAAGGAGCTCATCAAGGAGATGAAGATGCTTGAGGAGGAAATAAAACCAGACGAAGTAATGTTAGTCATAGACGGAACAATCGGACAGCAAGCTTACGTCCAAGCCAAAGCCTTCAGCGAAGCAACTTCCATAGGCTCCATCCTAGTAACTAAACTGGACGGCTCCGCGAGGGGTGGCGGGGCCCTCTCGGCGGTTGCTGCAACGGGCGCCCCTATAAAGTTTATAAGCACAGGGGAGAAAATCGAGGACATAGAGCCTTTTGTTCCATCCCGTTTCGTGGGCAGACTCCTCGGCATGGGCGACATTGAAGCCCTCGTTGAAAAGGTAAGAGAGGCTGAAGTCAAGGTTCCGGAAAAGAAGGCTAAAGCGCTTTTAAGCGGCAAGTTCACGCTGACAGACATGTATGAACAGTTTGAAGCAGTGCGGAAAATGGGGCCTTTCCAGAAAATTCTGAAGATGCTTCCAGGAATGTCCTACACAATTCCGGATGAAATGCTCGAAGAGGCTGAGGATAAGCTGGAAAAATGGCGCGTCATAATCCAGTCCATGACTCCGGAGGAGAGAGAAAACCCAAAGATCTTGAACGCCTCACGCATCAGAAGGGTAGCACGGGGCTCTGGGACAAGCGAAAAGGATGTCAAGGAGCTTCTCAGGCAATATGAAATGATGCGGAAAATGCTTAAAACGCTCCGCAGGAGGAAACGCTTACCCCTATTCGGGAAAGGCTTACCCTTTGACGTGGGATGATTAAAAGCCGGAGGCAAGGCGAGTCTCGTGGGCCTTCTTAAAAAAGGATTACAGATGCTTGAGAGACACCCTCTATGTGACCATTGTCTAGGCAGACAGTTTGCTTTCCTAGCCCATGAAGTGGAGTGCGAGGAGAAAGGGCGTATGTTGAAAACCTTGCTTTTCATGGAGGCTCAAGCGTTAGTTCATGTGAAAGAGGCTGAAGGTATCCGCATACTCAATATCCTTGCTTCAAACGGGTTCTTTAAACCAGCCGAGGAACTTTTACGCGAAATGAGGAAACGTTCTCCGAGAAGGAAAACCGCCCAAACTTGTTTCCTCTGCGGGAATAGCTTTAAAAAGACTGATGAACTGGCGAAGAAGGCTCTTGAAAAGCTGGGCGAATACGAGTTCTCCACGTTTATGGTTGGCATAGAGCTTCCCGTGGAAGTGGAGGAGAGGGAAGACGAGTTTAGGGCGAGGTTCAATGTCGAATTTGGCGAAAACATTCGGTTAGAGTTTGGAAGGCTTTTAAGCAGGAAAATCGCCCTATACAGCGGCAAAAAACTAGACCACCGCAAACCAGACATAGTTATCCTTATAAACCCCATAACGGAAGAAATACGCCTCCAAATCAACCCCCTCTACATTGCAGGACGCTACAGGAAACTTGTTCGGGGTATTCCTCAGTCAAAATGGACATGTTCAAAATGTAAGGGTAATGGGTGCGAAAAGTGCAACTGGACTGGAAAAATGTACCCTGAATCCGTTGAGGAACTCATAAGCCCCCCTTTTATTGAGGCAACAGGCGGCGTTAAAACCTCTTTCCACGCTTCCGGAAGGGAGGACGTGGACGCCCGCATGCTCGGCAAGGGGAGACCCTTCGTCATGGAGATTTCACAGCCGAAGAAACGGTTCATAGACCTCAAAAAGCTCGAGGATGCTGTGAACGCCCACGCCAAAGGGAAAGTGGAGGTTTCCGACCTGCAGATAGTCGACAAGGACTTCGTGAGGAAAGTGAAGAAAGGGGAGGCTGCTCAAAAAGAGTACCGCGTCATAATAGAGTTCGAGAAGGAAGTTTCCGACGAAGACTTGAAGATGTTAGAGGAAAAACTATCCAATGTTGTCGTCAAGCAGAGAACTCCCTTAAGAGTCCTGCATAGACGAGCCGACTTAACACGGGAAAAGTACATATACGAGGTGAAACTAAAGAGATTGTCGCCTAAAAAGGCTGAAATGAGGGTTCGCTGTCAGGGAGGCTTATACGTCAAAGAGTTGGTGTCGGGCGATGAAGGCCGAACAAAACCAAGTGTTTCGGAAATTCTCGGTCAGAAAGCGAAGCCCATAAAACTTGATGTTTTAAACGTGATTATGTAGGTTGGAGGAAGTGTATTGAGGAAGTCAAAGGGGTATCGGGCGAGGACACGTAAACTACTAAAGAAAAAGCCTAGGGAACGTGGAAAAATAAAAATCAGCAGACTCCTCCGCGACTATAATCCAGGTGATAGCGTAGTTATTAAAATAGACCCCAGCGTTCAAAAAGGCATGCCCCACAGACGATATCACGGTAAAGTCGGAAAAATAGTTGGCAAAAGGGGAAGAAGCTACATTGTCAGCGTCATGCAGGGCGAAGCTGTTAAAGAGATTATTGTGAGACCCGAGCACCTGGAGCCCTATGGAGGCTTGTAAACGTGGAGAAAGCTGAAGAGAAAAACGTTAAGGAAAAGCTTCTGACAATTCCACATGTTAAAAAAATACTTGAGGAAATAGGCGAAGAAAACCTCGACCAGTTTCAGAGACGAGTCTTAGACTATGCCAGCAAGTTCTCTCGGGTGGACGCTGAAACCGCTCAAAGGCTCGTGGAGAAGCTTGTTAGAGAGTTCGGGTTGGATGAAGTTGAGGCTGTTCAAATCGTTAACTGCATGCCAACAAGCGTTGAGGAACTGAGAGTCTTCCTTGGAGGGGGACGAAAAATCATTGAAGCCTCAAAATTAGAAGCCCTGGTTAAACTTTTAAACGAACATAGATTGAAATAGTCTCAAGTTCTCTTAATTTTCGGCAAGAGTGAAAACAATGGAAAAGCCAGACAAAATAGAGAAGAGGTACGAGGAATACGCTTACGTTCTAGACTTCCTCCCCCACGGCCGTCCAGGAGTTAGGATCACTGGGAGAGTGGGTTACAGAGCCGGGGGGATTGTTCAACTTATCGGCGAGGAGTTTTTCACTTTGCTGGAGGCCTTGGTTAAGGAGGGTGTAACCCTCAAGCCTCATGACCGAGTTTATGTGGGGAAAGATACTCGTGAAGAAATCACTTATATTATTGGGCGAATCGGCTATGACGAGTTGACGACCGCCGCTAAAATGGAGCTTCCAGCAGTCATAAGCCGCATCGTGTTAAATAGGGAGAGATGGTTTGTCAACTTCTTCAACACGGCCCAGGCTGTTACTCCTCGAATGCATGCCCTCGAACTGATTCCGGGTATAGGCAAGAAGTATATGTGGCAGGTTATCCGGGAAAGGGAGAAGAAGCCCTTCGAGAGTTTTGAAGACCTTCAAAAGCGAACCCAAATACCTAACCCAGTAAAGCTTTTGACGAAGAGGATTTTAGAGGAGCTTGCGGGAGAAAGCAAGTACAGGCTTTTCACTAGGCCTCGTTGAGCAGACCTCCGGCTGGTTGGTGTTCGATGAGTCTTCTTGAGGAAACGAAGCTTCTCCTTCGAAAGCATCGAATATTTCCGAAGAAGCGGTTAGGCCAACATTTCACTGTTGAACCCACCCTTTTCGAGCGGATGGCTGTGTATGCAACCCTTTCAAGCGACGACGTGGTTCTAGACATAGGGGCAGGTTTCGGCTTTCTAACACGTTTTTTAGCTGAAAGGTGTCGGAAAGTCTTGGCTGTAGAGGCAGATTCTAGGATAGCGGCTGTTCTGCGTAGGGTTCTCAGAGGCTTGCCCAACGTTGAGGTAGTCGAAGGCGACGTGTTGAAGGTTCAACTACCCTCCTTCAACAAGGTTGTTTCCATTCCTCCTTACAATATTTCCTCCCAGCTTATCCAATGGTTCTTCAAGAAACCCTTAGACTGCGCTGTTCTCGTCCTACAAAGGGAGTTCGCACATAAACTGGTGGCACCAGTGGGTAGCGGGAGCTACAGCTGGCTGACAGTCCTAACCTATTACTATTTTGATGTGGAACTTCTCGATGTGGTGTCAAAAAACGCGTTCTATCCTCCACCCGAAGTTGACTCAATTATTGTCCTGTTGAAGCCTAAAAGTCCACGGCCCTTCCGTGTGAGGCACGAAGAGAGTTTCAAGCATTTGGTCCAGTCATTGTTTACTCAAAGGAATAGGAAAGTGAAGAACGCGGTTCGTGTTTACGCTAAAAAAGAGCTTTCTTCTGGTAAAAAGGTGAACTTGGAGCTCATCCCCTTTAAGGAAAGACGGGTTAGAGAGTTAGCCCCAGAAGACTTCGGTGTGCTGGCAGATGTCCTCGCTCGTTAAGAGGGTATACTTCGCCAACTATGTTTTCGACGTGTATCCAGACGTGTATGAGCCCGCGGAAGACTCTTTTATCTTCGCTGAAAATTTGGCAGTTGACCTTGGAGACTACGTTTTAGACATGGGAACAGGATGCGGTATTCTTGGGATTGTCGCCGCGGAGAAGGCCTCCCACGTTGTTGCGGTAGACTTAAACCCAAAAGCGGTGCGCTGTGCCAAGGAAAACGCTAAACGAAACGGGGTGGCAGCCAAAATGTCCTTCATCCAGGGCGACTTGTTCACACCGCTGAACACAGACGCGAAGTTCGACTTAATCCTTTTTAACGCTCCATACCTGCCTTCTGAACGCTGGGAGGGCAAAACCTGGATTGAGCGTGCATGGGCTGGCGGCGTTAATGGAAGGGCCGTCTTGGACAGATTTCTGCGGGATTTCCCCAACCACCTAAAAGCTGACGGCCGTTTGTTGCTTATGCAGTCCACGTACGCCAACCTTGAAAAAACCTTTGAAATGTTGAGGGCTCAAGGGTTTAAAGTGGAAATAATCGCAGAGCAAGCGGCTCCTTTTTTCGAGACAATAGTGCTCATAAAAGCGAATGCCAACAAAGACTGTTCGCGGCGTTTGCCCCTTGCCAAAATCTAGTTGAAAAAGCATATAACCCGAAGGCTCCATTACTGCTAAAAACGCCCTAGGAGAGTGCATGTCCTAAGATGTGTATAATCGGAAAGGATAAACTGAAGGAGCTTATTGAAAACTACAAGTGTATATACCCCTACGACTACAATCTGTTGGACGGAGATGGTTATATTCTAACTGTGAAGGATGAAACCACGCTGCATTACCTCGAACACAAAAACCTAATATCCTACGAGATAGTGTTTACGCCGCCAAACTACGTGGCGCATTTAACTGCGAAGAGCAAGTACGGTCGGATGGGTTTATCCTTTCTCAACGCGGCTAAAGTTCACAGCGGCTTCGTCGGTAGGCTTGCCCTCGAAGTTGTGAACTTGAGCAATGACCGTTGTCCGATAACCATTAAGCGGGGAGACCCCTTCATGCACATTGAGTTCATAAAACGGGAGGGCGAACCATCTCCATACATCGGCGAATACCAGTTCCAATACTTAACAGACGAGGAAATCCACATGTATATCCCGATATTGAAAGAGGTTTTCCCCAACTACGATGAGCTTGCCAGCATATGGTTCAGAAACAGACGGATAACCTAGCCCTTCGGTCTTATGTTTTTGGCTGTTGGTTGGTAGTTACCACCACAATTGAACAAAGTGTTTAAATAAGCTGTTAGCGTTGGTATTGCGAGGGAATATTGATGCGTGCACGGAATTACAGGGAGGTCAAGGGGCAACCCTATACTAGAAGAGAGTTCATTAAAGGGTTCCCTCCGCCAAAGATAACAAAGTTCACCATGGGGGACCCAAACGCCAAATTCGAATATCAAATTAGACTCATAGCCCTTGAAAGGGCTCAGATAAGGCATAACGCCCTCGAAGCCGCCCGAGTGGCTGCAAACCGTGTTCTAATGGATAAACTTTCAAACAACTATTTCATGCAGGTGCATCCATACCCCCATGTGATTCTTAGAGAGAACAAGATGATTTTCGGCGCGCATGCCGACCGTCTGCAAGACGGCATGCGGAAAGCCTTTGGAAAACCTATAGGTACCGCGGCGAGAGTGGAACCTAACCAGACAGTCATAACGGTTAAGGTTAACGCCAACGGAGTTGAGGTTGCAAAAGAAGCGTTAAAAAGGGCTGCCGCAAAGCTTCCGACACCGTGCCGGATTATCGTTGAAAAAGCACAGGTTGAGGAAGCGAAGGCGCCATGACCGAGACAAGATCGGAACTAGTTATATGGTTTGAAAACCTCAGGAAAACCGACATACCCCTAGTCGGCGGGAAAAACGCGAACCTAGGCGAAATGATGAACGTCGGCATCCCGGTGCCGCCGGGGTTCGCCATCACCGCCTACGCCTACAAAAGATTCATAGAGGATGCAGGCATAGCGAATGACATTTTTAGAATTCTCAAAGAAGCCATCAGGGATTCCAGTGAACCAAAACATTTTGAAGAAGCTTCCAGAAAAATCCGCGCCCTAATTGAGTCAACGCCCGTGCCAAGGAACATTGAAAACGCCATAAGAGAGGCTTACCGTGAACTTTGCAGAAGGCTTGGTTTGGATAAAGTTCCTGTGGCTGTTAGGTCAAGCGCTACGGCTGAAGACTTGCCAGACGCTTCTTTCGCGGGTCAACAGGAAACCTATCTTAATGTTGTTGGCGAGGATGAAGTTCTCGAGAAAACAGTCAAATGCTGGTCCAGTCTCTTCACGCCCCGCGCCATATTCTATAGAATCCAGAAAGGCTTCGCCCACGAGAGGGTGCTCATAAGCGTAGGAGTTCAGAAAATGGTCAACGCGAAGGCAGCGGGCGTCATGTTCTCCATAAATCCGGTAACCGGCAACCCAAACCAGATAGTTATCGAGGGCAATTTCGGCTTGGGCGAATCCGTTGTTTCGGGCGCCGTCACCCCCGACGAGTTCATCGTCGACAAGCAAACCATGAAAATTGTTGGAAGGCGTATTGCCACCAAGAAAGTGATGACCGTCCAGGATCCAGCCACTGGCAGAACAGTTCAAGTTGAGGTACCTCCAGAAAAACAGAACATGCCTTGTTTGACGGATGAGGAAGTGTTGAAGCTTGCAGAGTTGGCGGCGAAAATTGAAAGGCACTACGGCAAACCCCAAGACATTGAGTGGGCTGTTGACGCTGACCTAAGCTTTCCAAGCAACATCTTCATTGTCCAAGCAAGACCGGAAACTGTTTGGAGTTTAAGGGCCGAACTGCCGGAAAAAAGGGTTGAAACCTATTTGATGAAGCCCCTTGAAGAACTAAAGGTTGTTGTTAAAGGCATACCTGCCGGCAGGAGGGGCATAGGTGTCGGCGTGGCGAAGGTGGTTCTGAACCCTGAAGAGGCAGCTAAGCTTATGAGGAAAGGCGATATCCTCGTGACTGAAATGACAAATCCGGATTACGTGCCCTTTATGAAGCTTGCCAGCGCAATAGTAACTGACAAGGGCGGCGTAACATGCCACGCGGCCATTGTGAGCCGTGAACTTGGCATACCGTGTATCGTTGGAGCGGAAAACGCTACAAAGGTTATGGTTTCTGGCAAAGAGTATACTGTTGATGCCAGAAGCGGTGTGGTTTATGAGGGTGTGGTTCCAACGTTAAAGACGGAAACCGCCGTGGCTTATGCTGGGTACGCCTCGTCCAGCGTTTTGGCGGATCCAACTTCATACTTGCCTGTGACAGCCACCAAGATATACATGAACCTGGGCGTTCCAGAGAAAATCGAGGAGTACAAGCACTTGCCTTTTGAAGGAATAGGGCTTATGCGTATAGAGTTCATATTGGCCAGCTACATTGGTGAGCATCCGCTTTACCTAATTGAAATTGGGCAGAGCCAAAAGTTCGTTGACAAGCTTGCTGAGGGCATAGCCACTGTTGCCAGGGCTATTCAACCACGGCCTGTGGTTGTGCGTTTCAGCGACTTCAAAACCAACGAGTACCGCGAGTTGAAGGGCGGAGAGAAATACGAGATTTTCGAGGCTAACCCCATGCTTGGCTGGCGAGGTTGCAGCCGCTACATAAGCCCATGGTATGAGAAAGCTTTCCGTTTAGAATGTCAAGCCATAAGGAAGTGTCGCGAAGAATGGGGCCTCAAGAATGTTTGGGTGATGCTTCCAGTGGTTCGAACCCTTTGGGAGGCCAAAAGGGTGTTGGAGATTATGCGGGAGGAAGGCTTAGAAAGGTCTAGGGATTTCAAGGTTTGGTTTATGGCTGAAACGCCATCTATAGCCATACTAGCCGACGAGTTTTCAAAGCTTTGCGACGGTTTCTCCATAGGCTCAAACGACATGACACAAGGTATACTGATGATAGACAGAGACTCTGAACGCTTAGGGCAGATGGGCTACTTCGACGAGCGGGATCCAGCCGTAAAGCGCATAATAGCCCACCTGATAAAGGTGGCCCATGAAAACGGCTGCACAGTCTCTATATGCGGCGAAGCGCCTTCAAACATGCCGGACTTCACAGAGTTTCTTGTGAGGGCTGGGATAGACAGCATTTCCGTGAACCCCGACGCTGTGGTGGCGACGAAGCATCTTGTGGCGAGCATAGAGCAGAAAATAATTCTTGAAAGGCTTGCAGAGCAGTATGAGCGGACGCTGGGCCGCCAGGTCAAGAGGCCTAAAAACGACTGGGAATGGACGCCTAAATGGGATGAAACCACAAAGTAGCATTCAGTAGTTATCTTCATGCTTCATTTTGATGAAAAATGGAGGGCTCTGTTTTGAGGTTGTTTGACCTTGAAGAGGAGAGGCTGAAACAGGAAATCGCGAGATACGAGGCTAAAAGAGTGTTGTTACAGCTTCCAGACGGCTTAAAAAGCGAGGCTCCGAGACTCGCGAAGATCGTTGAGAAGGCTGGAGCCATGCCCATTATTTCTGCAGACCCATGTTATGGAGCGTGCGACCTCGCGACGGCTGAAGCTGAAACCCTCGACGTCGACCTTATAGTCCATTATGGACATACGAAGCTTCTTAAATACGAGAAGGTTCCAACGGTGTATGTTGAAGCAAGGGCGATGCTCAGCGTTGCAGAGGTTGTTGAGAAAGCCTTACCCATGATGGAAGGTTGGAGCAGAGTTGGTTTAGCCACAACAGTCCAACACGTGCAGGCTTTAGATGAAGCCAAAGAGGTTCTAGTTCATGCTGGAAAAACAGTCATGGTTGGAGATGCTGGACGCCTAAGCTATCCGGGGCAGGTTGTTGGTTGCGACTACAGCAACGCTAAATCCATCGCGGAGGACGTTGAAGGCTTCCTCTTCTTGGGAGGAGGACGTTTCCACGCTTTGGGTTTAGCCCTCGCCACTTTCAAGCCAACGGTTATAGCAGATCCTTTCGAGAAAAGGGCGTTTTTGATTGCTGAGGAGGTTGAACGCGTCCAGAAGCAACGTTGGGTAAGCATTCAGGAGGCGTTGAAGGCGAAAACTTTCGCAGTTCTTGTGGGGCTTAAGCCTGGACAGAAAAAGCTTGAAGAGGCAGCCGCCATTAGGGAGAAGCTTGAAAAGAGCGGTAAGGATGCCTACCTATTCGCTGTTAGAGAGATAATTCCGGAAACTGTCATGAACTTTCCAACGGTTGACGCGTATGTGAATACGGCTTGCCCTAGGGTTTCACTTGACGAACCTTCCAAATTCATTAAGCCAATGCTCACGTTGAACGAGGCTTTGGTGGTGGTTGGAGAGCTTTCCTGGAGGGAACTCTGCAGAAAAGGTTTCCTCTAAACTTTCACGGTAACGATGTCTTGGAAAGGTTTATTGGTCCGTTTATTAATTCCTAGCCCTTGCAGTCGGTGCCGAAATGAGTTCGCAGACAAAAAAGCGCGACAGCGGACAACTTGTTTTGCCAGGAGAGCCTCTGGGCGTTATTGAGGAGTTTATCCCAGACTCCGGTACCTACGTCAAAGACGGAGTCATCTACTCGAAGGTCGTTGGAAGGGCGCTTATAGATTACACTAACAAGCGCGTGTCCGTTTTTCCCGTGACTCAGGGGGCAAAGGTGCCGAAAGTTGGAAGCATAGTCGTCGGTCAAGTTTCAAGCGTTCAGACGCAGTTGGCCACTGTCAGAATTTTCAAAATTGGTAGGCATGTGCTTTCGGGGTTTTTCACAGGCTTGCTCCATGTCGCAGATGCGCAGGCGCGGTTCACGGAGTCTATGTTTGATGTTTGCAAGCCGGGCGACATAATCAGGGCTAAAGTTGTAAGTGACAAGAATAGGCTGTACTACTTGACCACCAAGGACAGAAGTTTAGGGATTTTATACGCCTTCTGCTCTAAATGCGGTGATGTTCTGCAACAGCAGAGAGGGCGAGGTGGTTTGAGGTGCCCAAGATGTGGAAATGTTGAAAAGAGAAAGACTGCAATAGATTATGGCAAGGGAATAATATAGCACAGGAGTGTTGTAGTTTGAAGGTTAACGTGTTGAAGAGGGCGGAGAACGAGCTTAAAATAGAGGTTGAAGGAGTTGGGCATACTCTCTGTAACCTTCTCCAGAAGAAGCTTTTAGAGGATGAAAACGTGGATATGGCAGGCTACGACATACCCCACCCGCTGGCTTCAAACCCCATCATATACGTGCGGACTAAAGGTGGGGTAAAACCGGAGGAAGCCTTACGGAGGGCTGTGGAGAAACTTTTAGAGTTAAGCGACGAGTTTGGCAGAGAGTTGGAGAAAGCTCTCAAAAAGTGACTTTCTCCCTTATTTTTAAGAGCAGCTGAGTGAAGCCGTCTACCAAGTTTTCGGCTTCGGCTAGGATGGTCACACACTCTTCCAGTGTGACGTGTTTTTTGAGCCAAGCATAGGCTATGAGGGCTTCCGCTGCATCAGCCATCATGTGGCTTGAAACCCTTGAGGGCATGAATTCCCGTAAGCCAGCCTTTCGAATAGCCTCCTTAAGAACAGCGCCTCGAACCTTTGCTCCTGAAGGTCGTCCCCTCCTTTTTGACAAGGCCAGCGAATAGGTGAAGTTTATGAGGGCGTCGCCTAAAGCCGCCAGCTTGTGGTCTGTTAAAACCTCTTTTAGGCTTTTGTAGTTTTTCGCAAAGGATAATTGGTTTCTGAAATCGCTCAAGTCGATCCATCCGTGTTAGGTTCTAGTTTATATCTTGGTTGCGCGTTCTTATGCGTGTTGGCTGAGTGTTTGAACATGGATTGGGAAGGAAAAAGCCTGATGGGGTATACTTTTCCCGAGGAGGCCCTTCGTCGATACCTTTCCGGCTTGTTCGGGGTTGATGTGGAAATCTGCGGTGTCTGGAGGCTTGGTTGCGAAAGGGCTGAGGGTGTTAAGGACTTGAAGGGTTTCGGCTACGGAGTTCCATACGTCGTAGAGTTTAGGGTTAAAGGCGAGGTTAAGCGGGTTGTTTTGGAAACCATGCGGCCTGAAGGCTTCGGGCATGACTATCCTTCTGACAGGGCGCAGGTTCTACTCTGGCAGCATTCAGCCTTCAACAAGCTTCCTAGGCATGTGCGCTCCGTGGACGTTGGCGCTTTCACGGTTGATGGGAAGGGCTTAAAGTCTCTAGGTGACTGCGGCGAGTTCTTCCTTTTAACCGAGTATGTGGAGGGAACCCTTTATCACGTTGACTTAGACCGCATTAGGACGACGGGTGAAATGACAAGCTTAGATGAGGAACGTTGTATAGCGCTTTCCAACTACCTTGTCCAAATTCACAGCGTCAAAAGGGAGGCGCCTTGGCTTTACGTGAGGAGAGCTCGGGAGCTTGTTGGACACGGCGAATGCATAATGGGTATGTTAGACAGCTACCCACCGGGGTTAGATTTTGTCCGAGAAAGCGACCTAATCGATATAGAAAGGGACTGTGTCGTGTGGCGGTGGAGGCTGAAACGTAAAGCCCACAGACTTAGCCAAGTGCACGGCGACTTCCACCCGTGGAACGTGATGTTCCATGAAGGTGCGGATTTCACTGTTTTGGACAGAAGCAGAGGCGAGTGGGGCGAGCCGGCGGACGACGTCACAGCCATGACAATCAACTACATCTTTTATTCTCTGCAGAAATATGGGGAGTTGGCTGGTGTCTTTGAGAGGCTCTTTAGGCTTTTTTGGGAAAACTACCTTATGAAGACAAATGACTGGGAGATTTTGGAGGTTGTTCAACCCTTCTATGCTTGGCGAGGCTTGGTGGTGGCCTCCCCTATATGGTATCCAGGTCTAAGCCGCGATGTGAGGGTTAAACTGCTCAATTTTGTGCGGAACGTTCTACGCCACGAAAAGTTTGACTTGGATTCCGTGAACACCTATATACGGTCCAGTTAACCAGAGGAAGTTACCGTCGGGTGGAGAAAAACTCTTAAATGGTATGGAAATGGCTGTGAAAGGGGTTTACGTACTAGAAGTCCAATTAAGCCGAGACAAAAACGTTAGAGTAGGCTCTTTGGGAACAATTTATTTTAGGGCGGGTTTATACGCCTATGTCGGCTCCGCCCAAAACAACCTTGAAAAGCGTTTAAAGAGGCATTTCGGGAAGGCTGCGAAGAGGAGGTTTTGGCACATTGACTATCTTTTGGCTGAGGACTGCGTGAAAGCTTTGAAAGCCTACTTTAAGGAGGCTGGTAAACCCGAAGAGTGTTCAACGGCGCGGAAGCTAGCCGAACACGGTTTCCCGGTGAAAGGTTTTGGGTGTTCAGATTGCAAGTGTGAAAGCCACCTCTTCATGTTTGAAAGCCAAAGCCTCCTGGATGAAGTTTGTTCCAAGCTTAAATTCAAACCTTTCCAGCTATCTTGCCAGTGAGTCGCTGCACTGGGAAACGTCTGTCGACTGGAGAATTTCCCGCCTCTTAACAACCTCTTCGAAGCTTATGTAGTCTCCGCCAACAATTTTCAGCTTCGCCTCAATTTTTCGGTTTTTTAATTCTATGACATTGTAGGAGTTGAGGAAAAACCCCCGAAGCTTTTCGCATGAAACGCTTCCAGCGTGAATTACCTGCATGTCTTCAATTCGCCACCTCCATGGTCTATGCCTATGCCCACACAGAACCAGGTCCGCCCTAGCCTTTACAAGGCTTCTGAGAACGTCGCCTGCATCCACTATTGTAATTTGGTCTGCGCCCGTATCGGGCACGGGGATTAGGTGGTGGTGTATAGCCACAATCTTTAGGTGGTCTTTATAGTGTTCAAGGGTGTTCTCCAACCAAAGGTTCTGCCGGTGTCCAACCTCGCCGTCGTCTCTGTCTGGTCGGGCGCTGCTCAAGACTATTATCACGGCGTCGTCGATCTCGGTGACCTGGTTGAAGGGGAAGAACTGTTTGAAGAGCAGGTAGCCCGTAGACCGGTAGTCGTGGTTTCCGCTTATGTAGATGACGTTTTTAGCCTCCAAACGTTTAAACTCGTCGGCCGCCATCTTAAACTCGGATAAAATGCCGTTCTCCGTTATGTCGCCCGTCACTACCACAACGTCCGGGGACAAGGCATTGATCTCGTCTACGGCTGTTCGGAAACTCCCGTAATTAAACATTGGGCCACAGTGGACGTCTGAAATCTGAACAATAAGCATGACAACCACCTTGAAACAACATTCAACAATGAAAGGGTGATAAGTTATTTCAGCAACACCCATTTAAGACTGTTTCGCAACAAACCCCTGTCTGGAAGCGGCCGGATTGCGCGACGGCTGGTGTGTCTGGATTACAGGACTGCCGGGAAGCGGCAAATCCACGGTGGCTGAAACCCTAGTTAGGTTTCTGCTCCAAAGGGGGATCCGTGCCCAACTTCTATCCTCAGATGAGCTGAGGAAGGTTTTGACTCCGAAGCCAACCTACTCGCTGGAGGAACGTGACATGGTTTACGCAACTCTGGTTTACATCGCGAAACTGTTGACGCAAAACGACGTGAACGTAGTGATCGACGCCACCGGAAACCTAAGGCGTTACAGAGACAACGCTAGGAAACAGATCACCAAATTCATGGAAGCCTACCTTGAATGCCCCCTTGAAGTCTGCATTGAACGGGAGTCAAAAAGAACCGAAACCCATTACGCTCCACAACAAATATACAAAAGGGCTTTAGAGGGCAGAGCACCCACGGTGCCAGGCATAGGTCAACCCTACGAACCACCCATAAACCCAGAAGTAACAGTCAACACCGCTCAACACACGCCAGAACAGGCAGCCCAAAAAATACTGGAGGCCATACTGTGTAAGTGGTACACGAAAACCTAGAGGAGACTGGAACAGTCTCAAATATGCCCTGACGTTCCCATCTTTTATGGGCAGAAAACT
>CAZRXM010000001.1:48869-59169 GCA_964604045.1 uncultured Candidatus Bathyarchaeia archaeon
CAACTAAAATCGACATGAAGAGAAAAGCCCTATAACGAGGGACAAACAACGGTAATGTTTATAACCTTAATGCTTATTTCCTAGAAGACGCGAAGCGGAGAACAATGGTGAAACATCACGCTCCAAAACATGGTTCGCTGGCCTATTTACCTAGGAAACGGGCTAAAAGCATCCTAGCCCGGATAAGGTACTGGCCGGAGGTTGAAGCCGACACTCCTAGACTTTTGGGCTTCATTGGTTATAAGGCTGGAATGACCCACGTTGTGATGGTTGAAGATCGAAAACGCTCCCCAAACTTCGGAAAGGAAGTTGTGCGGGCAGCAACAGTTCTTGAAACTCCTCCCCTCCTCATATGCGGGATAAGAGCCTACACTAAATCGCCTTATGGGCTGCGAACCTTCACAGAGGCTTGGATGGAAAACCCGCCGAAAGAACTTGAAAGGGTGCTAACCCTCCCAGAAAAATTCAACACGGCGGAAAACCTGAAAAAGATGGAGGAAAATCTCGACAAAATAGCAAAAATCCGCGTAATAGCCATAACCCAGCCAAAACTAACGAGCTTGCCGAAGAAAAAGCCAGACGTGGCCGAAATAGAAATAGGCGGAGGGACAATTCAACAGCAATTCGAATACGCGAAAAACCTCCTCGGAAAAACAGTAGAACCCGCCGAAGTTTTCAAAGAAGGACAATACGTGGACGTAATAGCCGTCACCACCGGAAAAGGCTTTCAGGGACCCGTAAAACGCTGGGGTATAAAGATCCTCCAGCACAAAAGCAGGAAGGGAACACGAAAGGTTGGAACCCTTGGGCCATGGAACCCCCACCGTGTCCTCTACTCCGTTCCACGCGCCGGACAAATGGGCTTCCACCAGAGAACAGAATACAATAAACGCATATTGAAGATAGGGAAAGACGGCATTGAGGTCACTCCAAAGGGAGGCTTCATAAGGTACGGTGTAGTCCACGGTCCATACATGCTCATAGAAGGAAGCGTCCCAGGGCCAGAGAAACGCCCAATAAAACTGCGGTATCCAGCGAGACCGCCAAAAGAGCCTTCTGAGGCACCGCCTCAAATCACATACGTGTCTTTAGAATCTCCGCAGGGCAAGTAGGAGGAACGGTGAACACAGATGGCTAAAACAGTGAAAGTTTTCGACCTCGACGGGAAACCCGTTGACAAAATAAAGCTTCCACCGATCTTTGAAACCCCCGTAAGGCCGGACGTAATCAAAAGAGCCGTCTTAGCCATCCAATCCACCCGTTTCCAGCCGAAGGGGAGGGACCCAATGGCAGGCAAAAGGACAACAGCTGAATCCATGGGCGTAGGCCTAGGCATGGCCCGTATACCCCGCGTTAAAGGCACTTCAAGAGGAGCCTTTGCCCCGGGAACAGTGGGCGGAAGGCTTGCTCATCCGCCGACGCCTGAAAAAAAGATTGTGAAAAAGATTCCGAAGAAGGAGAAACGTTTGGCGCTTTTCTCAGCCATAGCCGCCACGGCTTCAAAGGAGCTTGTGTCCGCCCGAGGTCACGCCGTTGAAGGGGTCCCTCAAATTCCATTAGTTGTTGTGGACGAGCTTGAAACCCTCAAGAAAACCAAGGAAGTAGAGGAAACTCTCATAAAACTAGGCGTCCTAGCCGACCTCTACCGTGTCAAGGAAAGTAAGAAGGAGCGGGCGGGCAAAGGAAAACTCCGCGGGAGAAGGTTGAAGCAAGCCATTGGACCATTAATTATTGTGGCTGAAGACCGCGGGATAGGCGAAGCCGCCAGAAACATACCGGGTGTAGACGTCGTAGAAGTCAACGAGTTAAACGCGGAAATGCTAGCGCCGGGTACACATCCAGGCAGGCTAACAATTTGGACTAAAAGCGCGATTGAAGCCTTAGAAAAAATTTACTGTAAGGGTGAGGCAGCCTGATGGATCCATATGAGGTTATTTTATATCCCTTGATGACCGAATCCGCAAGCTTAATGGTTGAAAAGGAAAACAAGCTGGTCTTTATAGTTAATTTGAAAGCTACAAAGGCCGACGTGAAAAGGGCTGTGGAGGAACTGTACGATGTTAAAGTTGAAAAAGTGAACATGGTAATAACCCCGGACGGGCGGAAAAAAGCCTTTGTTAAACTCAGCCCAGAATATAAAGCATCGGACGTGGCTATAAAGCTGGGAATACTGTAAATGGTGGTTTGAAATGGGAAAGAGAATTAGAGTCCAAAGAAGAGGGCGTGGCGGTCCAACCTTCAGGGCTGCAACTCACAAGAGGGTAGCACCGGCGCGCTACCCGCCACCGCCAAAAGACCTCAACGAAACAGTGGTTAAAGGCGTTGTGGAAGAACTTTTTCATGACCCGGGTCGTGGAGCCCCTCTGGCCCTTGTCCGTTTCGGAAACGGTGAGGAATGTTACATAGTCGCGCCCGAAGGCATATACACGGGACAACAGGTTGAGATGGGCGGAAAGGCGAAGGTTGAGGTTGGAAACATACTCCCCATCGGAAAAATTCCGGAAGGCACCATTGTTTGCAACATTGAGCTTAAACCCGGGGACGGTGGAAAACTCGCAAAGTCTTCAGGAGCCTACGCCACTGTTGTTGCCCACACCCCCCAGGGCACTATGATAAAGCTTCCCTCAGGCAAAACGAAGTATATAGACGACCTCTGCCGCGCCACGATAGGTGTGGCTTCTGGTGCGGGTAGAACAGAAAAGCCATTCCTGAAAGCAGGAGCCAAATACCACCTAATGAGGGCTAGAGGACGCAAGTACCCGAGGACGAGGGGGAGGGCCATGGTTGCCGCTGTTCACCCCTACGGAAGCAGCAAGAGAAGCGCTAGAAAAGTCACAACTGTTTCAAGAAACGCTCCACCCGGGCAGAAGGTTGGGCTTATCGCTGCGAGAAGCACTGGACGAAAGAAAAAGAAAGCGAAGGAAACCGAGACAGAGTGAACAGAAGGTTTATAGCAAGTCTGCTCACTGTTAAATGGTGGTGCTGAAAGATGCCGAGGGAATTCACCTACCGCGGATATACCATTGAGCAACTGCTAAGTATGTCCATGGACGAGTTCATAACACTGCTTCCAGCGAGACAAAGAAGAAGCCTACAGAGGGGTCTATCTCCTGAACAGCGAACCCTTCTGGCAAAGGTTAGGAAAGCCAAAGAAGCCATGCGGAGAGGGCAAAATATAACCATAAAGACACACGCCCGGGACATGATAATACTTCCAGAAATGGTTGGCTTAACAATACATGTTCACAACGGCAAAGAATTCGTGCCAGTAGAGATAAAACCAGAAATGATCGGCCACTATTTAGGCGAGTTCGCCATAACAAACAAGCCTGTCAAACATGGTTCGCCGGGAATAGGCGCCACTCGGTCGTCAATGTACGTTCCACTCAAATAGTCGCAAAATCTTAGCTTCTCTAAACGTGCAGAATAGCCATCGAAAAGGGTGTTATATGCCTTCCGCTGTTCAAGCCGTATAGTCTACGGTGGAGGGTTTCTTTTCTGCCTCCTTGACCGGCGGGATTTGCGGGAGAGGTATGGGCGGCGGAATATTTAGAGTTCTTGAAATGATGACGCTTTCCACAAAAACCACGTTTGAAATTGATTGGACAAGCATTGGCGGCGGAGGCTTCTTCTCCTTATACTCTTCGTAAATCTTCGTTATTTCGTCCCTTGTGCCCACCACGTAAGCCCTTCCCTTTAGGCTTATCTGAGCCACCGACGGATTATAGTTTACCGTTAAAACGAAAGGTACTTCAAGCATTTCATCCGACTTCTTTTCAACTTCCACAAGGCTAAGGTTCGTGTTTATCTGGATTGGCGGTATGGGCTTTCGAATATCCCAAAAACGCTCTCCAGAAACCTGCGTTATCAACACGTTAACCCTAATCATCTAAACCATCACAACCTAAAGTCGCACGCTGCGATTTAAACGTGTTTATGCCTTCTTATACCTCGTGAACCCGCAGTGTCCGCAAGTGTATCTGTCGCCGTGATCAGCCATAAAATAGCCGGGGCCGCAGCGTTCACACGTGGGCCTTAACCTAACAATTCTGCTGTTTTCAACCTTGTAAAGCGTGTAGACGCCCTTCTCCTTTTTCTTCTTTTTCTCAGCTTTACCCTTCCTTGCAGCGGCTTCCTTTTCCTCGCTCACTGTTATGCTCCCTCCTCTTTTGGCTTTTCTGGCGGAAGGTTCCTATTCCAGATGTATTTCGGCTCAACAAGTTTCGCCTGCTCCACCGAGTCGTACACGTTCGCCCAGCCAACAGCCACATGAGTCCCAGTCTTTGTTTCCATTTTTTTAATAAATATTAGATTGGCGTCCTTTCCCAGAATTTTTGCTAAGGCGTTTTTGACTTCCAGTCTCGGCGGCGTGCTTCCCGTTTGGTCGTGTTCAACTTGGAAAAGTACCTCTTTACGTTTCAACAGAACGTTTTCGTTTTCCGCCAGTATCCGGATTTCCATCCATTTTCCCTTTTGATGTTGTTTTTGATACAAAATTCCCTCTATTTAGTCTTTCGCAGCGGGCTGCATCTCGTCTAAGATTTTGCCAACCTCCGCCTTCTTTTCCTTAGTGGCTCTGACTACAACGAGGCCTTCGCGGGGCTGTCCATACACAATAATGGAGTTTTCTGGCGCGTATTGAATGGCTAGAAGGGCTAAGAGGTCCTCTTCTCCCTCAACGATTACCTTGACCGTGCGGCTGGTTTCAAAAGCCTCCTTTATGGCGTTTAAAGCCTCAAGAGTTATGGTTCCCGGCGGATTTTTGACACGTTTCTCCTCGTCCGCTGCGATCTTTAAGGGTTCAATGGCAGCCCTCATAACCCTGTTATCCACAATCGCGAGCTTCAGTTGGACGTTTGCTTCTGAGAGGTTTTTTGAAACCACGTCGCCCACAGAAACAACACATGGAGGTTTTTCCTTGTCAACTATGGCTTTTATCTTTTCAATAGTGTCCCGGTACGAGCCGCAAATCAGCTCGCCTAAAGGTTTTTTAAGTTTTCTTCTGAGCCTAACTGGCAACTGGAAGGCTATGCTCATTTACCTAACCTTTAAAGCGTATCGACCCTTCTCCTTGATGCTCATGGCCTTTGCAATGGCAGACCCTTCAGGGTCGAATATTATCACGAGTCCGCTGAAGTCGTCGCTAAGGCTTGAGGATTTACATTTTGGGCAGACGTTGCCGCTTGTTATTAAATGACACGATGTGCAAGCTTTCTCGCTCACTTAGCCTTCCCCTCTTCTTCCTTCTTCTTCTTAACCGCTGGTTCCTTCAGCTTTCTTAAATCCTCTTCTATCCATTCAAGTTTCCCAAGGAACGGTTGTCTGGCGGTGACACCGATCTTAGCTGATCCTCCAGCTCTTGCCAAAGAAACAGCTGTTATGCGTACACGTACCCTGTCGCCGGTTGCAAGTTTTCTACCCGTTTCCTTGCCCATCAATATGCCTTGTTTCTCGTCGTAGGTTATGAAGTCATCCATTAACTGGGAAACGTGAAGCAGTGCGTCGACGGGGCCTATTCGCACAAAAGCTCCGAAATCAGCTATTTCCACAACTTCTCCCTCGATAACCTCTTGGAGTAGAGGATGGAAGGTTAAAAGCGAAAAGTTCACTTTGTGGTATGTTGCTCCATCTCCGGGTATAATTTTCCCAACGGGGCTTACCTTAACATTTAAAACCGCTATTACGTAGCCTAAAACTTCGTCAACAACTCCCTCATATTTAGTTTTAACCTGCTGGTACCCTACAGTGTCCAGCGGTTTTCCAAACGTTTCTGGAGGTATGCGAATGGTGTCCTCCATGTTTATTAGCTTAAACAAGCCTGCACTCTCCATCAATTTCAAGCCGAGATTTTTGTCTCACATAAATGACTGGCACATTTATATTTCTTAACCTCTTCCTAAGCTTTCTGTCGTTAGTGAACACGGGGCTTTTCCATTCCTCCGCCAACCTCAAGATGGCTTCGTCTGGAGAATTGGCAAAGCCTTCTCCCAAATCAACCAACATGCATTTCTCCGCCAATTTCAGTGCGTAGGCTGCTGCCTTTCGCATTTTCGGCGAACCTTTCTCCGCTATTTTTTCAAGTTCATCTTTTACTGGTTTGGGCAATATAGGCTCGAAGTTCCTGTTCAGTAGCACCTTTAACTCCTCAAAGATGTCGATCTTAAACTGTAGGGGGACAAATAGGGCATTTGCGTCAAATATAACCTTCAATTTTCCCTTTCGAGTTTTTCTTATCCGCATTTACCTTATCATTCCATACCCTATGAGTCGCCATCTTCCCGCTATTTTTCTGCTTATGGCAACCCTTGAACCCGTAACCGCGCACACAGGCCTAGTAAGCTTAAGGGTTGCTACCTCGTTTTTCACAGCAACAACTTTTCCGACTGTTATAGCGGCGCCCACGTGTAGCAGTAAAGTTTCATCCTTGCTTATGTTATCGGCTTTCGTCATTTCCTTGGTTCCTACAACTCGTTCTAGTATGTATGTTTCAAGGGTTAACTCCGTCAAAACCGGGGGCAGCATGCCTACTTTCCCAACGATGTTTCCGGTTAACCCGTCAGCCTTTGAAAGTGAGGGGTCCAGAAGCGTACCCACACCTACAAGTCCCCCGCAGCGGGCTTCCTTAACATTTCTGCCACCCGCGTGTAGGCTGACTATTTGTGTTGTAAGTGGCTTATAGACGGTTTTTCCTTCCTCTTCTACACTCACCCCTGGACGAAGCTCAATCTCGTCGTTGACGGTGAATTTTCCCTGTAGTATTGTGCCGCCTAAAACGCCTCCTTCCAATTGTTCGACAGGTGTGCCTGGTTTGTTTATGTCAAAAGATCGGACCACATACATTAGCGGCGGCTTTGTCTCGTCCCTTACTGGGGTAGGAATAAATTCTTCCAAAGCTTGAATCAAAGCGTCGATGTTCACTGAATGCTGCGCTGAAACCGGAATTATGGGAGCGTTTTCAGCTATGGTGCCTTTAACAAAGTTTTTGATTTCCTCGTAGCTTTTTCGCGCTCTCTCCTCGTCAACTATGTCAATTTTGTTTTGGGCAATTACAATATTTTTTATCCCAATTATTTCAGCCGCAGCCAGATGCTCCCTTGTCTGAGGTTGGGGACAGGGTTCATCGGCTGCTATCACAAGTATGGCGCCGTCCATTATCGCCGCTCCAGATAGCATTGTAGCCATCAAAGCCTCGTGGCCTGGGGCATCCACAAAACTTATAGCCCTTAAAAAGGTTGTTTCAGCACCGCAATGGGGGCATACTGGTTCTCGGGAGTAGTTTTGGGGCGGCTCACAGTTTGGACACTTGTAAACCGGCATGTCGGCGTAGCCGAGTTTTATGGTTATACCCCGTTTCAGTTCCTCACTGTGGCGGGCTGCCCAAACGCCAGTCAAAGCCTGCACAAGGGTTGTTTTGCCATGGTCCACATGGCCTATAGTGCCTATGTTTACTTCCGGCTGCTTTGGCAAAGCTTTGGATTTTTCATCGCTCATTCAGCTTTTCCTTCCACAACATCCAACGTCATTGAAGATGTCGCCGAGCAAGTTAATAAACATTGAGCGTTTCCAAAGACTATAAAGTCTTAAAAACACGCATTTGGATATTTGATTTGAGGCTTTTGATTGGGTTACATATACTTATACACTGGAACAGGCGGTGGAAAAACAACCAACGCTCTTGGCTTGGCCCTCCGCTGCGTTGGACACAAACGTAAAGTCGTGATTATCCAGTTTCTGAAATGGTGGAAGAACACTGGGGAATATAAAATCCGAAAGCTTCTCGCACCCTATTACGAGATTTACCAGTTTGGCAGAAGAGGATGGCACGGTCTCAGCAATTTGGGCGAGGAGGACAAAAAACTGGCTAAAAAAGCCCTCAAGTTTGCGGAGAAAATAGTTAAAGAGAAGAAACCTCACCTTCTGGTTTTAGATGAAATCAATTTGGCTTTGCACTGCAGACTTTTAGACGTGAAAGAGGTTTTGGAGTTTTTGGACAGAATTCCTAAAAAGACGCATGTTATCTTGACCGGTAGGTTTGCCCCCAAAGAGCTTATCGATCGGGCCGACTTTGTTAACGAGATAGTTGACGTTAAACATCCGGAAGAAACTGTTACAACAAAAGGCATACAGTACTAGCCTTCAGAAGCCTCACTCTTCTTTGCCTTTGGCTTCTCCACAATTCTCATGTTTACTTGAGTAATCTCCTCAGTTATCACGTTTCCGCGAACAGTTTTGCGTCGTCGCTCCCCCTTTTTGTTCGGGTTAAAGCCGACACCACCACTTAAAACGACACTTCTGCGGACTCCTCCATGTACGTCCGGCCTCATTGGAAAACCGTCCTTGTCTGAGCCACCAGTTATCTGTAGCTTATGTCCGGGTAAGCCCACAACAGAACCGTCAATTATGTCGCCTATCTTCTTCCCTATGATGGGAACGGCTCGGGCATCCTCCAACTCCACACTCTTTGATGTTCCATTCGAATCCGAGATTATTACTTTGAATTTAGCCATACCAGCTTGCTCCCGGAGACGAAAATGAAAGTTAACGTTTCTATCTATTAAGGGTTATTGAAAACCTCCGTAAAAGGCTTCATTCATGCAAGCTGGAGTTGTTTACAAGCGTTATTCAACGTGGACCCTATAGACGTCTATGTCTTCTCGCATCTCCGGTGTTAACTCTAGAAACTCTCTGACTGCGCGTTCAATATCCCTGGACTGGGTGATATAGCGTCCCACTATAATAATGTCGGCGCCTTTCTCTAGGGCTTCTTTAGCCGTTTCTGGAATTATGCCTCCCGCTACTGCTATCAAGAACTTTTTGTCCTTGAATGTCTGTCTCAACTCCTGTATCAGCTCCAAACCAACAGTTCTCCCTGTTTCCTCATCTATCCCACGGTGGATTATGACTATATCGGGGAACTCTTTAAGTGTCTTAAGCTTCTCGATGGGATTTTTAACGTTAAGCATGTCCACCGCCGCATATATTCCAAGCCTTTTCGCCTCGTAAATAAATGCGTCCAATGTTTCCGTCGGCGCCAACCCGGCGGCTATTACACCGTCCGCCGTTTCATTGTATGCAATGTCTACCTCAACTTTCCCAACGTCAAGCGTTTTTAGGTCCGCAATTATGAAGACGTCTTTGGCTACTTCTCGGAGTTCACTTATAACCCTTGTTCCATAACGCTTTATAAGTGGGGTGCCCGCTTCTATTATAACTCTGTCGCTTCTAGGAATTTGTGTAACAATCTTTTTCGTACGCTCCAGGTCAGGGATGTCTAGGGAAATCTGCAGGTATGGTGGCCTCCAGAGGCGGGGCACCCTGTAGCCCAATATCGGGTGCTTAGCCCTGTCTTTGTCATAAAACACCTTTTCGAGAGGCGGATATTTCGCCATAGCCCTTTTCAACGCCAGTTTGGTTGCACTGTAATTGTAGTGGTATATCTTTCTATAGTCGCTTGCCTCAGGGTGAACGAAAACGCTGCACACTATAACCCAGTCGTCAACCTTCTCCTTTGGAATTATCCCCTCTTCCACGGCATCTGCAACGGCCTTAGCCACAGCGGCTTGAGCTGGACCAAAAATCTTGTTCGCCTCATCCATGTTTCGTATGGTAACCTTCGGCACAAGCAAAGTGTGAGGTTTCGGCGGTAGGTTAGGCCTTATAACCGCTAAAAGGGGTGTATGCCCCATAGAAAAGTGGGCTAGACCGTTAGCGAAAGCCTCCCCAACCGGGCCTTCTTTGTCACCTATAAGCAGGTTTATGTGAGCAACCTCGTTACCTTCTCCGACAAGGGCTTCACCTATAAGGTACACAGGTTTCTTTCCTATCTCTTTCTCTTCCGACACGACTACCGCAGAAATGTCTCCGGTAACCTCGTCAAAGTCGACATTAAAATCCCTAAGCCACGAATAAAGCGTGTCCCTGTGGATTCCAAGGATTTTAGCAGTGCCGGAAACCGTCGGCTTAGCAGGCTTACCCGACAAAAGACTGCGAGCTTCAGCCTCTTTTCTGGCGGCTTCCCTTAAAATTCTGAGGAATTCCTCTTTGGATTCAGGCTTTTTCATGTCCATCTCCGACATTTCCTCCAGCCACTCAACAATTCATTTGTTAAAGGGTCTATTTAAATGTGTCGGAATTCTCATGCACCAAGAACTGTTAATTCCCAGCCATTCCGACAAACCCTACACAAATTTGCATATTATCTGTTTTGCCTCCAGCTATTCTTGGATGTATAAGTTGTCGACAGTGAGGGCAATGAACCAGAGCTTTGTCGCCGACAGTCTCCACCTCTTTTTGCAGAAGG
>CAZRXM010000002.1:0-49934 GCA_964604045.1 uncultured Candidatus Bathyarchaeia archaeon
AACACAAATAAGCATCTACAAATTTAATAGACTGAACAGACGCCGAGGTAGCTCAGCCTGGGAGAGCGCCCGGCTGAAGACCGGGTTGTCGCCGGTTCAAATCCGGCCCTCGGCACCAGTTTTCCTGTTTTGGCCGTGTTTTGTCGTTGCGGATAAAGGGGGGAGGGCTATTTTGATGGTGATTCTTCGACTATTATCATTGTGAGGGTTGACCTAACCTTGTCTAACCTTCTTATGCGCCATGTTACGATTTCTTTTAGTTTATCCATTGATTCGGCGCTGACCTTGCATATTATGTCGTACACCCCGTAGACGGCGTAGGCTTCTTCGACGCCTTCGATTTTCCTTAGATCTTTTAAAACTTCTGATTCTGAACCTATCTCTGTGTTGATTAACACGAAGGCTTTTGGCATTTAAATCTCCTCGTGAATAATTGTCTACACCGTTAATGGTATAAAATGTTTGTGTTTACCTCTTGAGAAGTTGAAAACTTTCTTATGCGTAATCTACGATAATAAATGTTAGGTTTGGAACATGGCCGAGAACGTTAGAGGCGTTATTTCAAGCCGTGAAATGCGGGCTTTAGAATTGAATGCTGAATATTTTGGAATTTCCCAGCTTCAGCTTATGGAGAACGCCGGGCGAAGTGTGGCTCAAGAAATAGCCGTGAGGTTCGCACAGGACAAGAAGATTGTAGTGTTCTGTGGTTTAGGCGGCAACGGTGGGGACGGATTTGTGGCGGCAAGGCACTTGGCAGCCATGGGCTTCAAAGTGACGGTTATACTTGCCGGAAAAGCCGGAGAAATCTCTCATAAAGCGGCTTTGGAAAACTGGAAAGCGCTACAGTTTCTAAAAGAATCAATAACCATTTACGAGGTTTACGATAGCTCGCTTATGCCAGAAATAAGCGCAGACATTATTGTGGACGCCCTCCTCGGAACAGGAACGAAGGGCGGGCTTAGACCACCAGTAAAACAGCTTGTTGACAAAATAAACTCGTTAAATGCTTTTAAAATCGCCGTGGACGTGCCAACAGGCATAGACTCTGACACCGGTGAAGTTTTAGGTTCAGCAGTGAAAGCCGATTTGACAATAACCTTCTACAAAAACAAGAGGGGGCTTGAAAAGGCTAGAGAATACACGGGCGAATTAATAGTTAAAGACATCGGTTTACCACCGGAACTCGAAAACTATGCTGGCCCTGGAGATGTTAAACTTGTAGTGAAAACTCGCACTCCAGAATCCCATAAAGGAGACTATGGAAGACTGCTTGTGATTGGAGGAAGCGAAACCTTCTCCGGAGCCCCAGCCCTGGTGGCGCTTGCCGCGCTGAGGACGGGTGTCGATCTGGCTTATGTGGCTGCGCCCCACAAAACAGCCTATGCGATTTCAGCTATGTCTCCCGACTTGATCACCATTAAACTTGAAGGGGAGCATTTAAACTTAGGCAACGTTCCAACGCTTAAGACTCACATCGAAAAGGTGGACGCCGTTGTTATAGGTCCAGGACTAGGGCTTCACACGGAGACAAAGGATGCTGTCAAAGCCTTAATCGACATCGTGGAGGGTGTGGGTAAGCCTCTCTTGTTAGATGCTGACGGCTTGAAGGCTTACGCAGAGTTCAGAAGAAAAATGGAGACTCCGACGGTTTTAACGCCGCATGTTGGAGAATACACTTTGCTGACTGGAAAGAAGTTGCCGGAAAACCTTAAAGAAAAAGCCTTAGAAGCCCAAAAAAGTGCCGCAGAACTTGGCGCTGTGATACTTCTTAAGGGTCCCATCGATGTTATCGCCGACGATAAAAGGTTAAAATTTAACTTCACAGGCAACCCGGGAATGACCGTCGGCGGAACAGGAGACGTGCTTTCAGGAATCGTCGGGGCTTTTTTGGCGCAAGGCGCTGACCCCTTTGAGGCAGCTGTTGCCGGAGCCTTCGTCAACGGTGCTGCTGGAGACTTCGCTTTCGCTGAAAAAGGCTACCACATTATAGCGTCGGACCTTTTAAACTGGATTCCTAAAGCCCTAGACGATCCCATGAGTCATTTAAAGGTGCAGAGAACAAGTGCAAGGTAAACCGCTTAAAATATTTGTCTACCACGCTGGGCAGTGCGACCCTAAAAAGTGCACAGCTTTGAAGCTTAAACGCCACGGTCTCGTTTACCTCGTGCGTCAAATTAGACTTCTCCCTAAAGGCGCCGTGATTTTGAACCCTTTTTCGAAAATTGCCTTTTCGCCAGCTGACAGGGAACGCATAGAAAAATATGGTTTGGCTGCTTTGGACTTCAGTTGGGAACACGCTGAAAAACCGCTAATGAAAAATGTTAGGGGGGCTTCTAGATGCCTCCCATATCTGTTGGCTGGGAACCCGGTCAACTTTGGTTGCCCCACAAAACTCAGCACGGTTGAGGCTCTGGCGGCAGCCCTTTACATTGCCGGCTTCAAGGATGAAGCCTACAAGCTGTTGTCAATATTCAAATGGGGGCACACATTCATAGAACTAAACATTAAAATGCTTGAAGAATACGCCAGGGCAAAGAACAGCCACGAAGTTGTGGAGATGCAGAAAAGCTTTTTGGAATCCACGTTCCATTAAGCTTCAAAACTAAAACTAGTCGTGAGAGAATGGAGCCTCTAAGCCTCCCCATATTTTTGTCCTCTGTGGTCTTGATTTCGCTATCCGGTGTGATGACCCCCGGACCGGTTTTCGCAGTAACCGTTGCAAAGGGATATGGAAGCGGGAAGGCGGGGATTTTGATAGCCTTGGGTCATGGACTCGTGGAGATCCCGCTAATCTTCCTCCTATTTTTCGGGCTTTCGGAGTTTTTCCGTTCAGCTATGGTTCAGAAAACGGTCAGCCTTCTCGGAAGCTCAGTTCTCATTATTTTGGGTTTTCAAATGTTTAGAAACCGTAGAAAAATATGTCTGAAGCCTCAACGCTCAGAATATGGTTCACTATTTTCTGGACTTGCTGCAACAGCTGCAAACCCGTACTTTTTTCTTTGGTGGGCAACCGTGGGAGCTACTCTCATTTTCGAAGCTTCCGTATTTGACTACATTGGAATTGCCCTATTCATCATTGTTCATTGGTCCTGCGACTTGGCTTGGTACACCTTTGTCGCCTTTACGATTTTTAAGTCGCGGCGCTTTTGGACTCGGAAAGTTTTTGAGGTCGTTTTCTTGTTCTGTTTCATCGTTTTGACAGCTTTCGGTATTTGGTTTCTGGTTTCAGCCCTTTTATGGTAGACTGCTCACTTTCCTAAGCCTATAACGTTCATAAATCAGCTCGACGCCGCCGTTTCTTATTATTAACTCCACTGGAAGCTTGCCGCCCGATTGGAAAGCGTAAAACTTTTTCACGTTGCTTTCTAGATTCTCCGGAACCAACGGAACCACAATGTCAACGTATTTGTCGCGTATTTCTATTGGAAGAATTCCTCCCTTAGCCACAATTTTGGCGTCCATCGTCCCCTTTGTAAGTCTCGTATGTTCCAGTTAGTAGGTCGTAAACGTTCTCCACCTTTATGAAAGGGAGGTTTTCCGGGTTTTCTCCGACCATCATGACGAGGGCGTAGAGGCCTATCTGAGACAACGGATAGCCGTTTCCATTCGCCAAAACAGCGACTCCAACATTTTTATCTGGATATAGCCGAAGTAAGCCGTGTAGACAAGCACGGATCCCCCGTGTCCCACTAGCTTGTGCCCGAAAAAGTTTGGAATTATGGTCAATCCATATCCATACGATTCTCCGCCAAAAACCTGTAGGGGGGAGGCTAACTCTAGGCTTTTCCATGTCCTCGATGGAGTCCGGTGAAACTATAGTGTGGTTGCCATATCTTCCACGGTTAAGGAACATTATGATGTAATGCGTCAAGTCGATCACGTTGCTTATGAGTCCACCGTCAGCGGATATGCCGTATGGATGCTTAGATTTTATACATTCTCCATTCCTGGTAATAATGTATGGAGTTGCCACATCCACGTCGGCGTCCACTTCTTCTTTTCGGAAAAAGCTTCGCCCCATTTCCAACGGTTCGAGAATATTTTCTTTAACATATTTGTCATAACTTGTTCCTGAAACCTTTTCAATTATGTGCCCCAGAATGACATAGCCCTCGTTCAAGTAAAACCATCTTTCGCCGGGCTTGGAAAAAGACCACTGGTTTGCTTCCCGCATGAAGGCGACCAGGTCTTCAGATGTCGCTATTGGAACCCATTTTCCACCGCCTCGGTAACGTAACGTACCAAGGCTTCTGCATAAGCCAACGCCGGTATGCCCGAAGCGTGGCAAAGCAGGTGCCACACCTTTACGGGTTCGCCTTTAGATTCCAGGTTTAATGGAACATATTTGCTGACACAATCATCTAGGCTTAGTTTTCCCTCCTCAGCTAGTCGCATGATTGATAAAGCGGTGAAGGATTTTGTAACAGAGCCTATGCCATAAAGAGTTTGAGGCGTTGCCTTCAAACCGTATTCGAGGTCTTTGAACCCGAAACCTTTGCTGTAAGCTATCTCCTCACCATTAACTATTGCTATGCTTAAGCCCGGAAGATATGTTTTTGACATTTTCTCAAAAATGAAACTCTCAAGCTTTTCATAATCCATGAGGCATTACACCTCTCTATAGGTGAAGGGGGGCCTTGACGATTTTAAACTTTTAAAGGTTTGTCTTCAGAAACTTAGATTGATGCAAAATGAGCGGAGAAGTTTGCGAGTTTCAGGTTGGTAGGGCTAAAGTTTGCATTCTGCAGGGCGACATCACCGAAATGAACACGGACGCCATAGTTAATGCTGCAAACCCGTCTCTCATGGGAGGTGGCGGTGTGGACGGAGCCATACACCGTAAGGGTGGGCCCAAAATCCTTGAAGAATGCAAAAAAATAAGAGCAACAGAGTACCCAGACGGCCTTCCAACGGGAAAAGCCGTCATCACCACGGGAGGCAACCTTAAAGCCAGATACGTAATCCACACCGTCGGACCAGTATGGCGAGGCGGAAACAAAGGCGAACCAGAACTGCTAGCTGAAGCCTACCGTAACTCTTTGAAGTTGGCGGTTTCAAAAGGACTAAAAACCATAGCCTTCCCATCGATAAGCACAGGAGCCTATGGATACCCAATAGAGAAAGCATGCAGAGTTGCCCTAACAACCGTTAAGGAGTTTCTGGAAAAGGAAAACCAGCTTGAAAAAGTTGTGCTCGTTTTATTCAGCAGACGCGACTTCGAAATCTACATAGAAGCCGCAAAGGAAATCTTGGGCAGCCCCAGTACCTGATATAAACTTTACCACCAAGCTCTTCAATGATTACTTGAACTTTTCCAAAATCTGCTTCATTTTGTCATTGACGGTGTCTTCCCATACCTTTGGACCGCTCGGAATTCGAACTTCAATAATACAGCAGTATTGCTCCCCCAAAAGAGCACCCAACAGTGGACATGAAACTTAAGTCGTGTGAATCTCGAGTATGAATCAAAGATCATTACATGTTTAATATGCTTGAAATGTGAACTAGCTGAAATCAAGAACGAGGCATGGCACCAGACTCATGCACAGAGGATTGTTGATTTCGCCTTTTACCAATAGAGGGTCAATGTATGCAACTAGAGTTTTCCCACAGGCGTCTGCTTTGACTCTCCAGAAACGTTTCAAATCTTTTTCGGCAAGTTTTCGGCGACCTTCCATGTCGTGCCTGGATGCAAGTTCTATGGATTTTAGGTAAAAATCTGTTATGGAATAGTTTACCAGTCTAAGGTTAAACTTCAAATCCTTATCGTCGAGTTTTTCAGAAGTTTTAAGGCTGGCAACCACGGCGTTTCCAAAGTCTTTCAGGCTGTACTCCTTCAAGGCTATTAAGGGGCATATGAGGCGGGAGGCTTGGAAAAGGGAGTCTAAAACAGGGTTTTCTTCTATTTTTGGCAGAGTTAAAAGTTTCTTCCACTTTAGATTGAGTTTTAGGGTTTCGGAAACACCAAGCTCCCTATATCTGAACTTCTTTTTGAGCCAGTTAAGCTCCGACTCCGGGGAGACATCCCTTGAGAAGTAAACTATTCCTCTAAGGTTCTTAACGAGGTAGAGGTGCAAGGGCTCCAGTAAGTTCACGGAAAAATCTCTGCCACTTAAAGGTTTTAAGTTTTGTCTGCTTTTTTCACAAGATTTATGCGCTTACAAAAGGCGCAGATCTCACTGGAGGACGGAAAACCGCAGACATTACATCTGCCAAGGGCTGGTTTAGGCATAATGCCTTCAAGTAGCGGTATAAGCTCAAGAAACCTGTTCAGAAGCTGATGTTTAAAATACGGGTTGAATCTGGATATAGTTCCCAAAAGTTCCGTTCTTTTCCTCATCCCTGTCCTCTTAGAGAAGGGGCAGTCTATTTCCCTGAAAGGAACATCCTCATATAGGCAGTATAAGAGGTTCTCGTTTTCCGGGCTGCGGATTAGGGGCTTAACTTTCGACGCCATTCCTTCGGCAAGGGGCGGTAGAACAGGTTTTAATCTAACAAACTGTTCCCAGCGTCCGTATAGGAAATTGTTTAACATCACACCGACGACGTCCTCCAAGTTGTGTCCCGTTGCCAGCACTTGAACATGAGTTTTCATCGCCATCTCTTCAAAAATTCGCCGTTTTATGGTGCCGCATACTGAACAAAGCTTCCCACCAAACGATGTCCTCTTGAAATCGCCGATTCTTACGCCCAACTCCTCGTGAAGGTTGAAAACTTGCAATTCCACACCTAAAATACCTGCGAGTTTTTCAACCTTAGCTTGGCAGTGCTCCGAATACTCCGGTATTCCAAGATTTATGTACAGTGCCACAAACCTGGTTTCTGGAAAAGCCCTCCGCAACGCGTGTAAAAGGGCGGCGCTGTCTTTGCCACCTGAAACCGCCACACCTACAGCGTTGTCTACACTGAACATTTTAAACTCTTCCACGGTTTTCTTGATTCTGTTGATGTAGAATTCGATGAAGCATTTTGGACATAGGTTTAGTCTGGCGTATGGAAGTTGCACCTCAGCTTTCGCTGAACGGCACTTTGAACAAATTAGCGGCATAACCCATCAACGGCTCAATATCGCATCGCCGATAAAAGCGTTTGGTTTAATGTTAAGCTTTATTAGCCCAAAATGGTTTTATAGATTAAAAAAATATTCTAACCTCCGAGCTTAGTTTACGCCAAAATGGAAGTCTGATTATGTACCAAGACAATTTATCCTCCGTTAAAAAACGGAAGCGAGTCATCATAATGGGGGCTGCAGGCAGAGACTTCCACAACTTTAACGTATATTTCAGGGATAACGATGCATATGAGGTTGTAGCCTTCACGGCAACCCAGATTCCCGGAATAGAGGGAAGGATCTATCCACCGGAGCTTGCCGGGAAAAATTATCCAAACGGAATACCCATATATCCAGAAGAGGACCTTGAAAGGCTTATTAAGGAGTACGATGTTGACGAGGTTGTCTTTGCATACAGCGACGTTTCCCACGAACACGTGATGCATAAAGCATCCATAGCACTAGCAAACGGCGCAGACTTTAAACTAATGGGTCCCAAAACAACTATGCTAAAAGCCAAAGTTCCAGTAGTATCCGTGGGAGCTGTCAGGACCGGTTGTGGAAAAAGCCAGACTTCTCGGCTTATTGCAAAAATTTTGAAGAGTAGGGGCTTAAACGTTGTTGTAATCAGACACCCAATGCCTTACGGCGATCTGCGGAAGCAAGTCTGCCAACGTTTCGCAACCCGCGAAGACCTTGATAGGCATAATTGCACGATAGAGGAGAGGGAAGAATATGAACCTCACTTGGAAAACGGGGTGATAGTATATGCTGGAGTGGATTATGAGAAAATTCTGAGGGAAGCGGAAAAAGAAGCGGATATAATAGTTTGGGATGGAGGAAACAACGATGTACCATTTTATAAACCAGACTTGCACATAGTCGTCGCAGACCCCCATAGAGCAGGACACGAAGTCACATATCATCCTGGAGAAACAAACCTCAGAATGGCGGACGTTGTGATAATAAATAAAGTGGACACGACAGACCAAGATAACGTGAACCGCGTCAAAGAGAACGTTAGGAAAGTTAACCCTAAAGCCATAATTCTAGAAGCAGCATCGCCAATAACCGCTGACAAGCCTGAGCTCATAAAGGGAAAACGTGTACTGGTCATTGAGGATGGACCAACATTAACCCATGGCGAAATGCCCTACGGCGCCGCAACGCTTTTAGCCGAGCAACTCGGCGCCAGCGAACTGGTTGACCCAAGACCATACGCCGTCGGGTCTATAAAAGAAGCCTACGAAGAGTACCCCCATCTGGGGAGAGTGCTTCCAGCCCTAGGTTACGGTGATAAACAAATTGCAGAGCTCAACGAGACTATTGACCGCACGCCATGCGACGTGGTTGTTGTGGGAACACCTGTTGACTTAAGGAGACTGCTAACTATAAACAAGCCAACTGTCAGAGTGAAATATGAACTCCACGTTCTCGGACCATTGTCTCTCGAGCATGTTTTAGAAGGATTTCTCCAGAAGGTTCGTAAACATGGAGAGTGAAGAAATCTCAAGGGTAAAAATAAGGTTTGTAATTGAGGGCTTAGGCGAAGCCGAAGGCGAGCTTATCCGCCACCTATCCCCTAGGACTGTAGAAATGGTGGTCCGAAATCTACCCCTTGAGGGCAGAGCAGCCGTATGGAAGGAGGAAGTCTATTTCGAGATTCCAGTTAAAATGGGTGAGGAAAAAGCCAAAAGAACCGTTGAAAAAGGAACCATAGCCTTTTGGCCTATGGGAAGTGCTCTCTGCATATTCTATGGTGAATCCCAGCCATATAGCCCAGTAAACGTTCTAGGAAAGGTGACGAAAAACCTTGAAGTTTTCAGCAAGGTGAAAAGCGGTACAGTTATCAAGGTGGAAAAACTATAGGTATACGCTTTCACTCCAACTTGCAAGAAGCTTTTCGCATTCATCCTTAACTTCACGTTTCCGGGTTTTACTTTTTAAGGCTTTAAGGAACTCTATACGCTTCTCTACAGAACGTCTTTCAGCCTCTCCGCCGTAATGCATCCTGCCTTCGAGGTAATCCTTCATATGATTTGCTTTCTGTATAAACATGCTTGCAGCGTCAACTGGATTAGCTACGGCATACTTGTTCGCCCAGATAACAGCCTCCGACTCGCGAAGCTGAGTAAAGCCGTCAATCTCGATGATTCCACGAATATAGGTTTTGAGGAAACCGTAATATCCTGCGGTTTTAACCAGTCTAAGGGCTTCCCTAACCTTTTGCTTAAACTCCTGGCTTCCAACAACTATTAAACGATGTTTAAAACGTTCCATGACAGGTCTCTGCTTCTCAGTCTTATCTAAATTTTTGGAGATTAAAATGTGCTGCCGTCAATCTACGGCCTTGTATATTTTGATGTCATGGTTTCCCGAAACCAGCTGGACTAAACCTTCATCTTCGAGTTGTTCAAGCAAGTCCTTTGCGGCGCTTATCCTTATATTAAAGCGGGATGCCACAGCATAGGGTGTTAGAACTCGCATCTTTTTAAGTTCCTCTAGCATCTTGCCGCCTCTGATTTCCGGAACCAATATTCCAGCTATCTTTTTCTCTTTAGGTGCAGCCTTTTCCTTCTCCTTTTCCTTCTTCTTTTTCTCCTCCTCGCTCTTCCTCATTTGCATGCGTTCCATCTGCTTCAGAGATAGTTTCTTTTTCCCGCCCATGAAGAACACCTCATTATGGTTTACGCGAATACTCATGTTTCGTGTCTTATATTTATTACGAACCTTCAGCTTGGAAAAGAAGAAAAGGGATTTTGAAAATTTACCTACCCATAACTTTCCTGGCAGCGATTTCAATGTCCTCAGCTTTTATTGTTTTTCGTCCAGTGTGCATGGCGAAGTCTAAAGCTTCCTTAGCTATTTTAATACCAATCTCCTCTAAAACCTTGGCGAGCTCTTTGGCGGCTGCCTCGCTAACCCTCTCTGCTCCAGCTTTTTTACAAATTCTGTGCATGGGGGCTATTGCCAACTCTAAATCTGCCATAAAGACGCCTCCATGGCTTCTTTTTGTATTTGAAGCAATATTTAACGTTTATTGCACCTTATAATCCAAAAATAAAGTCTGAGGGTAAGCTTCCTTTACTTAACGGAGATAATTATAAAAACGTTCAGTTCGCCTAGTTTATATCCAAAGTGGGTGTCATGAAAAAGTCGAGGTATGTTGACTCTCACATACACTTGTCTGACGATGAGTATCTAGGAAAAGTTGAGGAGATTCTTGCGGAGGCTAGAGGCTCAAACGTTATTGCGATGGTTTCAAACTCCATGGACCTCGAAACTAGCATTAGAAGCCTAGAGTTAGCTATGCAGTATGAAGGGGAAGTTTACGCCGCGCTGGGAATTCATCCTTGGAGCGTGAACAGCCTAACCGATGACGATCTACGTCGAACATGCGAGTATATTCTGAAACAGAAACAGAACAGGGCTGTTGTAGCTATAGGAGAGGTAGGCTTAGACTATAAGTATGAAAAGATATGGGACAAACAGCTTAGGGTTTTTGAAGAAATGCTTAGGCTGGCGGAGAAAATGGACCTTCCAGTTATAATTCATTCCCGCGGAACAACTGCGAAAATTGTGGATATGCTTCCATCTTACCGTTTGAAAGGAGTTCTTTTACACTGGTTCAGCAATCCCATAAGCGTTTTGCCAAAAGCCGTAGACCGCGGCTATTATATAAGCGAAGGCCCACCCGTCGTTTACTCAGAAGGCGTTAGAGAAGTCGTCAAACGCGTGCCTTTAGAGAAACTCTTAACAGAAACTGACGGGCCGGTGCGCTACTTTAAAAGTCCCTTTGATGGCAAATTGACAACTCCGGCTTTTCTGCCGAAAGTCGTTAGCGCTATAGCGGAGGTTAAGCAGGCAGACGTATATGAGGTTGCCTGGCAAATACTGAAAAACTTCGAGGAATTTTTCGGGTTAAAGTTGGAAAAGGAGGATGAAGACGCGTAAAATTAAAATTGAATCACGTTTATGAATGACTCATTTCACGTCTGGAAACAGTGATGGATATGCCAAGGTTAACTCGGAGGAGTCAAGTGTTTGGGAAAAGTTCGAACAGAACATATTAAACGTATAGCCAGAGAACTCGTTAAACGTTTCCCCAACAAATTTTCTGGGAATTTTGAGGAAAACAAACGTTTGGTTGCCATGCTTGTGCCCGGAGCAACAACAAGGGTTCGAAACCAAATCGCAGGCTACATAACGCACATTTACGGTGGCGTTGCACCTACACCTTCTAGTGAAAGTGAGGAAAGCGAGTAGCTTATTAGCCACCTTCAATTTCTAAAACAACGGGTTGGCAAAATGATAGACCATTATAGGCGAGGATGGGCTTTACGGTACTTGCGCGAGGCGAAAGCGGAGTTGGAGGCGGCTAGAAAAATGCCTTATATGGCTCCAAGCCTGGTTCTTGAAGCAATAAGGAAGGCTAGAAACGCCATATACTACAGCCTAGGCGAACCAGCCTTCGTTGAAAGCATTGTAAGAGAGGTCATGGAGAACACCCAAGCCATAAACGACCCCATTCTAAGATGTCTAGTGGAAATCGAGGAGGTTATGCAGCAAATAGCCCAAATGGAGGAAATAGACGAAGAAAAGGCCATAAAACAAGCGGACAACTTAATCCAGACAGCATCGGAAATCGTTGAAGTGACCCTCGGAGAAAAAGTGGAAGAATAGGTTTAAAGCTTCCCCAGAGCTACTTCTATTCTCCTCAAAGCTTCCTTAATGTTTTCAACAGAGTTTGCAAAGGATATCCGGAGATACCCTTCGCCGTACTTTCCAAAGGATGTCCCGGGTAAAACGGCCACTCCCACCTCGTTAAGCAGGTAATCTGAGAGCTCTTTTGAACGCAAACCTGTGCCCATTATATTTGGAAAAACGTAGAACGCTCCCTTTGGCTTTTTGCAAGTTACACCCTTAATCTTGTTTAAACCTTCCACTATGATCTCTCTGCGTTTTCTAAACTCTGCAACCATTCGGTCCACCGAGTCTTGGGGTCCTTTTAAGGCTTCTATGCCAGCCATCTGGATGAAGGCGCATGTACACGAGTTGGAGTTGATCATTAACTGCGTGATTTTTTCGGCTAGATCTTTCCGCATGACACCGTAGCCGAGTCTCCACCCTGTCATGGCGTAGGTTTTCGAGAAACCGTCGAGAATTATTGTCTTTTCCTTCATTCCCGGAAGGGAAGCTATGCTTTCATGGCTTCCCTCGTAAATTATGCGGCTGTAGATTTCATCTGATAGGACTATCACGTCGTCTCTTTCAGCTATACAGTCCGCAATAAGCTTCAAATCGTCCCTTGTCAGAACACCGCCCGTTGGGTTCTCCGGCGAATTCAAAATGACCATTTTAGTCTTCTTCGTCACTTTTTCTTTAACGTACTCGTGGTCTATTCTGAAGTCGTTTTCTTCCTTCAGAGGTATGGGCACAGGTTTGGCTCCAACAAACTTTATCACGGATTCGTATATTGGGAAGCCCGGATTGGGGTAAAGAACCTCTTCACCGGGGTTTACGAATGCTAGTATTGCGAAAAATATTATTGGTTTCGCGCCCGGTGTGACAACGACCTCCTCTGGGTCTACGGGGATTTTCCTAGTTTTGGATATATATTCGGCTATGGCTTCGCGGAGCTCCGGGATGCCGGCTGCTGGCACATAATGGGTGTATCCGGCGTAGAGAGCCTTGACAGCCGCCTCTTTTATGTTTTGGGGTGTATCGAAATCTGGTTCCCCTATTTCAAGGTGAATTATGTTTTTTCCTTGCCTTTCAAGGGCTTTGGCCCTGGCAAGCACTTCAAAAGCCGTCTCCGTTCCAAGGACAGCCATTCTGTCTGCAAGTATGGAGGACATAAAATCACCGTTTAAGAGTTTATGAAGTGTTATTTTTGAACTGAATATTTAACCCTTATATGTCGTTGCACTTTTTCGGTATGTTTAGAAAACTTTTGGAGGTGGCTTCACGTTGACAACTTCTGGGTTCACGAGGTTTGGCGGTACTTTTCCTTCGAAAAAGGCAACTAGGTTTTCCGCCACCATTTCAGCCATTCTTGACCGAGTTTCATAGCTAGCGCTGGATATGTGTGGGGCAACAACCACGTTGTCGAGTTTAAGCAGTGGATTATCTAATGGTGTAGGTTCCTGTTCGAAAACATCTAAGGCGGCGCCAGCAATCCAGCCCTCCTTCAAAGCCTTGTATAAAGCTTTCTCGTCGACTACGGCTCCCCTAGAATTGTTGATCAGGTAGGCCGTTTTCTTCATCAGCCTAAGCCTCTCCTCGTTTACAAGATGGTACGTTTCCTTTGTTAACGGAACGTGGATGCTTACAAAGTCGGATTCTCTGAAAAGGGTTTCTAAGTCGACCCGTTGGGCGCCGAGCTCTTTCTCTATTTCCAGTGGCATGGGAACAACATCATAGTAGAGAATTTTCATGTTGAAGCCTTTAGCCCTCCTAGCAACGGCTGTTCCAATCCTTCCTGCGCCTACTATGCCAAGTGTGGCGCCGTAGACATCTCTACCCAGGAGCATGCTGGGGTGCCAGCTGACCTTCCACTGTCCGGTGCGCACATATCTGTCTGCCTCAACGACACGCCTCGCAACGGCCAAAAGCAGGGCCCAAGCAAAGTCGGCAGTTGTCTCTGTTAACACACCTGGTGTGTTTGTTACATATATCCCCCTCTTTGTTGCTTCAGCCACGTCTATGTTGTCGTAACCAACAGCCATTTGCGCAACTATCTTCAACCTTGGAGCGGCATCAAAAACCTCAGTGTCAATTTTATCAGTTAACAGCGTGACCAAGGCGTCAACGTCCTTAACCTTCATTAATATCTCCTTTCTAGGAGGGGGCCCGTATTCGGGCCACACTTCCGCGTCGAATCGCTCCAGTATAATTTTCATGCCTTTTTCGGGTAACTCGCGGGTCACGTAAACTTTTGGTTTCGCCATATGGTTCACCAAATGTTGGCTATTGCAAAACACTTATGGACGCTGGACTTATTACATTTACTATTCAAGTTTACTATTTGTGTTGGGAAGCCAATGGTGGTCATAAAAAATCTGAAACAGCTTGTTCAAAATGGGCAGAGTCAAACGGATAGAAGGGCAAGAGAATTAGCCTTGAAAAGTTTTGAAGCAGCCGTTAGAGCTGTCGACCCCAAAAGGCTGATCGGTTCAAAACTTGTGCTGGAAGACTCCATTTTAAAGGTTGACTGTTACACCTTCGATTTAAAACATTTTAAAAACATATACGTTATTGGAGGAGGAAAAGCCAGCGGTTCCATGGCTGAAGCCTTAGAAGCCCTTTTAGACAAACGTATAACTGAAGGCATCGTCAACGTGCCTAAGGGAAGCAAGCATAAAACAGAAATTGTGAAGCTCAATGAAGCAAGCCACCCGATACCAGACGAGTCTGGTGTTGAGGGAGTAAAACGAATGTTGGAGTTGGCTGAAAAAGCCGGAGAAAACGACTTGGTAATATGCTTGATATCGGGAGGAGGCTCTAGTCTAATGCCGCTGCCCAGAAACGGAATAACACTGGTGGATAAAAGGAAGATCACCGAAGATCTTTTGAAATGCGGCGCGACAATAAGCGAGATAAACACTGTTAGAAAGCACATTTCCGGGATTAAGGGCGGCTGGTTGGCGAAAAAAGCCTACCCAGCCACTGTTTTAAACCTCATTCTTTCAGACGTTTTAGGCGACCCCACTGAGTTTATTGCCTCTGGTCCCACGGTTCCAGACTCAACAACCTTCAGTGACGCTGTGAAAATCCTGAAAAAATACGGGTTGTGGGAAAAAGCCCCAGAATCTGTAAGAAAGGTTTTGCTTGAAGGCGAGAAAGGTTTGATTCCGGAAACGCCAAAGGCGGACGACAAGGCTTTTAGGAGGGTTTTCAATGTTGTAATTGGAAACTGCAGAGACGCCAGCAGAGCAGCATGCAAAACCCTAAAATCTGCGGGGTTAAACACGCTTCTCCTAACAGCGCTCCTAGAAGGAGAAGCCCGCCATGTGGGAACCTTTTTGGCTTCGGTGGCAAGGGAGATTGCTGCTTCAAACAACCCTGTTCCGAGACCAGCTGCAATAGTGGCTGGAGGCGAAACAACTGTGACTGTTGTAGGAAAGGGTAAAGGTGGAAGAAATCAAGAAATAGCTCTGGCTGCAGCGCTGAAAATTCGTGGTTTAGATGGGTGTGTAGTCGCTTCGTTGAGCACCGACGGAGTGGACGGCCCGACCGATGCTGCTGGAGCAGTTGCGGATGGAAAAACAATAGAACGAGCTGAAGGGGCAGGGTTGAACGCTGAAACCTTCTTAGTCGAAAATGATTCCTACAACTTTTTCTCAAGGCTCGGCGACTTAATATTCACAGGACCCACAGGCACAAACGTAAACGACATATCCATCGTCATAGTTCTATAGAGGGGTTATCATGAAAACAAGCATAATCGTCAGATTTGTTGGCAGTTTGCGCACCATGGCTGGAAGAAGCAGGGTTAAACTGGAACTTAATGGAGAAAAAACTCTGAGAGAAGTCGTAGGCATCATTGTCGAGAAAATCCCTGAAACCAAACACATCCTCATTGATCCGGAGTTGGGAGACCCTCGTCCAAACACTTTGGTAATTGTTAATGGAAGGGAAATCAGCGTTTTAAGTGGATTAGACACAGTTTTAAAGGATGGGGACGAAGTGGTTTTTGTTACGGTTTCTCATGGTGGATAACCCGTGGGAAAACGCCCTAAAGCCTCAATAATAACGTTAACGACGGATTTCGGGCTTGCTGACCCTTATGTCGCCGAAATGAAAGCCGTGATTTTGGGGATAAACCCTAACGTGGAGATAGTTGACATAACCCATCAGGTGGAAAAGTTCAACGTGAGGAACGGTGCCTTCATAATTGCGGCTGCAGCCCCATACTTTCCTAAGGGGACAATTCACGTGGCGGTCGTCGACCCGGGTGTTGGAACAAAACGCAAACCCATATTAATAGAAGCCGAAAAAGACTTCTTTATAGGACCGGATAACGGTGTGCTGGTTTTAGCGGCGAAAAATCAGGGAATAAGGCGTGTTTATGAAATAGCAAATCGGAGATTCATGCTTCACAGAATATCCTCAACCTTTCATGGTAGAGATGTATTTGCTCCAGCGGCGGCATTTCTTTCAACGGGGGTCAAGCCCTCGGATTTCGGGCCGGAAATTCGAGAAATCGTCATGCCGAGGTTCGCAGAGGTTGTTGAGAAGGGCAAAAGATTAATCGGTGAAGTTATCCACGTTGACAGTTTTGGAAACATAATCACAAACTTCACAGCCGAGCATGTTGAAAGCTTCAAGGACTATGTGCGTGTTAGGCTTGGGAATAAGCTGTTAAAACTGAAACTTTGCAAGGCTTACGCGGAGGTGAAAACCCAAAAACCACTTGCCATAATTGGAAGCCACGATTTTCTGGAAATATCTATAAACGTGGGAAATGCTGCTCAGTTTTTTGGGGTGAAAGTTGGAGACCCTGTTACACTTTATCGGTCTTTGTGAGGTCTCTAAGCCTTTCAGCGCCGCCTATTTCTTTTATGAGATTTGCTACGCTTTTCGGAACAAGCTCTTCCCAGTTTTCGCCTTTTAACATTCTTTTCCTTATTTCTGTAGCGGAGTAGATTTCGCGTTTATGGAAGGGTATGGGTTTAACTTCGTAGCCAGCTTCTATGAAAAGCCTCCGAGTGAGCGGCTCATTGGAGTAGACAACGTCGAAACGAGGTGTGTAACCTTCAACAACGGAAACCCACACCGTGTGTATGTGCACGTCCGGCACGGGTACAATCCATATACGTTTCAGGTCGACTTTCTCTTCTTCCAAAGCTTTCCTTATCATCATAATTCGTTCGCCTGTTGTGAAAGGGTTGTCTACGCGGTGGCTGTACTGAGCGCTTCCGACAACTATTACAAGCTCGTCTACTTCTTTAAGGATCTCCTTGACAGCTTGAAGATGCCCCTTGTGGAAGGGTTGAAAACGCCCAACGAAAAGTCCACGTTTAGTCATGAAGTATCCCTTAAACATTTAGGGCTAAGCTTTTATTATTTGCGCTGTTCAGACAGGATTTTAAGATAAATTCGACTGGGAAAACTTGCAGAGCGTTGCCGTCCACCTTAATTTCTTTTGTTGCATTGTAGCCCCTTCTCTCACGTTTCAAAATCTCCAGTTTGACATTCAAACCAGCGCTGTAGCCCCCTAAGGTGAAGTCTGAAGCTACAACCCTATGGCATGGAATAAGAAGGGGTAAGGGGTTCAAAGACATAACACGCCCAACAGCCCTTGGGCTTCCACCAGCAGCCCTTGCCACAGAACCGTAAGAAGCCACATAACCAACCGGAATAGAGGAAACAGTCTTAAGAACTTTTTGCGCGTAGGCTGACTGCGAACTCATAGCTAGGGAAAATTTTTCAGCACAGCCCTTACCATTGTAAATGTTCACAAGCGATAGAACCACTTTTTCGGCAAACTCGCTGGGCCCCTCCAAGTGTTGGAAAGGAACGTTGAAGGGAATGTTCCTGAGCAGATTCCGCAGCGCTTGGTCTCGGTCGAAGGCAAAAGCTGTGGCAAAAACAGTTTCATCTTCATATGCAACTCCAAACCAGACTCCGTTAACAACATTTACGTAAAGCGTTAACATCCTCGCCGCCCGTTAAAGCGTTTTAAGATTTGAGTTAGGTATTTTGGTCTTGTGGAGGAAACACTTTGAAAGTTGAATGAATATTCGGATAATCGTCGTAGCCACTACCCGGCTGAAACCTGGGGGCTAAGGGGAACATACTTATAGGTTTAAGACGGAAAGAGTATGCGGAAATTTGAAAAAGCTCGCGGATAACGAGTGTAAAATAGTTCAGGGCATAAGCCCCTGGCTCATTGTCCCGCTCCATATCTTGGGATTACCCGACGCCGGAATGCATTATTGACAAAACTCTTGAGATTTTTGGGCAGGCACGAAAATAACAGTGGAATCCGCGGTTATGGCTACTGATGCCGGAGAACTTGACGAAAGTGAGGAAGTAGTTTCGCGGTACGTATAAGGGTTTAGACTCAGTGCTCATTGTTAAAACCGCCCACAGCATGAACTTTTTTAAAATTTGAAGTTTGAGAAATCACAGCAAAACCATTATGCGTCAAGAAGCTTCCAGAATTCACTTCTGAGAATTGGAAAGACGACTTGGAAGGCTCTTATCTACAGATTGAAAGACACTAAGTTTAATAGGTTGTGCTCTCATATCACGTGGAAAGGTGAAAGCCTTGTTAGGGAAGGAAGGACAAATGTCCCAGTATCTATGGATCCCGGGCGCTACAACTGTTGGCATAGTTTGCACGGACGGCGTGATATTGGCTTCCGAAAAACGGGTTTCCTACGGTTATTTTGTCGTCAGCAAGGGAGGGAAGAAAGTCTTCAAGATAACGGATTATATAGGCGCCGCCTGCGCAGGACTTGTTTCAGACATGCAGATTCTTGTCCGTGAAGTGGAAGCGTACGCAAACCTTTACAGCATGGATGTGGGCAGACCCATATCTGTTAGGTCTGCGGCGAAGCTCATGTCCAACCTGCTTTTCGCCAACAGATTGGCTCCGTTAATAACTCAGACAATCGTGGGCGGCATAGACGATGAGGGTGCATCCCTATACGTTTTGGACGTTTTAGGCTCGGTTATACCCGACAAATATGCAGTCGTAGGCTCCGGGACAGAAATTGCCACAGGCGTCCTTGAAGAGGGCTACCGGGAAAACCTAGACATTAAAGAAGGCAGGGAACTCGTTATTAGAGCCATAAAGTCGGCCATCAGCAGAGACGTCATGAGCGGCGACGGTATCGACTTTCTCATCATAACAAAAGAGGGAGCACGCGAAGAATCCATAAAATTCTAGGAAGGCTCGTTCGTTGTCCTTTGACCTCAGCCTAGAAGAAGGAAGACTGCTGGTAAAACTTGCCAGGAAAGCCGTTGAAGAATACTTGAAAACTGGAAAACGTATACCTCCACCCGAAAACATCCCAGAGAAGCTGATGCAACCATGTGGAGTTTTTGTAACGATAAACAGCGTTAAGGGTGAAGAGAAGGAGCTACGAGGTTGCATAGGCCTCCCTTATCCGACGACGCCCCTAGCGGAAGCGGTCATCGAGTCCGCCATAAGCTCGGCGACCCAAGACCCAAGGTTTTACCCTTTATCTTTAGAAGAACTTGACGGTGTTGTATTCGAGGTAAGCGTGCTCACCCCTCCCAGGTTAGTGGAAGTTGAAAATCCAAGCGAGTATCCTTACAAAATAAAGGTGGGCGTTGACGGATTAATCGTAGAAAGGGGATTTTACAAGGGGCTTCTGCTCCCCCAAGTTCCGGTTGAGTGGGGATGGGACGAGGAGGAGTTTCTGTGCCAGTGCTGTTTAAAGGCTGGACTTCCGCCAGACTGCTGGCTCATGAAGGGCACGAAAGTCTACAAGTTCCAAGCTATAATATTCGAGGAAGAGGCACCTATGGGCGAGGTTAGGCGCAAAATCCTTATTTAGCAGACGCGCTCTCGTGAGCTACTTTCTCAATTATTTCTACGGCTTTATCAACACCCTTGAACTTGCTGGCGTATTGGTTTAGCTTCCTAACGTTTCTCTTGTAAACGTCCATGTTCCTCTCCATCTCGCGGAGGGCTTGCACTAACTGATCGCGGTTTTCGGCAACTAGAGAACAACCCATATCCTGTATCTTCTTGGCGTTTGCCAACTGTTCAGGCTGCGTTGGAATGCATATGCTTGGTTTCACGTATTTTATGACTTCAAAACAAGTGTTGTGTCCGCCGCTGAAAATTACTATTTCAGCTTTTGTCATGCATTTTTCCCGCTCCTCCGGCGAAAGCCACTTGTAAATCGTGCAGTTTCCCACAACTGCAACCCCTCTCTTACCTTGTTCACCCAAGCTGACTATGCTTCTGGTTTTTAAACCCCTTAAAACTGGAATTATCACCCTTTCTAGCCGAGACCTCGTTCCAACTGGTCCACTGATGGATGCGAAGATGAAGCCATTGTATTCCTCCGCGGTTACACCGTTCACGTTTATGAAGCTTCCCACAAACTCAACCTTGTCCTCGACTCCTACGTGTTCCAGATTTCCCAAATTGTACTCGCAAATGGTGTAGGGCGGTGGGACGTCTGGAACAATTATTTTTGAACATTTTTTCAAATAGCGCTCCACAAACCTCTCTCCGGGAATCAGCAGTGGGGGAAAGCCGTAGCTTGGGCGAATGACGTTGGTGATGTAGACTGAAGGGTAATGCCATCGGATGGCTAAACGTAAAGCATGCAGGTCTCCATCAGAGACGATGACATCAGGGTTTATTTCCAAGAGGTGGCTTCGAAGGTCGTAATAACGATGCACTGTTTCTATTCCGCTTGGAGGTTTAAAGCCAAACCTTCCAGTTTTAGGGTTAACCCACGGTAGCGGAAACAGGATGTTCAAAACGGACGCGGAAACGCTTATTCCACGTGCATTTTCATACCAACTTGTAGGCGTACAATGATGAACGTTTTTAAAGGCTTGTTTGAGAAGCTTGTAGGCTTCTCCTCCGGAGAAAAAGAAAAGTTCTTTTCCCGTCTCCTCCAGTTTTCTCCCTAAAACCATGAGCCTAGAAACGTGTCCCAAACCAAGCTCTGAACAGCTAAGCATTAAACGCATGATTCAAAGAAAAGTGTCGCCCCTTTATTTTGGTTTGCTCCACAAAACTGTTAAAAATGAAAGTGCTGATGATGAAAACGAGAAGCCATGTACATTCCAAGGAAACTTTTAGAAGAGAAGCTTTTGCAAATGCTTGCAGAAGACGTTGGACAGGGTGACTTGACAACAGCCCTCCTAATACCGGAAGAATGCATGGTTGAAGCCGAAATAATAGCCAAAGAAGAGGGCATAATCGCTGGAATAGAGGAGGTGCAAGTTCTCCTCGAAAGTTTAGGTTTAAAATTTGAGACGCTCACAAGAGACGGAGAGAGGGTGAAGCCTCAACAGGTTTTGATGAAGGTTCATGGGGATGCACGAACAATAATTACCGCTGAGCGAACCGTTCTCAACATTCTTTCACGGATGAGCGGCATAGCCACAGCAACAAGAAAGCTGGTTGAGAAGGTTCAGAGGGCAGGGTTTAAGGTGAAAGTCGCGTGTACAAGGAAAACAGCTCCTGGACTGCTTTACTTCGACAAAAAGGCTGTCCTAGTTGGGGGTGGAGACCCTCACAGGTTTCACTTAGATGACATGATTCTCATAAAGGACAATCACATTGCCATAGCCGGTGGAGTTGAAAACGCTGTGAAAAGGGCTAGAGACAAGGCATCCTTTAGTAAGAAAATCGAAGTTGAAGTGACAACAGTTGAAGATGCCTTGAAAGCGGCTGGGGCGGGAGCGGACATCATAATGCTGGACAATTTTTCGCCAGAACAGGTAGAGAAGGCAGTTGAACTCCTCAAAAAAGCTGGTTTTTACGGAAAAGTGGTTTTAGAGGCTAGTGGCGGGATAACAGCAGACAATATTCTTGAATATGCCTCTAAAGGTGTAGACGTGGTAAGCCTAGGCGAGATAACTCACAGCGCCAAAGCTCTGAACATAAGCCTAGAAATAAGTGTCAAGAAAGCCCCGCGAATGCCTTAATCATCGACATTTCAATGAAAGCAGCGGCCAGCAACACTAGGGCGCATAGGGAAACCATCACACATGCGTTTACAAGCTCTCTTCTCCAGTCCCGTTTAATAATTTGCCACGTTAGCCAAACGTTTTCAGCAAAGGCTATGGAGTACGCAGAAAACTCAAGCCAAGCAAACGGCATAATAAACAAGAGTGTGAAAGCCATGTAGGGGTTTACGCCTTCAACAATGCTTTGGGCTGCAATTATAACTCCAGTGCTGTAGAGCACGTAAAACCCGAATAAAACACCTACGACAGGTGCAAAAAAGGATAGGCATAGGACGAAATTGTTTCCAAAGATTAAAGTGACACCGCGAAACATGTCGGCGGTTAAGACGTAATCTTGCACTTCTTTAAACTCCTCGTTCATCTTTGAAGCTTCCTCCCTCGAAAGGGGTGCTGAAACACCAGTGGCCGTTACACCTATTGAGAGGAGGAGAAACAACATGACCGTGAGTACACGTTTCACCTTTGGAGGGAAATTTCTCCAAACATTCAATGTCAATACTTCGTCCTCCATATTTCTGTCATGCTTTAGGGGGTTATCTTTAGAGTTCTAAAACCCCTTGCACATGGGTTGAGCATCTCCGTGATATTAACTTTTTCCAGCGTCATGTTAGTGTCCACAGCGTAGCCCAAAACATCGTGTTCCGCTGCCATCAACGATCGCAAGTAAACCCTGCCATCAACTATTTTTGGTTGACATTTTGAAGGAACCCCCAGCATTAACGGCTCACTCCCCTTTAGAGCTTTTTCAGAGGCATATATTATCGAGTGGGCCCCCGCTGTGAGCTCAGCTATCCTCACGGAGATGCTTTCTTTACCGATGGCTAAGACGTCTACATGGTATTTCTGTGAGATTTCCCCCGAAACTTTCCTGAGTTTTGGAAGAATTTTCACGAGGTTGCTTCTCGCTTTACTTGAAATTTTCAAGCTTGAAAATTGTATGGGGGAAAGCTCCTCCAAGGAGACGGCTCCAAGGGACATGTCAAGGTGGACAACGTCCGCCTTCACCCTCGCAAGCAGCTGTTTGCATAGTCCAGCTTCGTGGATTATTGCTTCATAACTGTTTGAAACGTCTACGAAGATGGGTTTTGCCAAAAACTGGCTTGGTTCACGATAGGGCGGCTCGACAATGACGGCGGATGTTGCAACGATCAATGTCGGCTCAAACTTTTCATTAAGAATGGCTGAAGCAGAATCCGCCGCAACAACTTTCAAAAATTTCACCCTCTTGAGTTGTAATAGTCCATCTTAGAAATTTAGGTCTACCGCTCACCAGCTGCATGGAAGTGCATTCCCAACACAAAAAGTTCCGAGCTCTTTGCTCTGCTGGCTTTAGGCTTAACGATTTTCACGTCTCTAAAATGTTTTCTAACGACACTTACAAAGTCCTCCAGCATGTCTCCTTGGAAGACCTTGACGAAAAAGTTTCCGCCGGGCTTTAGCGTTTGGAGGGCTATTTCCAAGGCTTTTTGGGCTAGGTCTATTTGGCGGGCATGATCCAGCTCCCAGACTCCGGAGATGTTTGGCGAAACATCTGAAACTACCACGTCAGCCTTTCTTGGAAGAATTTCCAGAATCTGTTTAACAGTCTCATCCTCAGTTATGTCGCCTATAATCGTTTTTACGTTGCGTTCCGGAAAAGGCTCGACTGGTTTTAAGTCAATCCCTAAAACGAAACCTTTGGGTCCAACGATTTTCCTCGCCGCTTGCGTCCACCCTCCCGGCGCAGCGCCTAAATCCACAACAACATCGCCTTCCCGGATAAAGTGGTATTTTTCCACGGCTTGGAAGAGTTTGTAGGCTGCCCTTGAGCGGTACTTTTCCTCCTTAGCCTTCCTATAATAATAATCCCTTTTACGCTCTTGAATCCACGCCTTTGTCAAAATTAACTGTCACCTAAGACATCTTGGGCAGACTCAGCTATGCGGAAAAGCCACTCTGTTAACTTTTCACAGTTTTGGGGTGTAATGCTTCCCGTTGGCCCACACTTTGAGCTGTCTGGGCACATCATGCACGGGCAATCTACTATAGAGTCTATAGAAGCCGGCAGCCTTCTCGGGTAAAGCCTGTAAGTCCACCGACCGTTGCGGAGTTCCTTTTCCCGTCTAATAAGACCTTTACTTTCCAGTTTAAGCGCTATTCTCGAACCTTCCCGGCTGCTGGCTCCAAGCCTTTTCCATAGTTCAGACTGAAGCAGGCCGTTGCTTCCGGCGTTTATTATTATTTGCAGCGCTCTTTGCTCTAGATCGTTGGATTTCGGCATTCATCCCCCTTCATTTCCGCTTAGTTATATACATGTTTCAGCAAAATGTATGTTTGTTCAAACATAAAATAATTTAGGTTAAGTCGGGCGAGTTGAAATGGCTACAAGGAAACGCAAAGGTTACTGTCTTGGAATCGAAAGCACAGCCGACGACTTCAGCGTTGGAATAGCCTCATTTGACGGGAAAATATTAGCCAACATTATAGACGCCTACGTTCCACCAGAAGGGGGAATCCACCCAAGGGAAGCCGCACGCCATCATACCGAAGTCGCAGCCCAAGTTCTTGAAGAGGCTTTCCGAAAGGCTGGAATAAAGCCAAAAGACTTAACCGTTGTTGCGTTTTCGCAAGGTCCAGGGCTTGGTCCGTGCCTAAGAACAGGTGCAACTGTGGCACGGGCCCTCTCATCGTATCTGCATGTTCCCTTGGTGGGCGTTAATCACTGTGTGGCGCATATTGAGATAGGCAAGTTGAAAACGGGGGCTGTGGACCCCGTCACCCTTTATGTTTCTGGTGGAAATACTATTGTGGCGGCTTTTGACGCTGGACGCTACCGGGTTTTCGGTGAAACCTTAGACATAGCCCTCGGAAACTGTCTAGACGTTTTCGCCAGAGAGGCTGGACTGAAACAAAAACCCGGCGAACCTTTCGGGGCTATTGTTGAAAAACTTGCCCGAAAAGGTGAACAGCTTATTCCGTTACCCTACACTGTTAAAGGGATGGACGTCTCCTTCAGTGGTCTGCTAACCGCAGCCATAAACGCATTGAAAAGCAGAGGATGCAGGCTTGAGGATCTATGCTATAGTTTGCAGGAAACAGCTTTTTCAATGGTTGTTGAGATAACTGAGAGAGCGTTAGCCCACACGGAGAAGAAGGAGGTTTTGTTAACGGGTGGTGTAGCTGCCAACAAAAGGCTTCAGGAGATGGTACGTTCAATAGCAGAGGAACATAACGCAAGATTCTGCACAGTTCCAAGCGAATACGCCATTGACAACGGCGCCATGATAGCTTGGACCGGTGTTTTAGCTTACACTCATGGCATCACAACCCCCGTTGAAGAAAGCTTTGTCCGGTTGAGGTGGCGCCTAGACGAGGTTGAAGTCCCATGGATGAAATAAGCCAGCCCCAACTTATCAAGAAGGGGGCGGAGGCACACCTTTACCTTGCAGAGTGGCAGGGCAGGAAAGCCATATTCAAGAAGCGTTTGCCAAAGAAGTATAGGCTTCCAGCTCTGGATGAGCGTATAAGAACCTATAGAACAGTTCACGAACCACGGTTGATGTATGAAGCCAAAAAAGCTGGAGTGCCGACTCCAACGATATTATTCGTCGACGTTAAAAATGCTTTAATAGTGATGGAGCACGTTGATGGCAAACAGCTTAAACAACTGCTGAACGAAGTCTCGAGCGATGAAAGAAAACGCTTATGCCGCCGTGTTGGAGAGCTTGTGGGCAGACTACACAAACATGGAATAGTCCACGGCGACCTTACAACTTCAAACATGATTTACACATGCGACGGCAAAATCTTTTTCGTAGATTTTGGGCTGGGTGAAAAGACAAGGGATGTTGAAGCCATGGGTGTAGACCTCCACCTTATGAAAAGGGCTTTACAAAGCACCCATTACAAGTTTGCTGAGGAATGCTTCAGAAATGTGATTGAAGGATACTCCAAAATTTGGGACGCTGAAACCGTGAAAAACGTTTTAGACAAGGTCGAGGAAATAGAGAAGCGAGGACGGTACGTGTCTGAAAGAAAACCAACGAAAGCGTGAGCCCGTTGGAGTTCCAACTAAAGGGGAAGGTCATATTCTTTGCAACAAACAACATCAACAAGTTCAATGAAGCCCGAAAAGTTTTAGGCCGCTACAAGATAGCCGTCGGCATGCTGAAGGTGAAAACCATGGAAATTCAAAGTGAAAACCTTGAAGAAATCGCAAAAACAAGCGCCATCCACGCTTTTCAACAGTGCCGCCTCCCAATAATAGTTGAAGACGCCGGACTCTTCATTGACGCCTTAAACGGTTTTCCAGGGCCATATGCCTCATACGTGTATAAAACAATTGGAAACGAAGGTCTTCTGAGACTCATGGAAGACGTCGCCAACAGGAAAGCACGCTTTCAATCAGTAGTCGCCTACTTCTCTGAGGAATTAGATGCCCCCATATGCTTTAAGGGAGAAGTTCTTGGAGAAATAACAGATAAAACCCGAAAAGGCTGCTCCGGTTTCGGCTTTGACCCAATTTTCAAACCCTTAGACTGCGAAAAAACTTTCGCCGAAATGAGCATAGACGAAAAAAACAAGTATTCCCATAGAGCTAAAGCCCTCCGGAAATTTGCGAAATGGTATAAAAGCTTAAAAGTTGAGAAATAAAGTAAAATTCGCGGAGGCTTCTCTTTGAGCGAAAAACAGGTAAATATTCTAAAGGAGATTGTAATGGCATCAATGAAAAAATTCTCATGGTTTTAGAGAGGCACTATATTTCCTTCGTGACAATAGCAACGTTGGGGCTAATAATGATATGAATCATTATGGGAAGCTTGAGTTTCGTGACGCAACCCGAATACAAGTGGATAGTGTTCCCCATACAACTGTTCGTTTTTCTGGTTCTTCAGTTATAGTTTAAGGGCTGGGCTATGTTTACGTCAAAGGACACTGTTACCTAATAACAAATGAGTGGGTAATAATGTTCAAAAAGTTCATTGGAATACTTATAAGAAGGTCACTCACGACAAGATAACGGACTTAATTGTTGATCAAGGGTCCATAAGTAGACTCTCAACTATGGTAGGGTTTCTCCAATAACGATCGGTATGATTATGCCCATGGAAGCGGCAATATTCTCGATTTCCGGCGTCAAAAATCCCTATGAAGTTAGAGATGCCATCGCAAAACTCGTTAAAGAAGCAAACCTAGAGGTGTAGAAGTCTGATGGAAGCCATGGCTACCTTGTTTCCGCGATAATAATCGCTGTTTCTTGCATCTTTGTTTTTATGGCGTTAGTCGGCTACTTTTATGTTAAAGGCCACCTCTATATTTAACCGACAAATGCATCATTCTCATCAGAAAGTTCATCACAGTTTCTGTTAGGGAAATTGCTCATAACGAGATAACAGACCTAATTGTTTGCCAGGCCCCCTGCCAGACGGCTTAACTACGGCTCCATAACGTCCCTAAGCCCAGGAGTTAGCGACCCCTTTAGGGTTGCAAGCGAACTGTTTAATTTAAACCCGTGCTTGTGAATAGCTTAGGCTGAAGGTTTAAATCGAAGGTCTTAAATATCTGTCTACCTTCGCTCTTACAGAGTTTCGCGTGATAGCCATGCCGAAGAAGGATAAAGGGAAGTCTCACTCAACGAGACCTGTTAGCAAGCGTCCGCCAAGCTGGTGTAAATACCAACCTGAAGAAGTGGAGGCTCTAGTTATTAAGTTGGCCAAGGAAGGGCACCCTCCAAGCCGTATCGGCACTATTCTCAGAGACCAATATGCCATCCCGCTAGTTAAGCCATTAACCGGAAAAAGTATAACGCAGATTTTGAGGGAAGCTGGCCTAGCTCCTGCCATACCTGAGGACCTTGAAAACCTCTTAAAGAAAGCGACGCGACTTGCAGCCCACCTTGAAAAGCATAGGAAAGATGTGCATAACAAGAGGGCTTTACAGCTTGTTGAGGCTAAGATTCATAGGCTTGCAGAGTATTATAAGCAAGAGGGAATATTGCCTCCAGACTGGAAGTACGAGCCTAAGGCAGCGTCAATAGCGTAAAATTCAGAAATAAGTCATCCTCGAACTTTTAAGCAGGAGCTTTCAATTAACTGTGATGGTGATGCTAGACGATAAGCGAGTTGAAGCCTTCTTCGAAAGGGTTTCTAAAGCAGCTGAGAAAATTCGTGAAGCCGTCGGAAGAAGCGACACGGTTCATGTTTTCTCACATTTAGACGCTGATGGAATAGCTGCTGCAGGCATTATTGGCAAGGCATTGTACAGGCTTGAGGCACGCTTCCGAATCAGAATCACCCAGTGGGTTGACGAAAGAATTGTGGACGAAATAGCCGGAGAAAAACCTAAAATGGTTATTTTTATAGACCTTGGAAACGATTACGCAAACCTGTTGAAACAGAGAACCCCGGAAACCGAGGTTGCTGTACTAGATCATCACCAAATCATAGGTGAAAGCTTTGAGGATTTTTTATGGGTGAACCCGCATGTTCACGGCATTGATGGAACAAGGGACGTGAGTAGTGCTGGAGTAGCCTATTTCGTGGCTAAGGCTGTTGACAAGGTAAACATGGATTTGGCGCCCATTGCTGTGGTGGGAGCGCTCGGAGACTTGCAGGATAAATACGACCAACGGGCGCTTGGCGGCTTAAACGAGTTAATAGTTGAAGAAGCGAAGACTCAAGGATTATTAAAGGTTGAAAAAGATTTGATGTTCTTTGGAAGGGAAACCCGTCCAATTCATAAGGCTTTAGCATCCACAACAAACCCTTTCATCCCTGGAATAAGCGGAGACGAGGGCGGAAGCTACGCCTTCCTAGAAAGCCTCGGAATAAAAACGAAGGTTGATGATAAATGGCGGGCTTTGAGGGATTTAAGCGATGAAGAAAAAAGAAGGCTGTGCACAGCCCTAGCAGAGTATCTCCTCTCGAAAGGACTTCACTATGAAGTTTCAAATCTAGTTGGGCACGTTTACACTTTAACACGGGAAGACGCGTGGACACCCCTCCGTGACGCTAGGGAATTCGCCGTATTGTTAAACGCGGCTGGGCGCATGGACAAGCCCGGAGTAGGCATCGCCGTATGTATGGGTGACAGGGGAGCCAACTTTGAGGAAGCCAACAAAATCCTCGAAGAGTATAGGCGAACAGTAAACAAATATCTTGAATGGATCGCAAAAGAGCCAGGGAGGATAAGAGAGTTGGAGAACATATACGTTGTGTACGGTGAAGACTACATAGACGACAAAATAGTCGGCACAATCTCCTCCATCCTATTAACATCCCTGCCGAACCCGGAGAAGCCACTAATTGTTTACGCAGACGTGAAGGGAGAAGACATAGCCAAGGTATCCGCAAGGACTGTGGACGCTGTTACCTCTAAAGGAGTGAACCTCGGAGAAATAATGCAGACCGCCGCTGAAAAATGCCTCGGAAAGGGTGGAGGCCACGATGTAGCAGCTGGAGCTCAAGTTCCAATTGAAAACATGGAAATCTTCATAAAACTTGTTAACGAACTTGTGGGGAAGAAGTTGGCCGATGGAAAGCTTAGAGGCTGAAATCACAATCTTCTACGAGGATGGGGAATTTGCAAGGGCTATTGCTGAAGCCGTCTCCCCAGACAACGTCAAAGTACCCCCGGGTCTTTACGTGAAAACCGAGAATAGGGGAAAAAGCATATGGGCATACGTTAAATGTAAAAGAGGGATCAAAACTTTTATTGCTACGGTTGATGATCTGCTTTCCGCAATATCAATGGCGGAGAAAACTCTAAAAGCCGCCCGGAAACTTGAATAGGAACGTGTTTTATCTCTCTAAGAGGAAAAGGGTTGACAAAAGGAAATGTTGGACATTAAACTTATTAGGGAAAAACCCGATTTCGTGAGGGAAAACCTAGCCAGGAGAGGAGACCCGGAATACCTTAGGATGTTGGACGAACTCATTGAATGCGATAGGCTTTGGCGCCAAAACTTGACAGGGCTTAATGAACTACGGCAGAAAAGGAACCAGATAACGGCTGAAATTGCATCGGCGAAGAAGAGGGGGGAAAACGTTGCGCCTCTCATTGCAGAAGCAAAGGCTGTCGATGAGGAAATAACCAGAATGGAGAAGCTTGTCGCTGACTTAGAGGGAAAAGTGCGAAACTATTTAATGCTTCTGCCAAATCTTCTACATGAATCTGTTCCAATAGGGAAGGATGAAAACGACAATGTTGTTGTTAAGATTTGGGGAGAACCTCCCAAATTCAGTTTTCCACCTAAAGACCACATCGAGCTTGGTTTAAGCCTAGACATAATGGACGTCGAAAGGGCTGGAAAAGTCTCTGGAGCCAGGTTTTTCTACCTGAAAAACGAGGGCGTTTTATTGGACATGGCTTTGATAAACTTCGCCCTATGGGAACTTGTAAAGAGAGGGTTTAAGCCTGTTGAACCTCCTTTCCTCATGAGGCGCAAACCCTATGAGGGCGTCATAGCCCTCAGCGACTTTGAAAACGACCTTTACAAAATCGAGGGCGAAGATCTTTACTTGATTGCAACGTCGGAGCACCCGATGGCGGCCATGTATATGAACGAAATTTTGAAGGCTGAGGATTTACCCATAAAGTTTGTGGGGATAAGCACAAACTTCAGAAAAGAGGCGGGAGCCCACGGCAAAGATACGAGGGGGATTTTTCGCACTCATCAGTTCAACAAGGTCGAACAGTTTGTTTTCTGCAAACCAGAAGACTCGTGGAGGATTCACGAGGAACTTTTAAGAAACGCCGAGGAGCTGGTGCAGAAGCTAGGCCTACCCTACCGCGTCGTGAACGTCTGCACGGGCGATATTGGAAAAGTTGCCGCCAAAAAATACGATATTGAAGCGTGGATGCCAGCCCAAAACGCTTATAGAGAAATAATCTCATGCAGCAATTGCACGGATTATCAGGCTAGAAGACTTAACATCCGCTATCGGGAAAAAGAGGGAGAGCCTCCGAAAGGCTTCGTGCACACCTTAAACTCCACAGCTTTAGCCACTGGAAGAACCATAGTGGCTATACTGGAAAACTACCAGCAGGAGGATGGTTCAGTGATAATCCCAGAGGTTTTGAGAAAGTACATGATGGGTATCGAGAAGATAACGCCGAAAAAGTAAAATTTAATACACCAGTGTGAGAATTTTCTCCGCTGTTAACGGAGGACCACCTTGTCCACAAAAAAGGTAAGGGATAAATGGCGTAGCAAAGTCTGGTACACTGTACTGGCGCCCCCGTACTTCGGAAACGTTGAAATAGGGTCTATACCAGCAGATGCGCCTGAAAAACTCGTCGGAAGAGTTCTTGAAGTAACCCTCTACGATATAACTGGAGACTTCTCCCACCAGTACTTGAAACTCTACTTCCAGATAACGGGGGTTGATGGAAAAACAGCTGACACGATCTTCAAGGGACACGAGTACTCGAGGGACTACCTGCGAAGCCTTGTGCGTCGAAGGACAACAAAAGTTGACGGCATATTCAACATTACAACCAAAGATGGGTATAGGGTCCGAGTCGCCGTCTGCGCCTTTACATTAACAAGGATTAATACTTCGCAAGAGACGGCCATACGCAAGATTATGGCGAAAATCGTTGAAGAAAAAAGTAAAACTCTAACTTTAGACCAGTTAGCTCAAGAAATGGTTCTCGGAAAAATAGCTTCAGACATCTATAACGAGGCAAAGAAAATTGCTCCGCTTCGACATGTGGGCGTTAGAAAATCAAAACTCTTGACACCCATTGTTCAGCTACAGGTTCAAGCACAAGCGCAAGCACCAATGCCGCAAACTGAGCAAGGCTAGCTTTTCAACAAGTTTTTGCCATATTCATAACCCATTTCGAAGGCTTTTAGGTTTAATTCCTCTGCTTCTTTGGGAACATTTGCCCTTATGGAATTCTTAAAAGCCTCCTTGTCCACGATTCCAGTTATCGCCGCAAACGCTCCAAGCATAACCACGTTTGCAACAATTTTCCTTCCAAGAGCCTCAGCCATCCTCGTTGCTGGAACTCTGAAAACCTTCACGCCTTCAATTTTCCGCTCGTTGGGAATCATATCTGGGTCGAGGATTATCATTCCTCCCTTCTTCACCGTTTCCGCATACTCGTTATATGCATGCTGCGACATCAAAACCAAAATATCCGGTTCCGTAACCTTTGGAAAATCTATTTCCTCATCCGAAATTATAACCTCCGACCTGCAAGCTCCCCCTCGGGATTCCGGTCCATAGGATTGGGTTTGCACAGCGTTTTTCCCACCGTAGAGGCATGCCGCTGCGGCTGTCAAAATCCCGGACTTTATTATTCCCTGCCCGCCGAAGCCTGCGAACCTTATCTCTATACGCATCTTATCACGGTGCCCCCTTCATAATTTGGACTAGTTTGGCATGTAACCTCTCTTCATACGTGGGCTTTTCCACGTCCACGAACTCTCCAACAACAATTCTTTCGGGCGATATTTCCGCCTTCGCGGGGTCTGAAAAATTCGCTATTACTGAGGCTTTCCTAAACCACTCCATCATTTCAAGCCCCGTTCGCATATTGTTGCGGCGTCCATAAATTTCTGGACACTGCGACACAACTTCTACAAAAGAGAAGCCTTTCCGCTGAAGCATCTTCTTTATCGATGTTGTCAACATGTGCACATGGAAAGTTGTCCAACGTGCCACGTAGGTTGCCCCAGAGGCTGCTGCAAGATGAACGAGGTTAAATGGGTGTTCAATGTTGCCATATGGTGTTGTGGTTGTTAGGGCTTCTAGCGGTGTTGTAGGTCCCACTTGCCCACCAGTCATTCCATAGTTGAAGTTGTTGGCGCAAATCACTTTTATGCCAACATTCCTCCTCGCGGCATGAATAAAATGGTTTCCACCTATAGCAAATAGGTCGCCGTCGCCGCTTATTACAACCACTTCCAGCTCCGGTTTGGCGAGTTTAACGCCTGTGGCAAAGGCTATGGAACGGCCATGGGTCGTGTGGAAAGAATCCACGTTAATATATCCGGCGGATCGCCCTATGCAGCCGATCCCGGACACAACAACAAGCTTGTCTAGGTTTATTTGCAGCTCGTCTAAGGCGCGCACAAAAGCGTTTAGAATTATTCCGTTGCCGCAGCCCGGACACCAAATGTGGGGGATCATCGCTGTCCTCAAATACTTCGCAAAGGGATGTTCAACAACTCCACCCATCAACCATACCTCCTTATAGCTTGAAGGATTTCGAGGGGGGTGTGCGGCTCCTCTCCAAGCTTCGAAAGATGGTACACTGGTGTCGTTTTAGCAGCCCTCTCGACCTCCCGCACCATCTGTCCACAGTTCATTTCCGGAACAATTACTGCCCCAGCTTTCTCAGCAGCCTTAGCCACATGTCTCTCAGGGAATGGCCAAAGGGTTATCAGCCGAAGAAGACCGGCTTTTATGCCTTGTTCCCTAGCCTTTCTCACAGCGCTTAAAGCCGCTCTGGCGACTATTCCATAGGCAACTACCACAACTTCCGCATCGTCGAGCATTTCCCCCTCAACACGGGTTATTTTGTCCGCGTTTTTCCTTATTTTGTCGCACAACCTCTGAACAAGCCTCATCTGAACGTCAGAGTCCTGCGTTCTAGGGTAGCCATACTCGTCGTGGGTTAAACCCGTGGCGTGGAAACGGTACCCTTCGCCGAAACAAGCCATGGGTGGGACCAAGTCCTCATCTGGCATGAAAGGCATGTATTTGCCGGGCGGGTTTTTTGGCTTCTTACGGTTTACAACTTTCACCTCTTCAGCTGGTGGTATAACCACCTTCTCCCACATGTGAGCTACAACTTCGTCAGCCATTAAAAGCGTTGGAACACGGTAAGTTTCAGCCAAGTTGAAAGCCTCAACCGTCAAATCGAACATTTCTTGAACCGAAGATGGCGATAAAGCTATAATTTCATAGTCCCCGTGGGAACCCCATTTGGCTTGCATAACATCCTGTTGTCCCGGAAGAGTCGGCTGACCAGTGCTGGGCCCTCCCCGCATAACATCAACAATAACACACGGAGCCTCCGTCATAACAGCCAACCCTATGTTTTCCTGCATCAAACTGAAACCCGGACCAGACGTCGCCGTCATAGCTTTCAAGCCGGCATAGGAGGCACCTATAACAGCCGCAATGGAGGCTATTTCATCCTCCATTTGGATGTATATCCCACCAACCTCAGGCATTCTAGCAGCCATGTGTTCTGCTATCTCTGTTGCCGGTGTTATAGGGTAACCAGCGAAGAAGCGGCAGCCAGCGGCTATTGCGCCCTCTGCGCATGCGATGTCGCCGCTCATGAAGTGAACGCCGGTTAAGACCTTTTCCATGTCAACACCCGCCCATGCATCGTTTTTCTCGCACGTAGATGGCAAAGTCTGGGCAAATTGCCATGCAGAGACCGCACAGTATACACGCCTCTTCGTTTACAACCATTGGAGGATGCACACCTCTAGCGTTTATTTCGTTGGATTCTGCTAAAACCCTCTTTGGGCAGTAGTGTATACAGAAGCCGCAACCCTTACAGTGATCCCTTATTATGTGAATCTCAGCTTTAGGTTTAGCCTTCTCAACATTTGTCGATGTCTCCCCAATTGCTGACATTCAAACCACAACCCTTAAGAATCCACGGTGCGTTTCATCCGCGGCATTCGTGTATCCTTATTATTGGTTGCCCCTCATTATTAAAATTTACAAACGTAAAGAAATTTGAAGGAAGCCTCAACACCCTTTGCTTTATAAGCCCAAAAACCTCATTAAATGCGGATATGGTGGAACCGAATGGAGACTGTAAAAGCCGTCCTATATGGGGTCGGGGCTGTTGGAAGCTTAATCGCTAGGACTTTGCTAGAGAAGAAAGGTTTGGAAATCGTTGGAGCCGTCGACATTGCAGAGGATAAAGTTGGCAAGGATTTGGGCGAATTGTTGGGCTTAGGTGAAAAACTCGGTGCAAAGGTTTACAAAAACGCCGAGGAACTTTTTCTGAACGTGAGAGCCGACATAGCGATCCACGCCACATCATCATTTCTAAAGCAAGTCTACCCCCAAATAGCTTCTCTAATAAAACACGGGGTAGACGTGATATCCACGTGTGAAGAACTAGCATACCCTCACTACTCAGACCCAAAAATAGCCGAAGAAATTAACATGTTGGCCAAAAAACACGACGTGACTGTTTTAGGGACTGGAATAAACCCAGGCTTCCTCATGGACACTTTGGTAATAACGTTGACCGCCGTGTGCCAGGAAATAGAGAAAATAGAAGCCGTCAGAGTCGTGAACGCGGCTACAAGACGGTTGCCTTTTCAAAGAAAAATAGGCGCTGGACTAACAGTTGAAGAGTTTAGGCGGAAGATTGAGAATGGACAGATCACCGGGCATGTGGGTCTTGAGCAATCCATCGCCATGATCGCAGACGCCCTAGCATGGAGGCTGGAAAAGATAAGATCTGAACCAGTTGAACCGGTGATCGCAAAGAACACTGTAGAAAGCGGTTTCATCAAAATTGAAGCTGGAAAAGTGGCGGGTTTAAAGCAGACTGCAAGGGGCTTCATGAAAGGCAGAGAAGTTATAGTTTTAAAGTTCCAAGCCTACGTTGGTACCGAAGAAGAATACGATGCCATAACAATAATGGGTGTGCCTACAGTTAAACAGAAGATACAGCCATGCATTCACGGAGACATAGGCACAGCCGCAATAGTAGTGAACGCTATTCCAAAAGTGCTTAAAGCTCCATCAGGACTAATTACCATGAAGGACCTACCAGTTCCATCAGCTGTGCTGGAAGATCTAAGAGAATACCTAAAAAGTTAACCGCCATGGAAAGGGGACTAAACTGTGAAAAATCAAGTTGACATAAATTATGATAGGTGAGAGCTAGGGAATTTAAGGTGGAAGACGACGCTAGGATAATGCCGCACATAACCTCGGCAAACATCGCCTGCGGCTTCCACGCTGGAGATCCTTAACAATTGCGCGGACAGTGGCTCTTGCGAAAAAGCATGGGGGTGACTGTGGGCCTATCCTGCTCATCCTGACGTCATGGGGTTTGGACGAAGAACTATGCAACTCACCTACGAAGAGGCAAAAAACTACATTATTTATCAAGTTAGCGCTTCAGGGCTTTGCGAAAGCTTTCGGTGTCTCTCTTCGGCATGTTAAGCCCCATGGCGCCATGTACAACAATGCCCTAAAAAACAGAGAACTTGCCGGCGCTCTAACCGAAGCCGGATAAGCGCTGGACACCAACCTAATAGTTTTCGCACCGCCAAAGACGTTGGGCTCCGTTCGCCTATGAATTCTTCGCTGACAGGGCGTATAACCCAGACGGAAGCTTAGTTTCCCGTAAAGCAGCGGGAGCCGTCATTGAAGAGTCTGAGAAAGTTTTTGAAAGAACCGTGAAAGCCGTGAAGAAAGGCGTTGTAGAAGCTGTTGATGGAAGTCAGTGGAGCTTGGCATTGTGCACACCGCCTGCATTCACGGTGACACTCCAACAGCCTCAAAACTTGCTAAAGCCTTAGGAAGAGGTCTTGAAAAAGGCGCATGAACGGCTTTTGGAATACCGCAAAAAGCTTTCAAACTTAACTCAAAATTTGGTTAGGGTGGGTTAAAACTTTAAAACAGCCATAACACTCTTGTACGGGGGAAACCATGCAAAAATATGTTCACAAAAAGGGCACAGTGTCCCTTGAAAGGTTGATTGCCGAAGTTAAAAGCTTGCCTGACTTCTATAAGGCTGGAGCCGTAGCAATCTTCATAGGAGTCGTCCGAGGAGAAAACTTTCAAGGAGAGAGAGTTCAAAAGTTGGAGGTTGAGGCTTACGAGGAAAAAGCCAACGAGGTTTTGTTAGAAATATGCCGAGAATTAAAAGCAAGAAAGGGTGTAGTGGACGTCCAAATCCATCATTTCTCCGGAGAGTTTAACGTCGGCGAAGACCTGGTATATGTTATAGTTGCGGGAGCCCACAGAGAGAATGTTTTCCCAGTTTTGAAGGAGGCTGTGGAAAGATACAAGAGGGAGGCCCCAATATTCAAGAAGGAGCATGTTATCACTAAAAGTGGAGAAACAAAGGCCTACTGGGTTGCCGAGAAGGAAATTTAAATCTTGAAAAGCGTTATTAAGTGATCCACAAACTATGTAAGTGGGGTGGAGTTGGAAAGCAAAAGCTACTTGTGGTTTGAGAGACGGCGCAGGGCGAAAGCTTTAGACTTAGCGCAGGAACAGATAACAAAAGCTCTTGACACAGTAACCCTTCTCAACCAAGCTACGCAGAAGATGACTGAAAACAATAAAAAGGAAGCTATGCAGTACATAGATAATATTTTCAAGGTTGAAAAGGAGGTTGACAGGCTCCGAACGGAAGTTTTCAAGGAGCTTTCAAAGGGCGTTGCCCTTTTTGCCGAGTACCGCGAAGACCTAATGCACCTTGTCAAACGTTTAGACACACTTGCAGACCACGTTAAAGACGCTGCGAGATGCATCAAAATGCTTGGGGAAACTAAAATACCGAAGGAACTGTGGGAGAAAGCCGCCCGCATCACGGCTTATCTTCTAGACTGCGCCCATGCTTTAAGGGGGAGCATTGAGAAAATTGGGGCTGACCCAGCGGCTGCAATTGATGGGGCTAAAAAAGTTGAAGAGATTGAGAGGAAAATTGATGACGAATACTTAGAGGCAAAAAGGTTGTTCATTAAGTACGCGGAGGAAATGAACGTTGGCTCCGTTGTAATATTCGACGACTTGATAGAGTTCATAGAACACGCCGCAGACATGTGCGCCGACACCGCTGACTACATCGTGATTCTAGCAAGCAGAGAGTAACTTTCCTCTTTCCGTCTTAATCCGATTTTGACACCGTTTTTCCAAGGATAAACGTTAAAACAAATACTAGAAAAGCCCCAAACACGCCGGCAAAAAGTGTTGACAAGTATAGATTTCCAACAGCTGGTATGGTGTAGTCGGGCATTAATCCCTCCCATACGGGCGGAGTTTTCTCCACGCCGAGAGTTTCAGCCACTGTTTCTAAGCCGTCTGGGTAGGAAGAGGCAAAGGGCAAAAGGATAGCTAATCCTACAAGCAGGAGGGCGAAGGCCTTCAAGTGGTTTTTCAAGCAATTTCCCTCCTAAGAAAGATTAGACCGTTTAGTGCTGCGGGTTTAAGCCTATACAGTTGTGTAATGAACGCTGTTGTTATTGCAGCCTCAGCTAATCCAATCAATGTATGCCAAAAAAGCATGACTGGGACTGTCACGGCGACACCGCCCACCTGTAGAAAAAAAGGAGATACGCCTATTTCTAAACCGCAGGCCAATGCCCCCAAAACAACCGAGAACCATGAAGCTGCAAAAACTCCCATGGCAAAACGTTTGCCTTCAATGGATTTTCCTGCAATAAGCTTTACCATGAAGAAGCTTAGTCCGCCTATAATGGCCATGTTGAAGATGTTGGCACCCAAAGCAAGCAGTCCTCCATCTGCGAAGAATAATGCTTGCACCAACAAAACGATGGTCATACCTAAAACCGCTGCATAGGGACCTAAAACCACAGCCAGAAAGGTTCCGCCCACCAAGTGCCCGCTGGTTCCATAGGTTATCGGGAAATTAATCATTTGTGCAACAAAAACAAAGGCGCTTGAAACGGCTAACAGCGAGGCAAAACCCTTCGGATACTCCCTCTTGGCTTTCCTCCAGCACCAAACGAGGAAGGCAGCCGAGACTACGTTCATCAGAACCGCCACTTCAAGGCTTAGGTAGCCATCTGGTATGTGCATACAAACACCTCAGTAATACTTTTTTGGTGAAAAGTATTACTTAAACCTTATCCCAAAAATCGCCATATACCTGCACTGTTTTTAAAAGTTTTGAAGTGCGGGGGGTGGGATTTGAACCCACGAACCCCTACGGGACAGCCGCCTCAGGGCTGCGCCTTTGACCAGGCTTGGCAACCCCCGCACATGTACTGTTTAATTTTGAGTTTCGGGTTGAATTAAGTTTTCCCTTGGGCTTTCAGTGATTTAAAAATAAGGGGGGTTAGACGAGTTCTCTGAAATCCTCTTTTATTGTTGTTAACACTACATGCGTGTTTGTTCGTTCAACGTAGGGCATTGCCAGAAGCCTTTTCGCAAACTTGCTTAGTTCTTCTCTGTTTTTGAATTTGGCGACTATTATGGCGTCTATCAGTCCAGTTACGTCGTAAACACAGCATACATTTGAGATTTTCGCAACCTCATTTTCCACTTCGAGAAGCCGTCCCTTAGAGACAGTTAATTCCACAACAACCGTTAGCTCGTATCCTAATTTTTCATGGTCAACTATGGCAGTGTACCCCTTTATCACACCGTTTTCTTCAAGCCTCCTAATTCTAGAAAGCACTGTGCTTGTTGCGATTCCGCATTGTTTTGCAAGCTGTCTGGAGGAGGCTCTAGCGTCAGCCGTTAAGGCCCTCAATATCTTCAAATCAACATTGTCTAAACTAACAGCCTTTTTCGCTAAGGCTGCTTTTGCCCTTTCATTAAGAACATCTTGAACATCTGTATGGTCCATATTTCGCACCTAGTTACGCTTTTGCACATTTGATCGGTCATTGTTTTAAATATTTAACATTTGTTGCTGTTTTCTTTGAAAAACTTTTTATATTTACAGTTTAAACCATTTCTGCCGTATAAATACATTGGAAGGAGCATGTGTGCCGGGTTTGCGACGCGGCGTAAACAAAAATGTTGAGTTATGCTTTAAGCTCATGAAAAACGCTGAACATATTCTACTCCATTTTACAGACTTGCTTGGCTATCTTAGGGGTAGAACCGTGCCCGTTGAAGAGGTGGAAAATGCCATAGCTGAAGGCGTGGGCTTCGACGGTTCATCCCTAGTAGGCGGCGTTGGCATAGAGGAAAGCGACATGATTATGAAGCCTGACATAACAACTTTCACGGTTTGCCCCTACTACTTTTACAACAAAAGCGTTGTAAGCTTCATCTGCAACATCTACACGCCTGAGGGGGAACGTTTCGAGGGAGACCCCCGCTACATTTGCCAGAAAAGCCTAGATAAAATGCGGACGGAAGGTTACGAACCAACGGCTGCCGCTGAACTGGAATTTTACCTAGTGCAAAAAGCACCAGACGGAGGCTTCGAGCCTGTTGAAAACCACTTGTTAGATAAGCATAGGTACTTTGACATAGCTCCGGGACGCGATTTAACCGAAAGTTTCAGACTGGATTTGGCCAACGCCCTTTTCACTATGGGAATAGAAGTTGAAAGGGAACACCACGAAGTTGGAGCTGCCCAAAACGAGATCACTTTTAAATACTCGGATCCAGTAGCAACTTCGGACAACATCGTGCGGTACAAGTTCGCAGCTAAAGCTGTTGCGGATAGAAAGTACGGTTGGATAGCCACTTTCATGCCTAAACCGTGGTCTGGAAAGCCTGGAAGTGGTATGCACATTCACCTTGGACTTTTCGACTTAAAAACTGGCAGAAATTTATTTTATGACAAGGGTGGATACGCCCACCTTTCGCAGTTGTGCCGCTACTTCATTGGAGGAATCCTTGAACACGTCAGAGCTTTATGCGCCATTGTAGCTCCCACGGTCAACAGCTACAAAAGGCTGGTGCCGGGCTACGAGGCGCCCGTCTACATCACATGGAGCAGGAAGAACCGCTCAGCCCTGATAAGGGTGCCCGAATACTTTCCCGGAAAAGAAAACGAAGCAAGAATAGAATTTCGATGCCCGGACCCCTTGTGCAACCCGTATCTAGCTTACGCCGCAGTTTTCGAGGCAGGTTTAGACGGAATCAAAAGGAAAATTGAGCCTGGTGACCCGGTAGATGTCAACGTATATCATTTAAGCGAAACCGAGCGAAGGGCTTTGGGAATAAGGGTTTTGCCGAGCTCTCTTAAAGAAGCATTGGAGGAATGGGAAAGCGACGACATATGCAAAAAGGCCTTAGGCAAAGAGAACGCGGAAAAATATTGGATGCTGAAAATGCAAGAATGGAAGGAATATGAGGCTCATATGCCCAAAGACAAAAATGAGGTCACATGGTGGGAGCAACAAAAATATATCTATGCCTAAGTTCAGACACTAAACCTAAACCTTTGGCTTAGCCATCAAATCTTCAATTTTAGCATCCTTTAGCATGTCAACATGTCTAGCCAGCTCGTTAACAACAACCTCAAAGACTTCCCTACCTTTCTCCGCTGAGGCTGTTGTGAATTTGCCGAAAACCCCTGAGGCCGTGTGGTCAGCCGTGTCCAAGGGCAAAGTTATGCCTGCAACTTCGGCAAAATGGCTGCGGGTCTCCTCATCAACAGCCTTATCCATACGTACAAGATGGGGATGGAGAGCTAAATTCACAGAGGTTTCCTCAGCGCCCGCGTGTCCCCTTTCTACGGGCTTAAAGATTTGTGGAAGAAGTTTGCTGGCTGCCGTCCACCATTGGAAGATGGATATAAAAACTCCTTTTTCCCGCAGTTCTCTAGCTAAATCCGCTAGGGCTGCAAGGTTTCCACCACGCCCATTAACTATTACGATTTTCCTTATGCCATAATAGTTTAGTGCTAGGCAAATCTCTTTCAAGTAGTTTTGAAGATTTCCGGTGAAACGTGCACTGTGCCCCAGAACTGTCTGGTGGTAGCTTACGCCGAATGGTATAACTTGCAGGCAAATAACACCAGTGCGTTTGGCGGTTTCCTCGGCTACGGCTTTAGCGATAAGGTGGTCTGTTCCCAGAAAGTTGTGGGGACCATGCCGCTCATTGGAGCCCACTGTATTATGGCTGTATCATTTTTACTGAAATACTCTTTCGCTTCAACTCAACTCATTTCATGGAGCAGAACTTTCATGTTTCTACCCCCACAAAACCGTTTTATTGGGAAATGCCGAATATAAATGGACTTGCCCTCTAAGGTGTATCGCTCATGCTAAGTTCGAGAAGATTGTTTGGAACAAACGGGATTCGAGGAACAGCAAACAATGAGTTAACTCCAGAGTTTGCGGCGAAAATTGGAGGAGCTATAGGCACCTTTTTCAAGTCTGGAAGTTTAATAGTGGGACATGACGCCCGAACAAGCAGCCCAATGCTTACAAGGGCTGTGATATCTGGGTTGAACGCCGCAGGCTGCGAAGTTCTGTTTGCGGGTATGGCGCCAACTCCGGCGCTGCAATATGCTGTGAAAAGCCATAAGGTTGATGGTGGGATTATTGTTACGGCTTCCCATAATCCACCAGAGTACAATGGGATAAAAGTCGTATGGAGTGACGGCATAGAGATTTCAAGGGAGCAGGAAATCGAAATTGAGAGTATATTTTTTGACAGTAAAACCAAGTATGTTCAATGGGATAGAATAGGGGAGACTAAACCACTTCAAGGAGTTATTGACGAGTACGTGGAGGCTGTCAAGAGACACGTGGAAGTTGGAAGGATAGCGGAGAAACGCTACCACGTTGTTGTCGACGCGGCGAACAGCGTGGCAGCCCTAGCGGTTCCAAAGCTTTTAAAAGATTTAGGCTGCAGGGTTACAACAATAAATGCTAACATTGATGGCACATTTCCAGCGCGGTCGCCGGAACCCCGTCCAGAAAACCTTTCGGAGTTGGCTTTAACCGTTAAGGCTGTAAACGCGGATCTAGGAGTTGCCTTTGATGGAGACGCGGACCGCGCCATTTTCGTCGACGAAGCTGGAGAAATCCACTGGGGTGACAAAACCTTCGCTCTCGTCGAAAAACACTTTTTGCTCAAGAATCCGGGTGAAAAAATCGTTTCGCCAATAAGCTCTTCTATGCTGGTTAAGGACGTTGCGGACGCTTATGGCGGTGAAGTGGTCTGGACAAAGGTTGGAAGTGTAATAGTTTCTCACACTATGAAAAAGCTAAAAGCAAAACTCGGGGGAGAAGAGAACGGTGGAATCTTCTATGGTCCTCACCAAGCGGTCAGAGATGGAGCCATGGCGACTGCTTTGATGTTAAACATAATGGCAGACACAGGCAAACCCCTCTCTAGACTTTTGGACGAACTTCCAAAATACTACATCGAGAAAGGCAAAGTGAAATGCCCCAACGAGATTAAAGAAAAAGTTCTGGAGAAACTTATCGAGCAAGCGAGAGGACTAAACATAAGCACAATCGACGGGGTTAAGGTATGGTTCGAGGACAAAAGCTCCATTCTAATGAGACCCAGCGGAACTGAACCATTATACAGGCTTTACGCGGAAGCCAAAACAAGAGAGAGAGCTGAAGAACTTATCCGCGAGTTCGGTTTAAAGCTTAAGAGGATCATTGACAGTGTGAAGGGCTGAAGGATAGTTTAGGGTTGGGAAAGTAAATGCTAAAAACAATAAACCCGTCGAAAGAACTGCAAACAGACGAAAAAGCTACGGTTAGCGTTGTTGGATGCGAGCGCATGGGCATGCTTCACACATGTCTACTAGCTAATGTAGGATTTAAAGTCCTGTGCGTCGACAATGACAGAGCCCTCATCGAACGATTTTCCAAGGGGAAAGCCCCCTTCCTGAATCAAGAGGTAGAGCCAATCCTCCATAAAGGCTTAGAAAACAAAAGAATACGGTTTTCACACAACATTGAAGATGCTGCAGAGAACGAAATCATACTAGTCACAACACCAGTTGTAGTTGGTGAAAGAGGCACCATCGACTATTCAAGTATTGAGAAAACGTTTAAGAAAATTGGTTCACACATCCGCAAAAACACGTTAGTTGTGAACGTGAGCGTTGTTGGAATAGGAGTAAATGAAAGCATCCTCAAGAAGACTGTTGAAGATGCATCTGGATTAAGGGTTGGCGCAGACATCTTTTTCGCCTACTGCCCAGTTCCCTTCCCAGAAAAACAGACTTTGAGAAGCTTAATGAATTACAGGAGAATTGTGGCTGCGCAGGATAGGATAAGCCTAGAGAAGGCCTCGAATGTTGTGGGGGCTATGACAAAAGCGGGTTTGGTTAAGTCTTTAGATTTTAAGGTGGCGGAAGCTGCAGTTCTGTTTGAAACGGTTTACAGAAATGTTAGGTCAGCTTTGGCTAACGAGTTTGCGGCTTTTTGCGAAAAAATCGGGGCTGACTATTTGGTTGTCCATAGTTTAATAGCCGCGAACGCGGACTGTTCTTACAAAAATATTTGGTGTTTCGGCGGTGAAGACGCTCTTCTTATGCTGTTTGAAGAGGCGGATAACCAAAATGTTAAACTTAAAGTTTCACAAACAGTCTTGGAGTTAAAAAAGGAACTGGCGAAGCGAAAAGTCAGCCTAGTACAAGACGCTTTAAAAAGCTGTGGAAAAACCATGCGCAGGGCAAAAGTAACAGTGCTAGGTGTATCCCAAACCCAAAACGTGACAGACCTTCCGGAAAGCTCGTTTAAGGATTTTGTCCAGATGCTTGAGAGAAAGGGTGCTAGACCAAGCGTCTATGACCCATACTTGCCACAGAAAGCTTCCGGTTTAGACCTACCGTATGTCGAAGAGGATCTTTCAGAAGCCTTGGACAGGGCGGACTGCATAATTTTTTACACTGGACACGAGCAGTTTAAACGGCTAAACCTGAAAAAGGTTAAGCTTTTGGCAAACATGCCAGCGGCTATTGTTGACTTTGAAGGGACCTTGGAGCCCATGAAGGTTGAAGCGGAAGGCTTCACGTATCGGGGTTTAGGAAGAGGTGTTTGGAGGAAATGAACAACAAAATTGGAGTAGCAGTTATAGGGGCTGGTTTTTGGGGTAAAAACCACGCTAGAGTTTTCAGTGAACTGGAGGAAACAGAGCTTTTAGCCGTCTGCGACATCAACACTGAAAGGGCGAGAAGCGTCGCCAAACAGTTCGGCGTCGAAGCCTACATAAACGCTGGGAGAATGCTGAAAAGGAAAGACATCGAAGCGGTAAGCGTCTGCACATGGTCCACAAGCCTTGCAAAAGAGGCCATGAAGGCTTTAAAGGCTGGAAAACACGTCTTGGTTGAAAAGCCCATGGCCGCAAAACCAGAACAGGCAGAATCCCTAATAAAAACGGCGGAAAAGGAAGGCTTACATCTCACAGTAGGCTTCCTAATGCGTTTCATACCTGGCGTACAGTACATTAAAAAAGCTGTTGAAAACAAAAAGATAGGGGAACTTGTATGCGCCACGGCGAAAAGGGTTTCCCAGTGGCCTGAAAGAATTGGGGACATAGGTGTGGTAAAGGACTTAGCGATACACGATATAGACATAGCCCGTTATCTGTTCGGCGGCGACCCTGTCGCCGTTTACGCAAAAACCGGAAACATGCGGCATAAGCTCTTTGAGGATTACGCCCACATAATGCTGACCTTTGAAAGTGGAAAAAACGCTTTCATAGAATCCAACTGGCTAACACCGTACAAAACGCGGATATTAACAGTTACGGGAAGCGAGGCAATAATGAAACTGGACTACATAACCCAAGAGCTGACGATAGAAACAGCCGAGGAAACAGTTCAGCCTAGGATTCCATGGCAGGAGCCGTTAAAACTTGAACTCCAACATTTCGCAAACTGCATTTTGGGTAAGGAGAAGCCTTTAATAACAGGTGAAGATGGGCTTAGGGCTTTAAAAATCGCCGAGGCTGCTTTAAAGTCTTCAAGAAAGGGTGTGCTTGTTAGGCTGAAGTAAGATTTTTTTCAAGTTGAATGGTCTACCATCGAAAAGGATCTTTTCTGGAATCTTGTCCTTCCACTTCTTCAGGAACGGCAGGTCTTCGCTTTCCTTTCTAAGCTCGTCTGGAAGCATTTCTGGAATTTCATCCCTTATAGGATACCACCTTAAACATTTGGGACACACGATTAAGCCCTCAACTATCTCTTCCTTCTCATCGAAAACGTAAAGCTCAAGGGGGTGATGCTTGTCAATTGGGCATGCGAGTATATCCATAAGCTTTCGCTTCAACAAGGGTCCCTTAGTCCCGTTTAGCCTTTTTAACCTTTAAATTTTGCTAACCTTCAAACCCTTGCACATTATGTCCAAAACAACTTGGTACCAATTTGGACCCGTTGACCTGACTATTCTGCTAAAGGGTATGTCAAAGTTTACTCCAAGTTCCTCCAGTCTAGCGGCTACTTTCGCCTTAACTTTTTCAATGGGATTTTCGCCTTTCGCTGCATGTTCAAAGTCATAGTAGTGGATCCATCCGCAGCCGTTTTTAAGTGCTGAAAAAGCGTATGGAAGGTATTCGAGGGCTTTTTCGGGAAGCGGCATTAAAACTCGATCCGCTACTCCTTGAAGCCTTTCGAGTATTATATTTTTTGCGTCTCCTTCTAGGGGGACTACTTTTCCTTGAACTCTGTTGAGTTTGACGTTTTCCCACATAAACTGGACGGCTGTGGGGTTTATGTCTATGGAGTATACTTTTTCTGCCTTTGAGTGCTTGGCGATGATTATGGAGAAGCATCCAACTCCGGCGAACATGTTTACAACGACTTCGCCGTTTCTAACCAACTTCGCGACACGCATTCTCTCAAAGGAAAGCCTAGGCGAGAAATAACAAGTTTTTAGGTCAACTGCAAACACGCAGCCAGATTCTCGATGAACAGTCTTTGTCTTGTTTTCCCCAGCAATATGCGTAAGCTCTCGCAGTCTGTAATCTCCGTGCACGGGGCTTGTTTGAGCCAAAACAGACTTGACGTTTTTATGAACCTTCATTACTGTTTCGGCGACAAGTGCAGCATACTTTCTTGAACCCTCGGTTAAGCGTATAACCGCAACATCCCCCACAATGTCGTAGGAACAGCAGATGGAATCCAGCTCTTCACGCGGCAGAATTTCCGAAAGTAAACGTTTCAGATGTTTCATAGACGCTATCCCCGTTGTTGATAGGAAACATTTAAAAACACACAAGCTTTTCTGTAAAGGGGGAACAGCCATGGGAGAAATTGCTCCCGGACTAGTCTACGAGTGTTTAAGGTGTGGGGCTAAAGTTCCAACAGAGGAACTTGAACTTCGAGGCGGAGAAATAAAATGCACAGTCTGTGGCTACAGAGTTTTAAAGAAGATAAGGCCTCCAGTAGTTAAACGTGTTAAGGCCGTATAAAAAAGAGGCTGAAGTATTTTCGAAACCTTGAGTTTTCGGTTAGAACAGTTCTCTCTCGCCTATTTTTCGGAGAGCCCTTCCTCGAAGCTTTATCCCCGGACCAACGACTTCTTCGGGCTGTTTTTCCACAGTTTTTCTTTTAACGGTTTCGCCACAAACCCCCCTTGGCAAGAGCCTTCTTTTAACGCAGAGAGCGTATGAACAGTTGGTAGGGTTGCACATGTCTTCGGTCCATCTGCACCAGACACCGTCTCGCCGGAAAATGGCAGCATTTTTGCCGCACTTAAACAGTTCACATTTGGGAGAACACATTTTCGCTTGCGCCAAGGACGACACAACCCTAGACTCTTCTAAAACTGCCTACACACTTTATTTGAGAGGAAATTCTCAAAAACGGTATAAAGCTTTTTCTGAAGCTAAAATCTTATTCAACCTCTAGCTTGTTTTTCCATTCTTTAACCGTTTCCTTCTCATGGAAACCTCTATCAAAATTAGGAGAACTGCAAACGCCACAATTATGATTATCGTTGTGAACCATGACGTTTCAAGGAGTAAACTGGCTAAAATCACGTATCTACCAACTTTAACCACTATCGGGTTTGCTTCGTCCCTCGCTTCGGTAATAGAGCATGTGATTGTTGATTCTGGCTGTTGGCCCGATAAGTAGACCTTTATCGTCAGAGTTCCGCCGATCTCCGTGAAGCCAACAACACCATTGCTTCCGGTAAGTCCGGAGCCCATTAATACACCATTTCTCTCCAGAGTTACGTTTGCATTTGGGATTGGCTGTCCAAAGTAATCAACAACCTTAATGTGGATTGGTAAGTTGTATAGGCGGCAACAAATGGTTATACTTTTTTCCTCAAACAGTTCTGCTGTTGTTGTGTTTAGCAGAACCCCTTTGGAGTAAACTTTCACGCCATATAGGCCGAAGAGGCAGTTGAGGGAAACTCGACCCTCTTGATCCGTGTATCCAATATAACGCAGTCCACCCATCGCTTCTCGGGCTTCCACTAGGGCATTTGGTATGGGTGTTCCTTCGCCGTCAAGTACTGTTACCTGTAAGGCTTCAAGCGGGCAGATTATGGTTATGTTGTTCCATCCAACGGGCTTCAACCCGGTGAGGGTGTCATTGTTTAGGTTGAAGACCCTGCCGTAGCGGGAAGTCACAATTTTATAGGAATATGCATTCAAAATAAACGACTTGAACTCAGCGGAGCCGCCGATGTCAGTTTGGGAAATTATTGTTTCATTTTCAATTCTCCCTCCGTCCAAGTCCGTAATATATGTAATGGACAAGTTCAGCGTGACGAACGGGATTTTTAAGACGTCGTTTTGCTCGCCTACAACGGATACTTTCAAGTTTGTAAGTAGACATGTCAAGTTTAGTTTGGCTTCCTGGGTTATGGTGAACGAAGCGTTTCCCACACGAACATTCTTGAAGTAGGCTGTGAAGTTGTATTCTCCCATTTCCAACTGTATGGTGGAGACACCTTCACTGTTGCTTATGGCATTGTAAGTCGTGTTAGCCCACTTGTCAAAAACCTTTAAAAGAACATTGGAAACAGGTTCTCCCGCGAGGTTTCTCGGTGTTATTTCGGTTTTGAAGCCTGGAACTGCGAAAACTTGAGTATCGTTAACCTTTTTGTTTTCTGGCTGTGGTTCTATGCTTAGGCTGTAATTTCCAATCAATGAATTATCTGGAACCGGCCAGTTCGCTTCCACAATGCCGTTTGAAACTGTGCAGTTAAAGCGGTCAACCGTTTTGTTTCCGAAAACAATAGTTATTGTCACATTTTTGCCGTTAAGCAGCTCATATCTGATGGCAACAATTTTTACTGTGTCGCGCCTATGATATTCTGTTTGGTCTGTCAGCCCTATGAAGAACCTGTCGGATGCGAGAGTCCCGTTAAAGGCAACAGTATAGAATCCAGTGTAGTTTGTGTGCGCGTTTCCCGAGAAGTTTTCCGGATATCTGATCAGTGTGGAGGCTTCTCCCTTATCCGTTGTGTTTAGGCTAGTAAGCGAGTAGTACGTTTCGTTTGCTGGTGTTTTAACTGTAATGTTGGCTATATAGGTTGTTTCCGCTCTGCCGCCGGATATGCTTATGGTGATGTTTATCGCTTTCGCGCCCTGTTGAAGTTGCCTTGGATGAGGTGGTTTGGCGATACTGACATGGTACGCTGTTTCAACATAAAACCATGATGTGGCGTTCATGTTCGCCACAACATCGCACAGGGTTAAAGTGTAGTTTCCACTCGGCATAGAAGGTACTTTAAACGAAGAGTTCACATTGTTTCCAAAAGCATACCCGCTCGCGACTTGAATATTGCCAAGAAATACTTGGTACTCCCCGTTTGTGGTGTTTATTTTCCCAACGAGGTTAACAAGGTCTCCAACCCTACCGGTTTTTGGTGAAACAGACGTTATTTCAACGTTTGCCGCGTGGGCTTGCGGTATAATTAACTGTAGGAATATTGTTAAAAAGGGCACCAATGTTAACGCAACTAAAGCCGCCGATTTTTTATTCAATTCCGCCGCACTCCAACTTCATCAATGAAACTTCGTGATGTGAAACATTTACTATCTGCGGGGCGTTTTAAACTTTACCTTTCCCGGACTTTAACCGCAAATCTTTTAGACGAAAAAAATCTCCAAAACGTGAAAGCTGGTGCTGTTTGATGATCAACGAGATTTTGAGTTTAATTGAGAAACATGAACAGTGGCGTGGGAGAGAGTGCCTAAACTTTATCCCCTCGAAAATGTCATGAGCCCTGCTGTACGTAGTCTTTTGGCTTCAGACTTTGGGCATCGCTACACAGCTAGAGAACGCTTTTTACATGGGCACAAGGTTCATCGACGAAATCGAAGAGTATGGCGAGAAATTAGCGAAAGAAGTTTTGAAGCTGAAACTGTAGATCTGCGACCCTTTCCTGACACATTGCAGACCTATTTTTTAGCGTCCTTCACGAAGCCTGGGGACACGCTTATGTGTATATCACTGGAGATGGCGGATATCCCGGTTTATGGATCGACGGCTTGTCTGGACTTTTGAGTTTAAAAGTTTCCCCCATACCCTTCTCCAGGGAGGAAATGAAGGTTGAAATTGAAAGGGCTAGGGATGCTATAGTCCGTGTTAAGCCTAAAGCCTTGATTTTCGGGGGCAGCCT
>CAZRXM010000002.1:50034-58024 GCA_964604045.1 uncultured Candidatus Bathyarchaeia archaeon
CTAGGGATGCTATAGTCCGTGTTAAGCCTAAAGCCTTGATTTTCGGGGGCAGCCTAATTTTTTCCCCACCCGGTTAAAGAGTTGGCTGACGTTGCCCGCGAAAACGGTGCAGTGGTTGGATTTGACGGATCTCACGTCCTAGGGCTTATCGCTGGTAAACGTTTCCAAGCCCCGTTGAAAGAAGGAGCCAACGCACTTTTTGGTTCAACACATAAATCCCTTTTCGGCCCTCAAGGAGGTATCATTCTGGCAAACAAGGAGCACGGCGAAGTGATAAAAGCTAGAATTTACCTGAGGTTTGTGGACAACGCCCACTGGAACCGGATAGCCGCCTTAACGTTGGCTTTAGCGGAAGTAAAGAGGTTCGGCGGGGAAATTTGGCTTCACCGAGTCCTACCAAGTCATAATGGATTTCAGGGACTCGGAGAAGGGCAGAAAAGTGGCTGAGAAACTCGAGGAGGCAAACATAATCGTCGACTGTGTTGTAAGAGTTGGAACATGTGAGGTCACGAGGAGGGGTATGAAGGAGGGGGAAATGGCGAAAATAGCTGAACTCATGAAAAGGGTTGTATTGGATGGGGAAACCCGGAAACCATTAAGAAGGATGTCTTGAAACTTTGCTCAGAGTTTCAAACGATTGAATACTGCTTTAGGTAAGGAGCACTTTATAAAAGCGTTTTCTACACTCTACATTGCGGTTAACAATGAGCCTTGTTCCAGAATCGCTTATACAAGTGTTGAAGAAGCAGAAATATCACATAGTGGGTAGACATTCGGCTGTTAAAAGGTGCAAGTGGCTTTACGAGGCAATAGTTCATGGCAGACCCTGCTATAAGCAGAAGTTTTACGGCATAAAAAGCCACCAATGCGTCCAAATGACGCCCGCCTTGTTCTACTGCACGCAAAGATGCTTGTTCTGCTGGCGAGCTCAAAGCGGAGACCTTCAAATAACATGGGAGGAAACCAGGCTGCCAGAAAAATGGGACTCGCCGGAGGAGATAGTCGAAGGCTGCATAAAAGCGCAACTGGATATTCTCAGCGGTTATAAGGGAAACCCCAAGGCAGACCCGCAAAAACTCAGAGAAGCCTTAAAACCACGACACGCAGCCATAAGCTTAACCGGTGAACCAACCCTCTACGAACCTATAGGAGAGCTTATTTACGCCTTTCACAGGAGAGGATTCACCACTTTCCTTGTGTCCAACGGAACCGTGCCCTCGGTTTTGGCGAAGTTGAACCACGAACCCTCCCAACTGTATGTTTCAGTCTGCGCCCCCAACAAAGAAACCCACAAGAAAGTCTGCAGACCCATAATCCCAGACGCTTGGGAAAAACTTAACGAAACTTTGGAACTTCTCCGAAGCTTCAAATGCCCAACGGTGATCCGAATAACAGCAGTACGAGGCTTAAACATGGAAAACGTTGAGGAATACGCAAAGCTAATAGAGAAGGCTAATCCAACATATGTTGAGCCTAAAGCGTTCATGCACGTGGGGTTTTCAAGACTTCGATTAGGCTACGAGGGAATGCCAAGCCATAGGGAGATCCGCGAATTCGCGTTCAAACTTGCCCAGGCAACAGGGTACAGGGTTGTTGATGAGTCTGAGGACAGTCGGGTCGTCCTATTGAGCCAACTGGATAAGCCCATACGATTCTCACATGGTTAAATACTGGTTTACTTTTCAAGTTAACGGAGTAAAAGTTAAATAACACACCTCTCAATTCAATGCAGTCTTAAACCTCTAACGAGGTGTCCAGCATGGTTAACGAAGGAAGAGGAAGGTTGTTCAGGAGGAAGGACGGAAAATTCCTGATATACCTGCCGAAGGACCTAGCAGAAGACAGCATGTTCCCCTTTAAAGGCTCAGATTCCATATTTGTCAAAGTGAGCTTCAAAATCGGAGATGACAAACTAATAATAGAGCGATGGCCTGAACAGGAAAAACAGCAAACATCCTAAGGAACCCTGGATTCAGCGCTTTTACAACGCTCCATACCCCATCTACTTTTTGGCAAAAATAAAATAGTTAGTTGTGCATCCGTTTCTATGAGACAGAGCGTCTAGGTTATGGCTTCTCTAAAAACAATTTTGAGGAAAATTAGAAAGGAGCTAAAAGTAAAGGAAAAGGTTAGAGACGAAATCCAAGCCGATATGAGGAAGGCTACAAGTCTTTCTAAGCAGGCTATACTTTTAATTCACCAGAAAAGGCTTAAGGAAGCCAGAAAAATTCTCGAGAAAGCCAAGGAAATCATTTCGAGGCTGAGGGAGCTAGCTGAAACGCATCCAGACATAGTTTATAGCGGCTTGTACAATGTTTGCCTCGAAGAGTACGCGGAGGCAAATATTTTCCTCGCCTTGATCGAAGAAGGACGCTTCGCCACACCGGAAGAACTCAACATACCGTCTGTTGACTACGTGCTTGGCCTTGCAGACGTTATCGGCGAGTATAGACGCTTAGCCCTTGACGCTTTGAGGGAGGGGAACATTAAAAGAAGCGAGGAATGTCTCCGGATAATGGATGAAATCTACACAGGGCTCATGGCTATGAATGAAGCCTACATGCTGGTTCCCGGCTTAAGAAGAAAGTGCGACGTTGCAAGGAAGGTTATTGAAACCACTAGGGGGGACGTGACCCACGAGGCTCGGAGGCAGTCTCTTGAAAAATACATGAAACGTTTGGAAAAACTTGAAAGGCGCTTTGAGAAACTTGAAAAAGGAAATATAGATGAATTCCGCCGCTTTAAAATCCAACTTTTCCGTTGAGAAGGCTCATAGGGCACAGTTTCAACTTTCGAAACTCATTGTTTTTGAGGATAAGCTTCCAGAGGAAATTCGCTATGTAGGCGGTGTTGACACAGCTTATGCTGGAAACTTGGCTGTAAGTGCCGCTGTGGTTCTCGAATTTAACAGTCTAAATCTGGTGGAGACGCAGACCGCAATCAAGGAGACTGTTTTCCCATATGTTCCAACACTTCTCTCATTTAGGGAACTGCCATCAACTCTTATGTGCATTAAAAGGCTGAAAACACAGCCAGACGTTTTCCTTGTGGACGGACAAGGCTTTGCACATCCGTACCGCTGCGGCTTCGCAAGCCACCTAGGGATTGTTTTAAACAAGCCCACAATAGGCGTCGCTAAAAGGAGGCTTGTAGGCAACATTGAGCCTTTCAGAGACAGCGATTTCGCTTATTTGAGGGATAGAGGTGAAGTCATAGGTGCTGCTTTGAAGACGGCTTCTGGGAAAATTCTCTATATCAGCGTTGGACACATGGTTTCGCTTGAAACAGCCATAAAAATCGTTAAACACTGCATCCTCCGGGATATCCCAGAGCCCATACGTTTGGCGCATGAGAAGGCAACGGTTGAAAGGAATAGGATTGCAAAATGTAATATTCATGGTCAAGGATAAAAGATGACGTAAAGGCTGTGGATGTGTTGGGCTTGCTTCACCCGAAAATTAGGGCTATAGCTGAGAAAATCCGCGACAAAGACCTTCGAAAGAAGATTATTGACTTACTTGAAGACCCCGTTTTTAAAGTTGGCGGGAAAGTTTACAGCGGTCTGTCCCTTGAAGTTTCCCCCGCTGGCTTATCGCATCACCACTGTTATCCCGGTGGGTTTGTTGAGCACGTGCTTTCCACGGTTAACTTGGCCTTGGCGCTTTGCAACTCCGTCGAGAAATTTTACCATGGAAAAGTGAACAGGGACCTTGTTATTGCTGGCGTCCTGCTTCATGACATATTTAAACCGCTAACATACACTGCCGATCAGAGCGGCGGCTACAGCACCACCGAGCTGGCTGACTATATGGATCACTTGTCAATGGTTATAGCTGAGCTTGTTCGAAGAGATTTTCCGTTAGAACTTATCCACGTTGTTTCCGCCCACCATGGGGAGTATGGGCCTATAAGACCGCACACGATTGAGGCTTTGATATGCCATCTGGCGGATTTAATGGATTCCCGCTTGAACGGTGAAGTTTTAAACGCCGCATCATACCTTGTCAGGAAAGCCACAGGCGAAGAACTTCCTGGGCTAACCTCGAAGGAAGCTTTCGAAATAATTCATTCGAAGGCCATCGAAGGATGGGAAGGAGTGGCGAAAACCGTTGAGAAGATAAAGCGGAGTAGAGCGCGCAAAACTTAAAAGCCGAACGTACTCGAAATTGAAAACGTGATAACCATGACGGAGATAACATTTGAAGAATTCCAAAAGCTTGACATGCGGGTCGGGAAGGTTTTAGAGGCAAGCCAAATCCCTGGTTCAAGAAACCTAATAAAAATGATTGTGGACTTTGGAACAGAGAAACGGCAGGCCGTTGCAGGCCTCCTAAAGTGGTATAAGCCCGAAGATCTTGTAGGCAAGAAGTACGCCTTCATCCTAAATCTACAACACAGAAAATTTATGGGTGTTGAATCTCAATGCATGATCTTGGCGGCTGAGGACGACAAGGGAAACGTTGTTGCACTGCAGCCTGAAAAGGATATTGCCGAAGGAAGCAAAATCCACTAGCTTTGGCCTAAAAGCTTGTTTATAGTTGCGGCTTTTTCCCGATCCTTCGCAATATACTCAACCATTTCAGGTGTTAAACCGAGCCACTTGGCGATTCCAGCCGCCATCTCTACATTGTTTTTAAAAATTACCCGCAGATAGGGGAGCACTTCCTTAGCTGCCCTTGTGGCGGATATGTGGCATTTCCGTTTTATTTTATTGCCAATTTCAAGCTGAAGGCTCCGCTCCTCCTTGGATTTGGAGAGGGTTTGGATGCGTTCTGGAAAGTGGAAAGGCGTCCAGCCTGAAGTTTTAGTGTTCACCCTAGCCATAGCTACACCTGCGGTCATAAGGTCGATCATGTATCTTATAAAACCCCAGTCCTGGGTTCTCCGCATTCTTCCGCGGTAAACGTCGGCCATTGAAAGGGCATCCATGGCCCTCGCCAAATCATGGGGATCCGTTAAATGGTTTGGAACATTTTCATAAATCCATTCCAGAAGCATGTCCATGTCTACGTCTGCCATGTTAACGGCGCGCTTCGCCCCTTCACATGTCTTTCCATAAAGTATCATCCGCAGAACGGTGAATATGTTTTCTTGGCGGTCCCTGAAACCCAGCCAAGACACGTCGTCGTATGTTAAACGCTTCTTACCCTGAGCCACTGCCTGTAGGTCTGTGACTGCTGAGCGGATGTCGCCTTCTGAACGTTGAGCTATAAATCTTAAAGCCCTTTCTTCTGCGTCTATTCCCTCTCTGAGGCATATCGTTTTCAAATGTTTTAGAACCTCTGTCACCGATGGCTTCTTAAACTCTATAAGGAGGCATAGGTTGCGGAGGGCCATGAACCTTGGGTCAAAAGCGTTGTTTGCAATGAGCACTATGGGGCACTGGGCTATCTGTATGACTTCAATCATGGCTTTCACCCCTCCCTTGTCCGCCGTCCCTGTTAAACCGTCGAGCTCGTCGAAGAGTATTATCCTCCTAGCCCCAAAGAGTGAGCCGTACTGGGACGCTAATCCAGCGAAGCGTTTAACAGCCTCCTCAGTCCGATAGTCGCTGGCGTTTTTCTCAATCAACTCCATTTTAAAGTCGTTCGCCAAAGCCTCCACGGTGACTGTTTTCCCCACACCGGGAGGGCCGTAGAGGAAGGCAGCCCTTTTCTCCGGGATCCTCCTATCCCAAGATTTTATCCAGTCAATAAGTTTCTGTATGGCTTCTTTGTTTCCTACAACTTCCTTTAGGCTCTTGGGCTTATACTTGACCGTCCAAGGCTGATACACTTTTTACACCTTTTTTGCGGCGATTTTCATTTCGGAGGATGCTTCTATTAGCCTTGCTAGTAGAGCGCTCAGCTGAATTTCCTCATCGGCGCCTTCAACAAGCCTGTAATCGATTTCGCCCACAATTTCTGCTAGCTTAATCTTCCAAGGCTCGGGTATGTCAAGCTTAAAGATTTCTGAGTGAATTTGTCGGATTATGTCGCTTCCAGCTACGCCGTATTTTTGGATCATCTCCCTAAGCTGTTTCCTCGCCTCTATAAAGTTGCCTTTCATGGCGGTTTCAATCATCCTCCTAACGTCAGCGGGGTTAGCTCTTCCAGCAATCGAGTAGATTATTTTAGCGTCTATTGGCTTGCCAAGCGAGGCTGCCGCCTGCATTGTGTTTATTGCCCTCCGCAGGTCTCCGCCGCAAACCTCATATATGGCGTCCAGCCCTTCGTCGAGGAGCACTACACCCTCGTTTTCAGCTATGTACCTAAGGTACTTGTCATGTTCCTCCCGGGGCAGGTAAGTGAATCGGAAGGGTGCGCAACGCGACTGAATGGGCTCTATTATTTTGCCGCTGTAGTTGGCACACAATATGAAGCGGCAGGTCTCAGTGTAGCGTTCCATAGTCCGCCTTAGGGCTTGCTGGGCGTCCGCGGTCATGTTGTCCGCCTCGTCCAAGATCATTATCTTGAAGGGAATTTCACCTATAGCGCGAACTCTCGCGAAAGTTTTGACTGTTTCCCGCACCACGTCGATGCCTCTCTCGTCGCTTGCGTTCAGTTCCATAATGTATTCGCGATAGTTTTCGCCATAGAGATCCCTCGCCAAACAAAGAGCCGCTGTGGTTTTGCCAGTTCCAGGTGGTCCGGCGAAAATGCAGTGGGGCACGTTTTTGGCTTTCACAAAGCTTTTTAGACGCTCCACTATCTCCTTCTGGTTAACCATTTCGTCCAATGTTTTAGGCCTGTACTTCTCAGCCCACATTTCAAAACTCAATTGGACGGCCTCCTAATGCTTCATAATAAAGGATAGAGTTAATAAATACTTGTTTGGCTTTCTAAAGGCTATTCTTGAGATTCGGCTTTCTCTTCCTTTTCGAGAAATCCCGTCAAGAATATTGCATATTCACATGGATGCTCGTTTTGGAGACTTTATGATTTTTATCTCCCCTTCTTTCCACGACTTACCCGTGAGATTATATACTCAATGGTTTTTGCGGAGGCTACAAAGCCACGTCTTTTGCCCTGTCTTTACAAGTTTGTAGTATGGGCAACTCTTATTACTTGAGTGTGAAACCTTCCTCAAAATATTCTATTTCAACTTCTATGCCGAGTTCCTTGTACATGTCTGTGATTCTTTCGCCCAATTCTCTGATTGTCCACGGATAGTCTTCTGGAAAGTTCGTCAAGCTGCTCCTTTCAATGGCGAAGGTCTCCTCCACGGAGTTGCATGACATTCCCTCAATCAATGTTTGCATTAGCTTTTTCCTTGGCAATGGCTCAAGAACTGGTTTTTCTAAAAGCTTCAATTTGAAGTTAAGAGGTTCTGGAAGGCTGTTGTCGTTATTTCATAGCCCAACTCCCTAAACATGGACTCTACTAGGACTCTTTGGCTGTTGATCACGGTCTATGCGCTTGAAAAATTATTGTGAAGTATTCATTGTCCACAAAGCGTACTTGGCATCAGGTTGAGTTGCACTAATATTTTTAAAGGATAAAGTTTTTCGCAAGCCTTCTGATTTTCCGGGTCATTTCTTGCCAGCATACAAATAGCAATTGATATGCGAGTTCCGGTTGTGCGGTATATTTCTTCAAATCTTCACTTATCACTTTCATAAACTTTTAAGCCCAAACCCAAACCTACACAGAAAAGCTCTTAGCCGAGAGAATAGCAGCAGGCGAAAGCGTAAACCAAATCTGCAAAGAACTTGGAATAGGTAACAAACCTTCTACAGACTGGATAGAAGGATATGGGCTAAGGCATTAAGGCTTTAATCTTATGAAAAACGCGGCTCAAATCTAATAAAACCTATTGTATTAAATATATCAAGGGCTCAAAAGTGAACGAAAACGAATTTAAGAATGTAGTATATAACGATATTGAAAAGGAATTTGCCGAAATATATAGTGGAGAAAGATGAAAGCTTCTTTACAAGTTATTCATTGACGCTCGAGGCAAACTTAGCCCTTCAAATTTTGACAACCCTAAAAGAGGACAATTAGCTTTT
>CAZRXM010000003.1:0-41452 GCA_964604045.1 uncultured Candidatus Bathyarchaeia archaeon
AAAAGTCCATGAACCCAGAGAACAGCAACTGGACAGCTACGATTCATGGATTTGAACAGGAAACAACTGTGATTTTTATATGGAGTGCAGCGACAAAACTGGGAATAGGGGCTATTTCGCCGTCCTGGCTTCCACAGCTTACCATTTGATGAAAAGGAAACGCGCCCCGTCAGCTTCCACATTTTTGGTGTCCAGCCTATAAGCGAAAATGTTTAGAATCCTAGAGGCGAATGTTTAGCAAGCGAAAGGAGGCGATTGAATGGGTTATAGGGAGCTCTTCGTTTCTCAATCCAACGTTTTCAGCGGTTTTCAAAAGTCTTTTGAGGAAGCTGACTACGTGGTTTTGGGGGTGCCCTTCGACGTCACAAGCACCTTTAGAACCGGAGCGCGTTTTGGACCGAACGCCATTAGGATGGCTTCCCTAAACATTGAAACCTATAGTTTCCGCAGCGGCATTGACTTGGAGGATCTGCGGATTCATGATCTGGGTGACTTGCACGTATCCACAGAGACGGAGCAAACGCTGGATAGGCTGGCGAGGGTTGTTGGCGAAATTTTAGAGGCTGGTAAAATGCCTGTTGTTATTGGAGGCGAACACACTATAACTATGGGTGTCTTGAGGGGGTTGGGAAACCGCCTTTCGCAAACCGCCGTTATCAGTTTTGACGCCCACCTCGACCTTCGCGACGAGTTCATGGGATTGCAACTTTCACATACCACTTTCATGCGGAGAATAAACGAGCAAATGAAGCCAGCCGTCACGCTGGAGGTCGGGACAAGGGCTGTTTGCAAAGAGGAACTTGAGTACTCAAAGAAAGCGGGAATAGAGTTCCTAACAGCTTCTCAAATAAGAACCGTGGGCGGTGAAAAAGTAGCAGAATGGCTGAGGGAAAAAATTAGTGAATACAAGCACGTTTACATTTCTATAGACATGGACATTCTCGACCCAGCCTACGCCCCGGCAGTGCAAAACCCAGAACCAGACGGCTTAAACACAGCCACACTTCTGGACATTTTATGCAATGTATGCGACAGACGCCTTGTGGGGTTCGATGTTGTGGAGGTTGCCCCAAACTATGATTTTGGAGTTACAGCAATTCAGGCGGCAAAAGTCATTTTCGAGTTGTTAGCAAGCATCCAAAAATCGCGTAGACGTGGCTCATAGATAATATTAACGACCAGACAGATAGTGTTCCCAACTTCGTATCGAAGTAATGCTTATGAGACGACGTTAGGAGAGCCTTTTTCGCTTTTGACTCTCTTGATTTCCATTATGACTTTTCTTGGTCTGGGCACTCGCTGTGTAGAGGGTTAAAGTCAAAACTTTTCTCCGACAGGTGTCTTGCTGGGCATTTGCCTCAACTTTCACAATTCTCGATGAGTTTCATCCCTTTTAAACCGCATGCCTCAACATCTTGTTTATGCTTTGCTTTTTAACAGTTTGGCTATAAAGAAGCCGTTGCACTCGTGGATGTGGGGGTAAAGCCTCTGGCACTGGGTTAAGCCTCTCAGTCCAGGCAATCCGATTTTTGGCGTTATTTCAGTCAGTTGGAATTCCGGATGCCATTTTAGGAAACGTTCGACCAACATTTCGTTTTCTTCAACTGTGATGCTGCACGTGGAGTAGATTAGCGTGCCACCGGGCTTCAGTTTTTCAGCACAGTTTTCTAGCATCTGCCATTGAATTTCAGCCATTTTCTCGGCTGAACGCGCCGTAAGCCTCCATTTGGCTGATGGAATTTTCGCGAAAGCTCCGGTGCTTGTGCACGGCGGATCCAAAATAACCATGTCGGCTTCGACGGCAACGGGCAGCGGATTACAAGCGTCCGAGATTATTGGCTCTGCTATGGAGACGCCCATCCGGGCGACCTCGCTTTTCCATATGTTCATCCTACGCCTTGAATAGTCTATGGAGTAAATCACGCCACGGTTCTGCATAAGCTGAGCCAGATAAGTGGTTTTGGCTCCGGGTGCCGCGCAAACGTCTAAAAGCACCATGCCAGGTTTAGGGTCGGCTACTTCAGCAGCGTAAATGCTCGCCTTATCCTGTATATAGAAGAGGCCTTCCTGAAAGCTTTTTGTTCTAGTTAGGGGCTGTTTAGCGACCAGAACCTTGTAGGCGTGACGCAGCCCCTCAATTTTTTCCACCTTAACCTTCTCATATTCAAGCCTTTTAAGAATCTCTTCCTCGCACCCTTTAAGGGTGTTCAACCGTATGTATGTCGGCGGAATTTTTGCACTTGCCTCCAGAAAGGCCAAGGCTTCTTTTCTTCCGAAAAGCCGGAAGCAGTACCGCACAAACCATGTTGGGTGGTAGGTTAGTAGCCCAACCCTTTCTTCGTCGCCAACCCCCTCCAGCAATCTCGCCGGGTTTTCAGTCATTAATAGGCCAAGATGCGGCTCCACGGGTGCAAGGGCTTTCCACCCGAGGATAGAGCGAGCGAGCCTCACAATGTTTTTGGCCTCTTCTAAGTCAAGCTTATCCCAGTTTTTTGCCGCCCGGGTTTGATAGACGTAAAGTCTCAGAAAAGATTGGATGCCGAAGCTGAACTCGCTTAAGGATTTAGGCTTCAAAACCTCGTTTATAAAACGGTCTATAAAATTGCGACGTCTAACTGTTTCAACAACAAGTCCGTGAGCCAGACGCAAAGCGTCCACATCGCTTATCTCCAACTGTTTGGCTGTTCGGGTTAAAGCCAAACGCTCGCTTATACGCTCCTTCTCCATCCAGCTTAAGGCTTCAATAGCCAACGTCCACGCCTCTTTAAGCAAATCTACCGCCTTTCCAAGGGCTTAGTAAGATTTTAGTTCTAGCCCAAGCGTATTAAAAGTTAGGTTAAGTAATGAAGTTGACGCAGAAACGCCTCGACGAATTCTCGGCATATGAAACGGTTAAAAAGGAGAGAAAAGAAGCGGAAGAACTTCCTTTCAAAAAAGTCTTAGAAGAAGAACGGCGAAAGCGGGGTTTTGAAGCTCCAGAAAACCTTCCCCCATCCTATTTTGTCTCAGCCACCTACGACGGAAAAGTCGGCAAGGCGGTTGTAAAGCTCTACGAACCTCTTTCCGGACGAATCTACCTCTGGTACGACAATACTGGGCACAAGCCATACTGCTACACAAACCTTTCACCCCTAGAACTGGAGAAAATCGACCGCTTGATTAAAAATCCAGGCTTCGACCACCTCGAAATCGAGGAGAAATACAACCCACTAATGGACAAAGAAGTGGTCGTCACAAAAATAGTGGCCAAAGATCCTTTAGCAATAGGCGGACGCCCGAAAGGCTGTATCAGAGACATAATTCCGGAAGAGTTTCCAAAGGTTTCAGACGTGCCTGTTTCCGTCGAGTCAATTAAGGTTTGGGAGGCAAAAATAAAGTATTATCAGTCATATATTTACGATCGAAGACTTTTGCCTGGCATGGTTTACGAGGTTAAAAACGGCAATCTTGTCCCAACGTTTTTGGAAGAAGCTGAGAAGATGGTTAAGCAAATTGTTGGGGTGTTTACATACGCTACGGCTGAAGAGCTGGAATATATTGAACAGTGGGCTAAGCTGTTAGAGTACCCCGCACCGAAGTTCCGCTACGCAGCCATAGACATTGAAGTGCAGTCGCCTATTCCAACACGCATGCCTGACCCCCGCCTAGCTGAATACCCAATTGTATGTGTTTCGGTTTATGGCTCAGACGGGGAGAAACGGGTTCTCCTTTTAAAGCGTGAAGGGGTGCGTGAAGGCGGTGCGCGCCTAGAAGCCGATGTTAAACTAGAGTTTTTTGACTCTGAGGAGAAGCTCATTAAGGCTGTCTTTGACGTTTTGTGGAGTTACCCGTTCATCATAACTTTTAACGGCGACGATTTTGACCTACGGTATTTGGCACACCGCGCGGAGAGATTCGGCTTTAAAAGGGACGAAATTCCCATAGAGCTTGGAAAACGCGTCTGTCTGCTGAAGTATGGAGTGCACATAGACCTCTACAAGTTCTTCTTCAACCGCTCCATCCAAGTTTACGCCTTCAACAACCGCTACCGCGACGTTACCTTGGGCGATGTTGGAAAAGCCTTAATAGGGTTGGACAAAATCCCCCTAGAGAAAAGTATAGGCGAATTAACATACACAGAGCTTGCCAAATACTGCTTCAGAGACGCTGAAATCACCTATAAGCTTGCAAGCTTCGAAGATGAACTTGTTTTGAAACTAATTCTCGTTCTAGCGAGGATAAGCAGCATGCCCATGGAGGACGTTAGCCGCCAAGGGGTCTCCCGCTGGATAAGGAACTTCATGCACCGCGAACACCGCAGAAAAAACATGCTTATACCAAACGCCGAAGACATCCTAGCCTTAAAAGGCAAAACGGCCACGAAGGCAACAATAAAAGGCAAAAAGTATAAAGGGGCCATAGTCGTCGAACCTGTACCAGGCGTCCACTTCAACGTCGCCGTCATGGACTTCCCAAGCCTATATCCGTCAATAATAAAGGTTTGGAACTTGGGTTATCAGTCAATTCTGTGCGGACACCCTGAATGCCAGTCAAACCTTGTGCCAGACACACCTCACTGGGTTTGCCGCAAGAGACGTGCCTTGGAAAGCCTTCTGATCGGTGCATTGCGGGACCTGCGGGTTTACTGGTACAAACCTAAATCGAAAGATAAGACTTTGCCAGCAGAGCTTAGAAGCTGGTACAACATTATTCAAGGCGCCTTAAAGGTGATTTTAAACGCAAGCTACGGTGTTTTCGGCGCAGAAACCTTCGACCTATACTGTCCACCAGTGGCTGAAGCAACAGCCGCCATAGGTAGGCACGCCATAACCCAAATAATCAAAAAAGCCGAGGAGCTCGGTATCCAAGTGCTTTACGGCGACACGGACAGCGTCTTCCTCAAAAACCCGACTAAGGAGCAGATACAAGCCCTCGAAGAGTGGGCTGAGAAAACACTTAAAATGGGAATAGACGTGGACAAGGTTTACCGCTACGCAGTCTTCAGCACCCGCAAAAAGAACTACTTAGGCGTTCTGGAAGACGGAAGCGTTGACGTGAAAGGGTTAACCGGCAAGAAACGTCATATCCCAACCTTCATCAAAAAAGCCTTCGAAAAAATGAAGAATATCTTGGCAAGGGTAAAAACTCCGGCGGACTTTGAAGAGGCAAAAAAGGAAATCGCCCAGCTAGTTCGAGACTGCTACATCCGCCTTAAAAGACGCGAGTGGGAAAACCTAAACGAGCTAGCTTTCAACGTTGTCTTAGGCGAGGAGCTTGAACGCTACACAAAAACAACACCTCAACATGTTAAAGCAGCGAAAATGCTGAAAGAGAGCGGAGTGGAACTTAAGGCGGGCGACTTAATAAGTTTCGTGAAAGTTGTTAATGAACCCCACGTAAAACCCGTTGAACTCGCATCGAAAGACGAGATAGACGTTGACAAATATGTGGCTTACCTACACTCCACTTTCGACCAGGTCCTAGACGCTCTAGGCTTAGACTTTGAGGAAATCATAGGCCTAACAAAACTGGAACGCTTCATGTAAAAGGGGTTATAGTCCACCGGTGTATTTTGAGGTTAAACCAGTTCGACACAAAGCCTCCAAAAGCCCAAACCCTAAGCCGTTTATTGCAACCAGACAACCCAAGAAAACACCAAACAAGCCGACTTCCAAGGGGACTCCTAAAAGCGTCGGCAAATAGCTTCCAACAACCAATGTTACGACAACCGTTTCCACGAGGCAAGCTGTAAACCTTCGAAGAACACTTTTTCCGCCAATACGCCAAGCCAAAAAACATGCAACAAAGTTTGCGAATGCACCTCCAACAATGTCAACGATGCCTAAACCGCCATAAATGTTCGCAACAAAACAGCCCAAACTTGTTCCAAAAACAACGGGCAAACCGAAAACTGTGGCTAAAGGCAACAGAGCGTCAGCCACCCTCACCTGGAAAACCTCAAAACTTATGGGAGCCAGGAAAACCACTCCAGCAGCGTAAAGTGCTGCAAAAACCGCTGTTAAAGTTAAATCCTCGCTTCTAAACTTCAAGCCTCCACCTCTGTAAACCCAGGTTTTGTACGGCGGAACTGGTGAGAGGACCCATTAACCCGCCAATAGCCCAAAATTCATAAGGGGACTATAATACTCTTTCCATAACAGCCTATGGCTCCTTTTAAGGTTGCTGTTGAGAAAAGGGGTTCTCCAAGGCCGCTGACTGCCTCCGGCTCCGCCACCATGCTTCCAGTTGGCTGAGGCCCCCTCCAAAAAGCAGCAGATCAACCGGTGGGGGCGGTGCATTCAAGAGTTGACAAAAGATACATGGCTGTGAAGGTGTGTTGGTAAACTTTTTGGAAAACATGGGGAAGTTTTGTCTCAGGGTCAACTTACAACATTTTGTTTATCTCCATTTCCTTGCCAGTTATGGTTGCGGTTCCCTCAACCTCAAACTTGACGACACTGGGCTTAGTGGTAAGCTGCATGCTAAAGGCTACAACAACTGTTTGGCTTCTACACTCTTTTTCCTCAAGCCTCGCCTTAACATCAAAGTTTATTAGCCCAGCCACCCCCAGCGTCCAGTCTAATCCCTATAATACTGGAGATTTCAACTTCAACTGAAACGTTGGGAACGTAAAGCGCTGGGCTAATAACTGATTCCTCGCTTAAACCATTTTAAACGGTAACTTAACAACCACGTGAATAGCCTCACCTCTACAAATTTTTGAACTTTGTGTGTCGCGCTTTAGTACACACACCAACGGAAAACTAAACCATGAACTGTTGAACTGCCACGGCTGTCAAGGTCGAAGCCGTCACCAAGAGGGACACTATCACAACCACTTGCCTCTCAGTCATGGGACGCTTATAGGTGATGAGGGTTACTAGGCTCCGCCTATGGTCTGAAACTAGTTTAACACCGTCAAAGTGGACGGCTGCCTTTGCGCCGAAGAAGAAGTAGTTCAGCAGAATCAAGGAAGAGTTGAAAATGTATGGCAGGATTGAAATGAGCAGGCACCATTTTAGGTCAGCGATTATAGCAAAAGCCGCTAACGTTATCCCAATGGCGAAGGACCCCGTGTTACCAACAAAAATCTTCCCCTGAAAGTTGAAGAATGCGAGAGTTAACCAAACAGCCAATGGAACAGTTAAAAGAATTGCGTTGAAGCCTGAAACAGCCATGAGCCCAACTAAGACAATGGCGGGGCAAACAGTTTCCAAACCGTTCAAGCCGCCAAGCTGATTAACGGTGTTAGTAGTGACTGTCACAATTAGCGGAATCACCACGGCATAGTAAATGTTGTAGATGCCTAGGTCTACGCAGCCAATAAACGGTAGGGTTATAGCTGTGCGGACGTGCAGTTTATAGGCCAAAGCTGCGAGAGGTATGGCGGCAATAAGTGGGAAAAAAGCCTTATAACGCCAACGCAAGTCCATCCAGTCGTCAAGCAAACCCATAAAACCGCCAAAAAGAATGCATACAGCCAAAGTTAAGGCTTTGTTAACGCCGCCAGCCTCGAAGAACAAGTGCAAGAGGAATAGGTAGATGGCGCTAGCCATAACGTAGAATACGCCTAAACCCGTTGGAACAAGAGGCTTGTTCGGCTTATGGTAGTCTGGAACTTTTGGAAACAACTCCGGCTGTCCCTCGTTATAGCTAGTCCTCGGGAGGATAGTTGATTTTGTAGAGACAAACAAGGGGAACGTAGCCACCGTACTTTGTTCCATCATTTTCCAGCCCAGCTATGTAGGCTTCACTGAAATATTGAAGTTGAACGGATGGACTGCCACGCTTCTGCTGAACCTCCGTCCAACGTTCCATGGCATAGCGCATCAGCTTGTAAATGGTGCAGTTTTGTCCCTTTTCCACAGTAACCAATTCACCGTCATCAACTCTGCCGTCCCTGTTAGAGTCGTGCCAGCTAGTTCCAAGCGAGTAGTTTCCAAACATCTGTCTTACAGCCTCGAGGTCGCTGGACCACATTTCACCTTCAGAAATTAAGCCCTCCCTTATGAAGCGCTCCCGGGCTTTTCCAGATATAGCCGCCATCCAAACCCATTTACCTTCATCGCCGCCGATGTTGGCAAAGCTGACGGTGTTTCTCTGCCTATCATAATAGATAGTTACGTACACAAGTATGTATTCAGCATTGTAACGCTTCAACATTCTAATAGCCGTGGTTTCGTTGCTCATGAATATGAAGCCGATGTTCTCTATCTGCGTTCCATTCACCGTGGCGTTGTCGGCGAGTGTTGTAACGTTGCCTAGCACCGTCAACCAGTACCCATAGTCCCACCAGCTGCAAACAACCGTTGAGGAGTTAAGCCTAGTTCTAGTCCAGTAAAGCATATTTATCCACTCCTGAACGGGCTCTGATGGGACCATGGATAGGCTTCCTGATGAAATGGTTGTCGGGGCGTACACTTGCCTGTAAACTTTGGGGCTTGGAAAAGCTACGCTTGTCATTAGAATCAGGAAAATTAGGAATATGGCGGAGCCGCTGAACTCCTTTCCAACACTTTCAAGCCCAAACTTTTTCTTCACACTTATTCTCGGAGGCTCCTTTAGAAGGGCGATGAAGGGCTTAAGCAGTCCGACAACACTAACAGCGACCAGGAGGCTGAAGGCTGGAGCCATAAGCACAAGCAAACGCACCATGGAACAAGCAAAGTAGAGGGATGTCAAACCAAACAACAAGAGGAACAAGTTTTTGTTGTTTAAGTTTCCAATGACAAAGTATAGTCCCGCGATAAAGAAAATTATTCCAATGCCAAGGTCGTAGTATATTGAGCCCCAAGCGGATATCCTGTGCTCAGCAACGGACTCGATGAGTGGGGATTCCGCCCTAGTGAATGGGTTTATAACCGAAATAAACTTGCCGGCCATACCTCCCATGTACCCCATATGCCATAAAACGGCGAAACCTCCAACAATTAACGCTAGAAAAACAATTATGGTTAAGGCCTTCAACCTCCTCGTCGGCATAGTCTTCAAAATTTCGGCGAGAAAAAGCAGGCTGAAGACTCCGGCAACCGGGATTATAGCAGTAGATAGGAGGTAGTTTGGCGATAGACGTGGAATATTTATGGCTATGAATAAGCCTAAACCGAAGGTTATACTATAGGTCAAGAGAAGACGCCGCGTATATCTGCCAACAACTAGCAACATAAAGACAAAGAGGACCGTAAGGCCTATTGGGTAGTAAGCGGCGCCCCAGCTGGCGCAGAAGTAGCCCAAAAACAGTCCAGAGGCCAACGCGTACTTAAAAGTCGATTTCATGGGCCGAGTGTCTTCAATTGCTCTCAGAAATAGAAAGGCGAAAACTAGGAGGGCAAATATTCCAACGGTTTCATCATCAAAAAAGCCCACCGACGTCCGCTGGATATAAGATGGGTGCAATGCCAGCAAGAGGGCTGCTAGAAGACCTACTGGTTTGCCGCCTATATCCTTGCCAAGGAAGTATATGGCTAAACATGCCAGCATCCCCATGATGGCTGGGAAAAGTGAACAAAAGCTCATTAAATCTATGCCAACACCCAGCATTGAAATTATTCTATAGAGGAAGGCTGCCGTCATGGAGAGGCCCGGATACGCCCCTGTAGCAACGTTGAATCCTTGAGGGTACCACCGTTGGTAGTCTATCCATTGGTTGGGCCATGCCCACGCTATGAAGCCGTTTTTGACGATGTATTCTGTGAAGCGGTAATGAAAGTATGGGTCAAACTCAGATAGAAGAAGGTTTGTTTTTCCAGTGGTTGGGTCTATTTCCCAGCGTATGGGAAAAAGCCTTATAACAAAAGCTATTAAAGGGATAATTGTAAGCGAAGCGTAGGTTAATGTTGAGGCGTGGCTTATTTTTGGGCGGATTTTTCCAAAGCTTTTAAGCGTACTGATAATTTTCTCCTTTGTGATGATGTTTCTAACATCCATTTGAACTCCAGCTCTTTTGAATAGATTACGTGAGGTGCTTATTTTCCTTACGGTTTATTCCGAACTAGACGTGTGTCTTCCGTCTGTACCCGTATTTTTCTTGGTCGTAGAATGGGAAAGCCACTATTTTTGCTTTGGCTTTTTTCCCGCGGATTTCCACGTTCACGATGTTTCCTTCTTCAGCGTATTGAGTTTGAACGTATGCCATGCCTATGCCGCACTTAAGCAGTGGTGAAAACGTTCCACTTGTAACCTGCCCTATATTTTCGCCTTCATCATTGTATACTTTGAAGCCTTGACGCGGTATCCCCTGTTCCATCATTAGCAAGCCCACGCGTTTCCGTTTGACTCCCTCCTCTTTCTGTCTTAGTAGGGCAGCTTTTCCTATGAAGGAGTCTTTTTGAAACTTTACGACAAAGCCTAGCCTGGCTTCTAGGGGTGTTGTATTTTCATCTATGTCGCTTCCATAGAGACATAAACCAGCCTCAAGTCTTAAGGTATCCCTTGCGCCTAAACCGCAGGGTTCTATCCCAAAACTTTCGCCAGCTTCAAGGATTGCGTTCCAAACTTTTACCGCATTGTCCGGGTTCCCGGGAGATGCATTCCAAACATAGACTTCAAAGCCATCCTCACCCGTATAGCCAGTTCTGGACATGAAGACCTCTATGCCGGCTAGTTCGGTGGATACGCATTTGAACCGTTCGATTTTGCTTAGGTCTGTGGGGCATAGTTCTTGCAGGGTTTTTTCGGCTTTCGGCCCTTGAACCGCAAGCATAGCCGACCATTCTGAAACGTCTTCAACCTTTACGTCATAGCCCTCGGCATGCTTAACAAGCCATTTGTAGTCCTTCTCTCGGTTCGCGGCGTTAGGGACTATTAGAAACTTGTCTTGGGCTATTCGACTTACAATTGTGTCGTCAACTATTCCGCCATTCTCGTTGCACATAACGGTGTATAAGGCGCTGTTGGGCGTTAACGTTGAAACGTCGTTGGTCACTATGTAGTTTAGGAAGTGTTCAGCATCCTCGCCTGTGACTATTATTCGGCCCATGTGGGAAACGTCGAAAACTCCCACATTGTTTCTAACGGCTAAATGTTCTTCTGCTATCCCTTTATACCAAAGAGGCATTTCAAAACCGGCGAAGGTTGTCATTTTAGCCGTTTTAGCGTGAACCTCGTAGAGTTGTGTTCTGCGCATGAACGTCGCCTTCACGTAGGCTTTTATTTGAAAGGTTTGACTTCAACGCTTAATGGGATGAAGGCTAGTTTTCTACCGCATCTTGGGCATTTACCGTTATATTTGTGAGTAATTTCGTCTGGGGGTTTAAGTTCAGCGCCCTCATACAAAACATGACCACACTGGTGGCATACAACCCTTAACGGCATAGCATAGCCTCGCTGAAGCATAATGATGACACACATATTTATCGGTTGCTAGAATTTCACATCCTTTCGGTTTAGATAACAGATCCTGACACAGAAACTTTTAATTTCGACATTAGGCTTATCTTTGAGAACCTTTCATTTCATAGGTTAACGGTCTGTGTTCGCATGGAAAGATACACACTTATCATTACGGAAAAGCCGGACGCTGCCATGCGAATTGCCTCCGCTCTAGACTTAAATGGGAAAGCTAGGAAAGCTGAGGATAATGGTGTCCCATACTATTTGGCTGTGAGGGACAAGCTAATAGTTGTTGTTCCAGCCCTCGGACACTTATATACCGTAGCGGAGGACAAAATTGGAAGAAATTACTATCCAGTCTTCAACTTTAGGTGGGTTCCACGATACATAGCCGAGAGGGGGGCAAAACAGACTAGGGTTTGGCTTGAGACTATCTCGAAGCTTGCCAGTAGGGCTGACGCTTACATTGATGCATGCGACTACGACATAGAGGGAAGCATTATAGGCTACTGTATACTGAAGTACGCTTGCAGTGGAAAGGAAACCGTAGCAAAGAGGATGAAATACTCTACCTTAACTAAGGAGGAGTTGGAAAAAGCCTACGAGAACCTCCTCCCAAACCTGGACTTCGCCCTGATAGAGGCTGGGAGAACGAGACATGAAGTTGACTGGCTTTACGGCGTAAACTTAACAAGGGCCTTAACGTTAGCCGCCAAAGACTGGAGCGGCAAATACGCGACCATAAGCACTGGAAGGGTGCAGGGGCCAACTCTTAAATTTCTCGTAGCTAGGGAGAAGGCAATAAGAAGCTTCGTGCCGGCGCCCTACTGGGAAGTTAAGGCTAAAATTGAAATAAACGGGGAAATTTTCGAGGCTGAATACGAAAAGGAGGTTATTGAGACAAGGAAGGAAGTAGAGGAGATTCTGAACTCATGTAGGGGCAAAGACGGCATTGCCGAAAACGTGGAAGTTAAACGGTTCAGGCAGATGCCCCCCACACCCTTCGACATTGGGGCACTACAAAGCGAGGCCTACAGCCTCTTCGGGTACACGCCTAGACGAACCCTAGACATAGCCCAGCGTTTATATCTAGACGCTTTAATCTCCTATCCAAGAACAAGTAGCCAAAAACTTCCACCAGCAATAAACTATGAGGGGATCTTGAAGAGCCTAAGTATAGTTCCAGAATATAAGGGGTTAGCTGAAGAGCTTCTGGCTAAAAAAGAGCTGAAGCCAAACGAAGGAAAAAAGGAGGACCCGGCCCATCCAGCCATATACCCGACTGGAAACCTTCCGGAAAGGGTTTTAGAAGAATCTGAAAAACGGATCTGGGACCTTGTTGTCCGCAGGTTTATGGCTGTCTTCGGTGAACCTGCAATAAGACAAAGCGTGAAAGTGCGCATTAACGTTAATGGGCATAGGTTCATCTTGAGGGGGAGACAAACGCTTAGAGAAGGGTGGCTCCGCTTCTACGAACCCTACGTAAGGACAGAGGAGAGGCCATTGCCTCAGGTAGTGGAGGGACAAAAGCTTAGGATTTTACAAGTCTTTTCAGAGGACAAGTTTACAAAACCACCTCCACGCTATAACCCCGGAAGCCTCCTCAGAAAAATGGAGGAGGCTGGGATCGGGACCAAAGCCACTAGGGCAGACATAATTCAAACCTTGTATGATAGGAAGTATGTCCGCGATGAGAGAATGGTTGTAACGGAGTTGGGTTTTGAGGTCTTTGAGTTGTTAGAAAAATACTGCCCATCCATTGTCTCTATAGAGCTAACGAGAAACCTTGAGGAACGCATGGACAAAATTCAGTCCCATATGGAGAAGAGGGAAAACGTCCTATTAGATGCTATTGAAATTCTCAAACCAGTTGTGAAGAGTTAAAGAGCAAAGAAAGAGTCATAGGTGAACAGCTGAGCAAGGCCATCAGAAAGGCGAGGGTTGAAGAACGCATCGTTGGACCGTGCCCAAAATGCGGGACAGGCACACTTATCATTCTTTACTCTAGGAAAACCAGAAAACGCTTCATTGGATGCACAAACTACTTCAAGAAACAGTGCAACACAGCCTTTCCGCTTCCTCAAAAGGGCGTTGTCCGACCGTTGGGCAAAAACTGCCGTAAATGCGGCTGGCCGACTGTTCAGGTTAGGTTTAGAGGCAGACGTCCATGGAACCTGTGTTTCAACCCAGAATGCCCTTCTAAAGGGGAAGGTAAGATATGAAGTGCGCGATATGTAGTCGTGAGGCAGTAGAAAACGGATACTGCGAGTTGCACGCGTTGGCCTACAGAAACATCTTAAAAAAGTATGAATTGTGGAAGAAAGCCACAGGCGTTTCTTGGAAAGAGTATTTAAGCCAGATCGCTAAAAATCCGTTCACCGGCGAGTGGGCTAAAGAAGTGGCGGAGCATTTGGTGGAAACCGGAGAGGAGCATGTTGGCACGTAGGGTCAAAAAAACATTTACATCGTTATCCTTCACACTGCAGAAGCTTTATAGACGGCTTTCTACAGCAAAGCCTTCAAACTTCGTTCTTGCCTCGATGGTAATTGCCATCGCTATCTTTCTTTTCGGAGGGGGGCTGTACTTAATTATCGTTAAGCCTTTCCCAGCAGTGTATTATGGTGGACGCTTCCTATTCGTATACCCACAACTCTCTGAGCAGTGGGTTTCAGACAGCATAATAGCAATGACCCTTTTCGCTTTCGGCGTGATGGGGCTTCTCCTAATATACCAGAGCACAAAATACGCTTACAACCCAAGACAGGCATACCTAGTCTTTCTAATGGGTGCGGCGCTTGTCCTAATTTCCTACATATCAATAGAATCAATACTGCACTACTGGAAAGGTGTGTAACCGCCACCTTCACCAAGGAGTGCTTTTTAAACCCGTTTTGTAAGCTGCAAAATTTGTAAGTAAGTGTATCGGCGGAGTTATCAAGAGCACAGTTATGGCAAGTTCAAGGAAAAGCATGTTTAATGGAAGGGAGAAAATGAAGGCGCCAATTATGAAGTCGACCTGATCAATAACGGGCAGTATTCCACCCGGAGGGATTCCTAAACGCCTTTTCAGAAAAGCGCCAACCAAGTCTCCGGTTAAAGCGCCTAGAGACAGCAGAAAACCGAAGTGTATAGGGTATTTGAAGAAGAGGGATTCCAAGAGCCCAACGAATGTTCCAATAGCCAGTCCGGAAAAGAAGCCCCTAAAAGTTTTGTTTTTGCCGAAAATTGGGCGCCCGTCATAGAAAACTTTTCCGAGGTCCATGGGTAGCCCGCCTCCGAATATCACGGGGGCTGCGTTTGCACAGTAAGCGGGTAGGATGAATTTTAAAGCATTCAAGACGAGGCTTGCAATCTCATTCATTTTTAAGCCTTCAAGCCTGTTGAACTTCATGTTCGCTTAAACCAGACTTCCCTATTTCCAAGTAAACGGCTGCTTCCTTGCTTGCTCCGGGTCTTTTCTCCACAACAGCCTTTACTATTTTCGGGTTTTCAGTTGGCTTCATAGCGATTATGGTGTTTGCCCAAAATCTTAGCACTCTTGTGGCAACGGGTTCTATGGAAACGTTTGAGTCAAAAACGCTTCTCACTTGGCTTACCAAGAGGACGGCTATTTTCCTCGTTTTTGCAACCTGCGCCAGCCAAGCCATTTGCCTGTTTAATTCGCGGTTAAGCTCGAAGGTTTTTTCAGGTTTTTCCGCAACCTCCAGACGGTAAAGCCTTGTAACCGTGTCAAAGACAACTAGGCTGAAGCCCTTAGCCAAATAACTTGTTAAATTGTCTATAATTGTTGTCTGCTCCTTAAAGTCTCTGGGCTTTGCGAGTATTATACGTTCAGCGATTTTTTCAACACCCTCAGGTACCATTTGAGAAAGCCTCCGGGGAGAAAACGTACTGTCACAGTCTACGAAAAGCGTCTTGAAACCTTTCTTTGCACAGTTTACTGTGCACTGCATGGCTAAAGTGGTTTTTGCGGTTTCGGCCTCTCCGTAAATTAGGCTAACGTCCCCGACCGTTATGCCACCCTCTAGGATTTCGTCAAGCCCTCTGCAGCCCGTTGGAATTTTTTGTAGCAGCTCCATGCACATCAATAGATATAAACTGCGGAAATAATAATTTGTTGTTTAAGGTTCAGTGATTTGAGAGCATGAAGGCGAAGATAGCAGTTGCAACGGTTTCAGGGAAAGCCTACTACTTGATAGTTAACGAGTTGAAGAACAGAAACATACCGTTCATAAGCTTGACGCCATATGACCCTGTGCCAATGGAGATAAAGGTTGTGATAACAACTGAAAAGGAGCGCCCCATGATAAGGCACAAAAACGTTTTGACGTTGAGGGATGGTGAAGACGTTCAAGCTCTAATCAACCAAGCCCTTCAACAAGCGGAAGGAAAAAGCGGGTATGAGGAAATCGTGATAGGAGTTGACCCGGGTGAGGTTCTAGGACTGGCGGTTTTGGCGGATGGAAAGGTTATTAAAACCGGGAACTGTTTTAGCATAAAAGAAACCGTTGACGAAATTGGGAAAATATTGGAAAGCCTGAAGGACGCTCAGGTGGGTTCAATAACCGTTAGGGTCGGAGACGGCATCCCAGAGTACAAGGAGAAGCTTCTAAAAGCATTGGACAGGCGTTTACCCCCAAACGTGGAGTTGGAAAGTGTGAGCGAAGCCGGAACAGACCGTCACATAAGCGAGGCAAAACATAGGAGGGGGATAAGGGACATAGTTTCGGCGATAAGAATTGCGAAAAGAAGTGGGCAAAAATTTGCTAGGAGGCAAGCTTCATGAAGGTAACGGTTGAAACTGGAAAAACTCTACTTGTGGACGGGCCAGCATCGGTTGCACTTGTTTCTGGAAAAGTTGAAGTTTTTGGATACGGTTTGAAGCAGATGGGCAAAATTCTGATAAGAGACGGAAAACGTATACCCTTCGTAGTCAAGGAAACAGCAACCTTCGACGTTTCCCTAGGCGAAAACGCCAATATGGAGGAGGTTGAAGGAAGCACCATACCGCCATCATGGGAAAAAGCCTACGAAGAACTGGCGGCGCTGGAAAAAAGGCCGGTGTCTGCCCTAGTGTTGGGAAACGTGGACTCTGGGAAAACAAGCTTCTGCACGTATTTAGCAAACAAGCTTTTGAGCAGCGGGTGCAGAGTTGCGGTTTTAGACGGAGACCTAGGCCAGTCTGACATAGGCCCCCCATGCACCATAGCATATGCTGTCGTTTCAAAACCCCTAACGGATCTTTTCAGCCTTGAACCGGCAAACGCCTACTTCGTTGGAGTGACCTCGCCAAGCAAGGCTTTGGAAAAAGTTATCAACGGAATTGCCACGCTCAAAGAGGAAGCCCTAAAACACGGTCCAGACTACCTAATAGTGAACACGGACGGGTGGGTTGAGGGAGAAGACGCCATAAACTACAAGCTTCAAGTGGTCGAAAAGGTGCTTCCAGACATTGTTTTCTGTCTCCAGCAAAACGAAACTTTAACACCTCTCGTGAAAGCCCTCAAAAACTTTAGGACAATAACTGTAGAGTCGCCCCAAACCATAAAACAGAGAAGCCGCGAAAAACGCAAGAGTTTAAGGGAGCTCGGCTACATCAAATACTTGAAAGGCGCCAAAGTGCAATCTATACCCATAAGCTGGGTTAAAATCGAGGGGGAAGAATTCTCAAGTCTAAATAAGGCTTTAGGGACAACCAAAAGAGAGAAAGAAATATACGAATCACTTGGATTGAAGCCCCTTCACGTAGCGGAACTAAGGGACAAAATATGCATTGTCATGGGTCGAGGTCGATGGATAAACCCGGAAAACATCAAGAGGACAGAGGAAGCCTTTGGAAAAAAGGTTGAAATAACATGGAAGGGAGACGAGGAAGGCCTCCTAACAGCCCTATACAACAGCGAAAACAGGTTTCTTGGAATAGGCGTATTGAAGGAAATAGACTACATAAGAAGGGTTCTCAAAATATTCACCCCGGTCTCCGCGGGAATATCAACTGTGGTTTTTGGGAAAGTCAAACTTGATAAGAATTTAAGGGAAATCCAAACATTACAGGAAGGAACAAAACCTTTACAGGACGCCTAAAGCCTTTTTGAGGGGCATAAGGCGTTCACGGGACAACACTTACAGTCCGGGTTTCTGGCTTTACAGTGCTTTCTCCCAAGCAGAATCAGTAATACATGAACTGCCTTGTAGTCTTCCGGTTTGTACAAAAGCTGGAGGGAGCGGCGGACATCTTCATAGTCTCCGTCCGCTGGTGCAAGGGCAAGTCTTTTTGAAACCCTTTTAACGTGGGTGTCAACCGGGATTGTGGGCTGACCTGCAGAGAAAAGCAGAAGCACATCGGCTGTTTTAGGCCCAACACCTGGGAGCTCCATTAAGGTTTTTCTCGCCTCCTCAAATGGAAGGGCTAATATTGTCTTTAGGTTTCCGCCGAACCTTTCAAGAATTACTTTTGAAACCTCCTTTATCACTCTAGCTTTGTTCCGGTGCAACCCGGCAACTTTCAGGCACTCCTCAATTTCTGTGGTTTCAGCGCTGGCCAATGACTGCGGGGTTATTGGAAATTTTTGTGAAAGCCTTTGGAAAGCCCTTTCGGTGTTTTTGTCCGAGGTGTTCTGAGAAATGATAGTTATTATCATGGTTTCGAAAGGATCATGTCTTGAAGATATCCAACGGGGGAGCGTGAAGCTCTCCCTAAGCTTCTGCAGAACCGTCTCAGCCCTTTCCTTTTCGCTGGTTTTAAACAAGTTTCCAGCCTCTTTTGAAATTAATAAATAGTGAAAGATTCATAAAGCTATAGACGAGGCGGGAGAACCCTACCATGGAAAGGGCTAAAGTTGTTAAGGACGAGTTGGTTGAGCAGAACATCCGTTTTCTAGCCGTCTACCTCGAAACAAAAAACGCTTGTCTCGTGCTTTTAAGCGAGAAAGAAGATAGGCTTGGAACTTTGGCTGTAGCCATTCCAAAGCCATCGGACTCCCCGGGGCTGCCTTCTTCAACGGTTCTTTTAGGAGACAGAAACATAATTTCAGCTCGCATGTTCGCAGAGTACTTGGCTTCGGTGAAGGGGAAGATAGCGCTCGTCTCCATCTACCTCGAAACCATCAGTGAGCTGCAAGCCCAGTCGGTCTTTAAAAGACTTTTGGAGAGAGTTTTACCAGCAGCCGTCGAACAGGAAGCCGGGGGAAGCTTGCTATGAGCCTTAGAAGTTTTCTTGAACTTATGGAGGAGAAGGGGGAGATTCTCCACATTAAAGAGGAAGTTTCCCCAAGCTTTGAAATCGCCTACATAATGAAAAGCTTCGACCAAAACGGTCCAATCTTGCTGTTTGAGAACGTTGAAGGCACAAAGACGAGGGTGGTAGCCAACGTTTGCGGAACGAGAAAACGCATCTGCCAAGCCCTAAACGTCAGTCAAGAAGGGCTTTACCAAAAGCTTATGGAGGCTTTGCGTTCGCCCAAAAAACCCAGAACTGTGGAGGACGGGCCCGTCAAAGAGGTTGTTGAAGAGCCAAACTTGTTCAAGATTCCGGTTTTAACCCATTTTGAACGGGACGCTGGCCAATACATTACGGCAGCCGTTATACACGCCAAAAGCCCGGATGGAGCCATTGAAAACGTTTCAGTTCACAGGTTGCAGGTTTTAGATGAAAAGCACCTGGCCATACGACTGGTTCCACGACACCTTTACAGACTTTGGTGCATGGCGAAGGAGGCTGAAACAGACTTGGACGTAGCCATTTCCGTGGGTGTTCATCCCGCAGTAATGTTGGCTGCAGCCTCATCGCCGCCCCTCGGCGTCTGCGAGTTCGATGTGGCAAACGCTTTGCTCAACGACCAGCTACGCCTGATGAGATGCAAGTTTGTAGACGCATATGCCCCTGCAGAAGCCGAGTTAGTGCTAGAGGGCCGGATATCCGCGAGCAAAGAAGCCCCGGAGGGGCCCTTTGTGGACATAACTGGAACCTACGACATTCAGAGGAAACAGCCCGTGGTTGAAGTTGTCAATGTTATGCACAGAGAAAACTATGTCTATCAGGCGCTTTTACCGTCGGGTACGGAGCATAAGCTTCTGATGGGACTTCCCTTCGAAGCCTCCATTTACGAAGCTGTTTCAAAAGTTGTACCGAAAGTTCACGCTGTAAACCTTTCAGTGGGCGGATGCGGGTGGCTTCACGCCATAATATCCATTGATAAACAGCTGGACGGAGATGCGAAAAACGCCTTGTTAGCCGCTTTTGCGGCGCACCCAAGCCTCAAGCACGCGGTGGTTGTGGATTCAGACATTGATGTTTACAATCTAGCTGAGGTGGAATGGGCTATAGCCACAAGGTTTCAAGCCAGCGAGGACCTTCTTGTTATCGGAAACGTGAGGGGTTCAACTTTAGATTCCTCAGCCGACCAGGAGACGGGGTTAACGAGCAAGGTGGGCATAGACGCTACCAGGCCCCTTTCAAGGCCTAAGGAAAAGTTTGAGAAAGCAAGGATCCCGGCGAGCAAACGTGTGGAGGGTTTGGTTCAGAAGCTCCGTGGCACGCTGGGCTTTTATGTTTAAAACGTTTGTTGCCAAGGTTATATATGGCTGACCCCATAAGTTCACTGAGGGAACTGTTTGCCCGCTGAAGAAAATATGGAAGAGAAAAGCGAAGGTGAAAGTAGAATCCTCCTGAGAGTTGGAGATGTGATGGTTCGGGAAGTTATAACGATAGATGAAAACGCAACCGTTAGGGAAGCCGCTGAAGTCATGAACAAGTTTGAGATCGGATGCTTAATCGCAGTCCGAAAGGGCAAAGCCGTCGGCATAATAACCGAAAGAGACCTGCTGAAGAGAGTTGTCTCCGAAGCCAAAGACGTGAACAAAACAAGGGTGAAGGATGTCATGTCAAGCCCTCTGGTCGTCGTAGAGCCAGACCTCGATCTGGAAGAGGCCGTGAAATTAATGTTTCAAATGAAGATCAAGAAACTGCCAGTTGTGGACGGAAAACGCCTCGTGGGACTGGTGAGCCTGACGGATATAGCCCGCTTCCAACCCCAAATGATGAAAATACTGAAACAGCTTGCCGCCAAACACGCGCCGCCGAAAAGCATGAAAAAGGTCATAGACTACTACATAGTGTGAAGAAAAAGCGCTTCCCTTAAATGCCACAGTCCAGTCTAGGAAACTGGGCTCAAACCCATGAGGAAAACTTTACTGTTGAAAGTTGACTCAGAAAACCCACAAATCGACGTAATACGCGTTGCAGCGAACATAATAAAGGGCGGTGGGCTCGTCGCCTTTCCAACCGAAACCGTTTATGGACTGGGAGCTGACGCCTTAAACCCGGAGGCTGTTAAAGCCCTTTTTAGGGCCAAGAAAAGGCCGATGGACAACCCTCCGATAGTGCATGTAGGCGACCCGGGAGACGTCTACAAGCTGGCGAGGGAGGTACCGGAGAAAGCTGAAATATTGATGAAGGAATTTTGGCCTGGACCCTTAACCCTAATCTTCAAACGGTCAGGGATAGTGCCAGAGGTGACGGTTTCAGGGTTAGACACAATTGCAGTTAGGATGCCGAAACACAACGTGGCTTTAGCGCTCATAAGAGAAAGCGGTTGCCCCATAGCTGCCCCAAGTGCAAACCTAGCTGGACGACCAAGCCCAACAACAGCCCAACATGTACTTGAAGACCTAAACGGTCGCATAGACGCTGTCTTGGACGCTGGCCCTACAAGGATTGGGGTTGAATCCACAGTCTTGGACTTAACGGTGGATCCTCCGCAAATCCTCCGCCCCGGTGGGACATCCTACGAGGTTTTGAAGGAGATTCTTGGAAGGGTTGAACTTCACCCTGCGGCAGTGGCCGAAAAAAGGATCCACCTTAAAGAAACCCGATCGCCTGGGTTAAAGCATAGGCATTATGCTCCTAAGGCGAAAATGGTTGTTGTGGAAGGCGGCTTGGAAGCCGTTGTGGATAAAGTGGCCAAGCTGACGGATCTTTATAGACGAAAGGGGATGAAAGTTGGCGTTTTAGCCACCGACGAAACCGCCGCCCTGTATAGGGCAGATGTTGTGAAATCCTTGGGAAGTAGAAAACGCCTCGAAGAAATAGCCAAAAATCTGTTCAGGCTTCTAAGGGAGTTTGACGCCGAAGGCGTTGACATAATAATAGCTGAAGGTGTGCCCGCCGAGGGGCTTGGTTTGGCAGTTATGAACAGGCTTAGGAAAGCTTCTGGTTATAAAATTGTCAAAGCAAGCGGATAGAAAAATTTATATAGAAGCATCTTTTCGGTGAAAATTGCTCTCATTTAACATCCCGGATGAAAAAGGGGTGATGTTGATGGCAGCAATACCAGGAACAGTTCCAGTTCTTATATTGAAAGAAGGAACGGGAAGAACAACCGGGAAGGAAGCCCAGAGAAACAACATTGCAGCGGCAAAAATTATAGCTGAACTTGTGAAGACAACCCTTGGCCCGAAAGGCATGGACAAGATGCTTGTAAGCAGCTTCGGCGACGTGACGATAACCAACGACGGTGCCACCATTCTAAAGGAGATTGACGTGCAGCACCCAGCGGCAAAAATGCTTGTGGAGGTTGCCAAAGCTCAAGACAACGAGGTTGGCGATGGAACAACAACGGCCGCTGTCTTGACGGGTGATCTTTTGGCTAAGGCTGAGGAGCTCCTAGACCAGAACATTCACCCCACAATAATCATTGAAGGTTTCAAGAAGGCCAGCGAGAAAGCTCGGGAAATCCTGGAGAAAATCGCTATCCCCGTAAATATCAACGATGACGAGGTGCTTTTGAACGTCGCCATGACCGCCATGGGCAGCAAGGGAATAGCCGCCGCCAAAGAGCACTTCGCTAAACTCGCCGTAGAAGCTGTCAAACAAGTGGCGGAGGAGAAGGACGGAAAATTAAGAGCTGACATTGACTTGATCAAAATTTTGAAAAAGCATGGCAAAAGCCTAGAGGAAACGGAGCTTGTCAGAGGCATGGTCATTGACAAAGAGGTTGCCCACCCCCAGATGCCAAAAATCATCCACAACGCCAAAATCGCCTTGATCAACGCCAAGCTGGAGATCGAGAAGACGGAGTTTGACGCTAAAATCAACATCGAAAGCCCGGAGCAGATGAAAATGTTCCTAGATGAGGAAGAGCGCATGCTTAAGGAAATGGTTGACAAAATCGCCGAGGCTGGCGCCAACGTTGTTTTCTGTGAGAAGGGCATTGACGACGTGGCGCTGCACTTCCTAGCAAAGAGGGGTATATTGGCAGTTAAAAACGTTAGCAGCAGCGACATGGAGAAGCTGGCAAGGGCAACTGGCGGCAAAATAGTGGCAAGCGTCAAAGACCTAACACCGGATGTGCTTGGCGAAGCAAAACTCGTTGAAGAAGTCAAGATAGGCGACGACAAGCTGGTTTACGTCAGAGAATGCAAGAACCCGAAAGCCGTCACAATCGTGGTTAGGGGTGGAACAGAACACGTGGTCGACGAGGCTGAACGCTCACTCCACGACGCGCTGTGCGTGGTTAGAAACGCCATCGAAGATGGAAAAATAGTGCCAGGCGGCGGCGCCCCAGAAGCCGAAGTAGCCAAACAGCTCAGGGAATACGCCGTGAAAGTCGGCGGCCGCGAACAGCTGGCGATAGAGGCTTTCGCCGACGCTGTTGAGTCCATACCTTTAACCCTTGCTGAAAACGCTGGCTTAGACCCAGTGGACATCATGGTGGCTTTGAGAGCTGCTCACGAGAAAGCTGACGGCTACCGTATGGGTGTGGACGTTTTCACAGGCAAAATCAGAGACATGCTTGAGCTGAAGGTTGTGGAGCCGCTGCGGGTCAAGCTTCAAGTCATCAAATCTGCCACTGAGGCTGCCAACATGATACTGAAGATCGACGACGTCATCGCCGCCAAAGGCGTTGAAAAGGAGAAGGAGAAAGAGAAGGAAAAGAAGGAGGAAACATCCTCAGAGTTTGATTAAAAATCCCCAATTTTTCTCTGTTCACTCAAGCATCGGCATCTTAATGCCCTTCTCCCGCGCTATTTTTCTGGCCTTCTCATAACCCGCATCCGCATGCCGCACTATGGCTGTCCCTGGGTCCGTCGTCAGCACTGTTACCACGCGCTTTTCAGCCTCGTCTGTGCCGTCCGCCACGAGGCACATGCCAGCATGGATACTGTAACCAATGCCCACTCCGCCGCCATGGTGAACGCTTACCCACGTAGCGCCCGCTATAGCGTTCAACAGGGCGTTTAGTATGGGCCAGTCGGCTATGGCGTCGCTTCCATCTAGCATGCCTTCAGTTTCACGATTGGGCGAGGCAACGCTTCCTCCGTCCAAGTGATCTCTTCCAATCCATATGGGGCCTGAAAGCCTCCCACTTGCCACCATATCATTTATTATTTTTCCAAAGTGGGCCCTCTCACCAAAGCCGAGCCAGCACACACGGGCTGGCAATCCTTGAAACTTGACGTGCTCCCGCGCCTTAACAATCCAACGGCACAGCTCCTTGTTGTAGGAGAACTCCTTCAAAATCACATCATCCAAGGCATAGATATCTTCTGGGTTTCCCACCAAGGACGCCCAACGGAACGGTCCTCGGCCTTCACAGAACATAGGCCGGATGTACCGTTGAACGAAACCTGGAAAGGCGAAGGCGTCTTTGAAGCCGGCGTTATAGGCTTGCTGGCGGAGGTTGTTGCCGTACTCGAAGGTGATGGCGCCTTTCTCCATCATCTTAACCATAGCTTCCACTTGTATGCGCATGCTTTGGCTGGCTCTCCTCAAATATTCCTGCGGGTTGTTTTTGCGGAGTTCGTCTGCCTCTTCCTTCGAAAGTCCTGCAGGGTAGTAGCCGTTCAACGGATCGTGGGCGCTTGTCTGATCTGTTAACACGTCTGGGATAATGCCCCTTCTTAACAGTTCCGGATGCACTTCAGCCGCGTTTCCCAGCAAGCCTATACTTCTTGGAATCCCATCCTTTTTTGCCTCCAAGGCAAGTTTAACGGCTTCGTTCAAATCGTCAGTCCACATTTCCAAGTAACCGTGGCGGATGCGCCTTTCAATAGCCCGCTTGTCAATCTCCACAACAAGGGCTACCCCCTCGTTCATGGTTACGGCTAGAGGTTGAGCACCCCCCATTTCGCCGAGACCAGCTGTGAGAACAAGCCTGCCTCGAAGGGTTCCGCCAAAGTGTTCGCGGGCCACAGCCGCCATGGTTTCGTATGTGCCCTGCAGTATGCCTTGCGTGCCAATATATGACCACGAGCCAGCAGTCATTTGGCCAAACATTATTAGGCCTTTTTGTTCAAGCTCGTAAAAGTAGTCCCACGTCGCCCATCTTGGTACGAGCATGGCGTTAACTATCAGCGCCCTAGGCGCCCACTCGTGGGTTTTGAAAACCGCCACGGGTTTGCCGCTTTGAATAAGCATAGTTTCGTCTGGCTCAAGATTGATAAGCGTCTCAACTATTTTCTCGAAGCACTCCCAGTTTCGGGCAGCCTTTCCTGTTCCGCCATAAACAATAAGCCTTTCTGGGTCTTTGGCCACCTCGGGGTCAACGACATTGAAGAGCATGCGGAGGATTCCTTCAATCTGCCAGTTTTTGCAGTGCAGCTCGTGTCCAGTTAAACACTTTACGGGTTTCTCAAGTTTCAACAAAGGGTTTCACCTTGCAAGATAAAATTTGGCGTAAGGCTATTCTAATCCTTTGCTGAAAAACTTGATCGACTCGGCGAGTTTCGCCTCCTCGTCCACCATAAGCCTGCCGTTTTTTATCACCTTGTCCACGAGATTTACGCCGAAACGGTAACCTAGAAAACGGTGGTTCGGCACGTTCAAAACAATTATGTCGGCTTTCTTGCCAACCTCTATGCTTCCAACTTCTTTAGCTCTCCCAATGGCGTGAGCTGCGTTGATCGTGGCAGCAGTTATGGCCTCGGCTGGCGTCATTTTCATGAAGTGGCAGGCAAAAGATATGACAAGCTGTTGGCTTTCAACCCAGCAGATTGGGTTGAAGTCCGTCCCCAAAGCCACTGGCAAGCCATAGTCGATCATCTTCCTCGCGTCAGCATAACGACCACTCATGAGGCTGAAAGCGGCTGCTGGAAGCAGAACCGCAATTACACCTTTCTCGGCCATAGCCCTCAAACCAGCATCTGAAGCGAAAAGGAGGTGCTCGGCCGAAATTGCCTCCACGCTAGCGGCAAGTTCAGCCCCCCCACAGTAGCTCATCTCGTCAGCGTGGATTTTTGGCTTTAAGCCATGGTTTTTGCCAGCTTCTAATACGCGCCTCGACTGTTCCACTGTGAAGACTCCATTTTCGCAGAAGACATCGCAGAACTCAGCTAAACCTTTCTCCGCAACCTTTGGAATCATCTCTTCAACAACCAGGTTAATGTAGTCCTCCGGGTTGTTCCTATACTCTAGTGGGACTGTGTGGGCGCCCATGAAAGTTGGAACAACGTCAACAGCGTGAAGTTGGTTTAAACGTTTTATCACCCCTAAGATTTTCAGCTCATCTCTCGTTGTTAAGCCGTAGCCGCTCTTAATCTCCACAGTCGTTGTGCCGTGGCGGAGCATGACATCTAAAGTATTCAGCCCAAAACCTAGAAGTTCGTCGACGCTGGCTTTACGCGTTTCCCTAACGGTTTTCAGTATACCACCTCCAGCCTTCAAGATGTCCATGTACGAAGCCCCTTCAACTCTCGCTTGAAACTCATCTTCCCTCGAACCGGCGAAAACAAGGTGAGTGTGAGGGTCAACGAAGCCGGGCATGACCGTTTTTCCGCTGGCGTTTATTATAGTTTCAGCCCTAACGGTTTTCCTAATGTCAACTGTTTTGCCTATGGCGACTATCCGCCCATCCTTTATAGCCACGCAGCCACCCTTGATTACCCCAAGCTCCCGCATTTCCCGGCCAGCACGGGGTTTCTCGCTTCCCCCAGCCAACGTTATGAGCTCGCTGGCGTTAACGATGAGTATGTCAACTTTCTCCTTGGCCGGAGGCTTAGCCTTGGCTTTACTCAAAATTTCCCCTCCGCTCCAAAGCGTTTTGAATAGCTATTTCCAACACCCTATCAACCGTTAGGTTGTCGATTTTCAAGTAGTAGGCCGTCACATCAACAACGGCTTTTAAAGGTGCCAAACCGCAGAACTCTGAGCCTATTATTGGAACGTTATATCTTGAAGCTTCAACCTTTAAAAGCTCGAACACCCGGTATAGAGGGGTGGCTTCAAAATCTGTTATGCTCATCCCAATTTGGGTTATGTTCCTTTCCGGAATGTAGGCGGCCATGGCTTTAACATTTGAAAGCCCACCCTTCTTGGAATGTAAAGCCTTCGCAATCTTTTTCGCAACCTTTAAGTCCGGTGTTCCAAGGTTTACGTTGAAGCCTGCCATAACCTTGCGGGCACCTGTTATAGTGGCTCCAGCCGTAGGGTGCGGTCTAGCCGGTCCAAAATCGGGTTTTCTTTCAGGCTTAACGATCATTTCGGCAAGTTTTTCAAACTCGCCTTCTCGAATCCAGTCCAAGTCCCGTCTCTCAGGTTTTGTAGCTGCCTCCCCGTAAAGATAGACAGGTACACCGTGCTTTTCGGCTAAGGTTTTGCCGAACCGTTTAGCTAACCTAACACAGTCTTCCATGGAGACATTTTTTATTGGTATGAATGGGACAACGTCCACAGCGCCTATGCGAGGATGTTGACCTTTATGAGTTCGCATGTCTATGAGGGCTATGGCTTTTGAAGCCATCTTCAACATGGCTTTAAGGACGGACTGTTTGTCACCTATAAACGAGACCACAAGCCGGTTGTAGTAATTGTCGAAAGTGTAATCAAGCAGAAAGGCGTTTTTCGTGCCTTTAAGCTCGCCTAGAATTTGCTCCACAACCGCCGGGTCGGAGGTGCTAAAATTAGGCACGCATTCAACGATCTCCTTCAAACATCTTCACCGCCCCATTAATCGCCGTAGGAACTAATTAAAGTTATTAACAGCCGAAAGCTAGAAAAGTTAAACGAAACACGTAGAGATGACCCCCTTGAACCAGCAAGTCGAGTTTGAAGCCCCCACGTGGAGCCAGATATACCGAATGCTCCTGCGAATAGCCGACAAAATCCGCTTGGACAAGTTCAAACCAGACGTGATTGTAGGCGTTTCCAGAGGCGGATGGCCCCCCGCAAGGGTTCTAAGCGACCTTCTGGAAAACCCCAATCTTGCAAACGTTAAGGCGGAATTCTACGTGGGGGTTGCTGAAACGAAAGGCGAACCAAACCTCACCCAGCCCGTCTCCGTGAATGTTTCCGGGAAAAAAGTTCTTGTCGTGGACGAAGTTGCTGACACCGGCAAGAGCCTCCAGCTTATAAGGGACCACTTGAAGGCTAAAGGAGCTAGCGAGGTTCGGATAGCAACTATCTACCTCAAACCGTGGAGCATTGTAAAGCCAGACTATTACGCCAAGAAGACAAACCGCTGGGTGGTATTCCCCTGGGAAGTAAAGGAAACCGTGAGGAAAATTGTTCAAAAGTGTCGAGAACGAGGCGAACCTGTTGGGCCAAAGATAGAAAAGCTTGTGGAAGCTGGTTTGTCCAGAAAGCTTGTTGAAAGGTTTTTGAAGGAAACCCTAAGTGAAGAGCCTTGCTGAAGAATGTTCAAGAGTTCGGGAAACACGTGGCTATTGCCGGCTTTAGAGACGTGAAAGTGAAGGACGTTGACGCCTTACTAGAAAAAGTGCGGAGAGTTGTAAGTGGAGACGTTGAAGTTCAGTTTTTCGATGCCGGGCTTGTGGCTTCTTGGCAGCACCTGTTTTTTGCGGCTTTAAACGCCCTAAAAGCCTTCAGAAACGGCGAAAACATTTCGAAACGTTTGGCGGTGGAAATATTGCTTTATGCATCCGCACAGAGGCAGATTCGAAAAGCCACAGAGGTTTTGGGGATAAAACCGGGATTGAAGGAAGTTGCCGTGCTCGTTGTTGGAGACCAAGCCGACCAAGTTGTTGGAGCCTTGGAGGCTATTGAAAGGCTTTTGGGTGGAAAGCGCGACGACGATGTTTTGGAGCTTACACCGGAGAAAAATGCGAAAATACGGAGGGTTTTCGAAATTTCGGATGCTGAAATCGAAGCAGTTGTAGACGGCAAAACGTTGGAGCAAGCCATAATAGACCTTGTGATTGAAAGGGTTGCGCTTCTAGCAACTGAACGCTAGTGGGTTTAGAGAACCTTCTCCTTCACCACCGACAGAATCTCCGCCGGCTTTATCACTGCGAGCCCCGTTAAGCCGCCTACGACTTCAATTAGCAAAACCTTGTCCGGGTTTTCTAGGTTAACCTTCCTTTCAATGTTGGAGGCTGCAGCCTCAATGATGTCTTTTGTGGACGTTTCAGTGAAGCGTTTCTCCACCGTCACGCGGTAGCTCTCGTTTGGAGCTATTTTTGTGCTTAGCTCAGCGGCTGCTCTTTGGATTTCACCCAAATCGGTTCGCACAACCCTCTCGATGGGAATAACCCTCAATATGTAGCGGAACTCGTAGGGTCTATCGCGGAGAATTTGTCTAAACTTTTCAATAACCTCGAAGGGGTTTAACGCTGTTTTCGCGGCAATCAAACCAGCTACGCCGGTTTTTTCAACAGTGGGCGCCGAGTCGCCGACCTCGTTTAACAGGTACCAGAGTTCTGAACAAGCTTCGTCCTCGTTGCCGCGGGAGGTCGTTGCCAAAAGGTTGAAGTCCCTAATCATTCAGACCCTTCCATCAAACTCAACGCGAGGCGCAAGGGTCAGCGCAGGTTAGTGGCTTCTCACAGCCTTTAGGCTCCCAGCCGTCGCCTCACATCATCCCGATACAAATAAACCAGCTCACCAAATTTAAGGTTATCTTCAGAAGAGACAACATTAGGCTTAAATCTAAGCATAAATTATGTTTCCTATCCCTTCGGGATCTATATATGAGCAGGAAAAAGCCCGTAATAGTTGTCCACGGCGGAGCTGGAAACTGGCAACCTGAACGCGTCAACCTTGGAATTGAAGGCGTTAAAAAAGCTGCCAAGAAAGGCTTTGATATTATGGCGATGGGTGGGAGCGCATTAGACGCTGTTGTCGAAGCCGTCGCTCTTCTGGAGGACGAAGGCGTTTTCAACGCTGGCTACGGTTCAGCCCTAACCATAGAAAAAACCGTTGAAATGGAAGCCTCAGTTATGGACGGGAGGACTTTGAAGGCTGGAGCAGCTGGACTTTTAAGGGACATAAGAAACCCCGTTCGGCTGGCAAGAATAGTCATGGAGCACACAGACCACGTCTTCGTCGTCGGGGAAGGCGCAGAGAAGCTGGCTAAGCTATTTAACCTTGAAAGAAGAAACCCCATAACTGAGCTTCGCCTAAAATACTATGAACGGCAAAAACAAGCCCTCCTCGAAGGAAAGTTTGAACTACCGAAACTTGCAAGCCTAGTTAAGGAGCACCCAGAGCTTTTTGACTTAGAAACAGTTGGCGCCGTAGCCTTGGACAAGAAGGGAAACGTGGCAGCAGCCACCTCCACAGGCGGTTTCCCACTTAAACTGCCTGGAAGAATAGGCGACTCTCCATTGATTGGATGTGGAACTTACGCCGACAACCGAAGCGGTGCGTGTTCAGCTACGGGTGTAGGCGAGATAGCTATAAGGCTATGTCTGGCGAAAACTGTCTGTAACTATATGGAGGAAGGGAAAACAGCCCAAGAAGCGGTTGAAGCTGCTGTAAGGCTTGTGAATGAACGGATGTCTGGAACATACAATGCCATGGGCTTAATAGCTGTAAGCGTTAAGGGCGACTTCGGAGCAGCCCACAACTCAAAACACCTATGCTGGGCTTACTTAACGCCGGGAATGCGGGAGCCAGAAGCCGCCTTAACGGCAAAAATTTTGAGGTAAAACTTAAAACCTCAAATAGCCCTGGAGAAACTTTCTCGACTCTTGTCGAATAAAAACGTTTAAAGCAACCATGTGAAGCTCTCTTTATGCCAAGACCCAGCTTGGAGGTGAAAACTATGGTGTTCGAAGAGGAAGAAGAATGGGAAGAAGAAGACTGGGAAGAGGAAGAATGGGAAGAAGAGGAATGGTAGAAAATCGACAGTAAAAAACTTTTCCCATTCCTTTATTTCCAAAAAGTTTTTAGCATCATAATCCTTCTGATTAAAGCCGCAATTTATGGTAAACTGCTGCAAGTTGCTGGTTGACCATGACCCGTGTAGCCGTGCTTGACTCAGACAGATGTAAACCAAAAAAGTGTGGTAAACAGTGCCAACACTTCTGCCCCATGGTTAGAAGCCGCGTGGAAGCCATCCGTTTCGAGGACACAAAACCCTTAATCGTTGAAGCTTTGTGTTCGGGCTGCGGGATCTGCGTCAAAAAGTGTCCTTTCAAGGCCATATCTATAGTGAACTTGCCGGACGAGTTGGAGAAAGACTGCACTCACCGTTTTGGGCCTAACACCTTTAAACTGTACAGGCTGCCCACACCCATGCCCGGAACAGTGCTGGGGCTACTTGGAAAAAACGGCATAGGAAAAACAACAACTCTGAAAATTCTTTCAGGCGAGGTTAGGCTGAACCTTGGAAACTACGAAAACCCGCCGGACTGGAGCGAGATAATCCGCTACTTTAGAGGCTCAACATTGCAGGAGTATTTCCACAAAATGAGCGAGGGCAAACTCAAAGTGGTGCATAAACCCCAGTATGTGGATAAAATTCCCAAAGTTATTTCTGGCAAAGTAGGCGAAATTCTTGAAAGAGTGAATGAAAGGGGCAGCGTGCTGAACGCTATTGCTGAACAGCTGGAGCTTAAAAAGGTATGGAGCCGCCCCCTTGAAGCCTTAAGCGGAGGCGAACTACAAAGGGTAGCCATAGCCGCGGCCATATGCCGAGAAGCCGACGTCTACCTTTTCGACGAGCCCTCAAGCTACTTGGACGTCAAACAGAGGCTTGAAGCAGCTAAAGCCATAAGAACGTTGAAGGAAGAGGATAAAATAATCATCGTGGCCGAGCACGACCTCGCCATAATAGATTACCTTTCAGATCAAATATGCATATTCTACGGGGAGCCCGGCGTTTATGGCATAGTTTCTCACGCGCATGGCGTGAGAACGGGAATTAACATTTACATACAGGGATATATTCCAGACGAAAATGTGCGCTTCAGGAAGGAAGCCATAATATTCCATGAAAAACCGCCAACCATCAGCTTCGGCGCCGATGAGACGCTGTTAAAGTGGGATGTGTTTGAGAAAACCTATGAAGGATTTAAGCTTGTAGCTTATCCAGGCGAAATAAGAAAGGGCGAAATAATCGGCATTCTTGGCCCTAACGGGATTGGAAAAACGACCTTCGTGAGGATTTTGGCTGGACTAGAGAAAACTGACGATGAACGAGAATTTAAACAGCTTACCGTTAGCTACAAGCCCCAGTACATTTCGGCAGAATATGAGGGCACTGTGCAGGACCTTTTGATGAGCATAGCCAAAGAAGAGTTCACTTCAAGCTGGTACAAGGTTGAAATCCTCCAACCGCTTGGGCTGGAGAAGCTTTTAGACAGAAACGTGGCTGAGCTAAGCGGTGGAGAACTGCAGAAAACAGCCATAGCCGCATGCCTCTCAAGAAAGGTGGACCTCTACCTTCTGGACGAGCCAAGCGCATACCTTGACGTGGAGGAGAGGCTTAACATGGCGCGAGCCATCCGAAGGGTGGTGGAAGCCCGCAACGCCACAGCCTTCGTTGTAGAACACGACGTGGTCGCCCAAGACTTCATCGCAGATCGCCTTATGGTCTTCACAGGCGAGCCGGGCGTAAAAGGCTTTGCAAACCCGCCCACAAGTCTCAGAGATGGCATGAACATGTTCCTAAAAGAAATGAACGTGACGTTTAGAAGAGACCCAGTAACGAAGAGACCCCGCGTGAATAAAGAAGGTTCGAAGCTGGACAAGTACCAGAAGGAGATAGGCGAATACTATTATGTGAGCGCCACAGCCATAACAGAGGAAGAATAATGACAAAGAAAGAGGGTATTGGAAAACTTGAGAATAGACTTCTGGAAGAAGCCGCTAAAGCCATGAAAAACGCCTACGTGCTGTGGGGATTCCCCGTTGGAGCAGCAGTTTTAACCGAGAACGGTGAAATCTACGGAGGGTGCAACGTGGAAAGTTGGATTTCCGGACTTGGAATATGCGCTGAGAGATGCGCCATCCACCACGCAGTTCTCCACGGTCAGAGGAAAGTTATGGCTGTGGCCGTTGTAGCTGAAGCCCAAAGTAAAATTGGAATAAGGCCTTGCGGAGCGTGTCTTCAATACATTTCGGACTTCGCTGAAAATCCAGAAATTAAAATCGTCACGGCAAAAGTTGAAGGCGGCAAAGTTCTCTTTGAAACAGCTGAGGTAAACACGCTTAGGGAGCTTTTGCCGAATCCTTTCAAAAAATGAAAGATTCTAGCCGAAAAGCATAGTTAAATTAATGTAGACGCAAGCATACGTTAGTTTGAACCCTCACGGAGAAGTGCTGGTGGAGGCTTAAGTGGCGCAGACAACCTTCGAGGAAATAAGTGCTTCGGACTTTTTCTACCGCAACCGCGACATAGCCGGTTTCACAAACCCTACGAGGGCTATTTTCGCCGCCATAAGGGAACTTGTGGAAAACTCTCTAGACGCAGCGGAAAGCATCAAGACGCCGCCGGACATCTACGTAAGGCTTTCCTTTGAGGGAGAGGCCGGCAAGGAAACTCAGATCTACAAGCTGAGGGTTGAAGACAACGGATGTGGAATACCACCACAGTACATCCCATCAGCCTTTGGACAAGTGCTTTACGGCTCCAAGTATAAGCTGAAACAGCAAAGAGGAACCTTTGGACTCGGCGGGAAAATGGCCATTCTATACGGACAGATAACAACCCACCAGCCTGCCACCATAATTTCAAGCACAAGCATGTCCTCCAAAATCTATATGTTCAAGCTCATGATTGACATCCAAAAAAACCGCCCTATAATATTGGACAGAAAAGTTTTTCTGAACAAAGAAGGGTGGCGGGGCACCATAGTTGAGTTTTGCCTTGAAGGCGACTATTTGAGGGCTATGCCGAAAATTCTGGAATATTTTAAGCAGACAGCCATGGTTAACCCTTACGCCAATATAACTTTCGTGGACCCTAAGGGAAGGTTGTACAAGTTTGTACGGGCAACAACAGTCATGCCAGACCCTCCCAGAGAGACGCTTCCACATCCGTACGGCGTCGACGTTGAGCTTCTCCAGCGTCTCATCCAAATAACACCCCACACTAACATGTTGGACTTTCTCAGAAACCACTTCCACAGGGTCGGCGAAATAACGGCAAGAAAGTTTCTCGAGTTCAGCGGTATAAGCCCCTCCAAAAACCCGAAGAAGCTCACCCATGAAGAAGTTGTTAGACTAATGCAGATGATGAAGAAGTTTAAGGAGTTTCTGCCTCCGGACGCAAGCTGCCTTTCACCCCTAGGCGAGGAGTTACTGAAAACTGGAGTTTTAAAGGAGTTAAAACCTGAGTTTGTAGCCGTCCACCAGCGGAAACCCGCCACCTACGCGGGGCACCCATTCATTGTTGAGGTGGCCATAGCTTACGGCGGGGAAATCCCCCAGCGGGAAGGTTTCGTAATATACCGTTTCGCCAATAGAATACCGCTTCTCTACGATGAGGCGAGCGACGTTTCAGTGAAAGTCATAAACTCCATGAACTGGCGCCGCTACAAGGTCACACCAGACATGCCAATAGCCATAGTCATTCACATTTGCAGCACAAAAGTTCCATACAAGACCGTTGGCAAAGAGTTCATAGCCGACAGACCGGAGGTGCGCCGCGAAATAGCCAACGGCCTGCGGGAGGTGGCTCGACAACTTCAGCGCTTTTTAACTCGAAGGGAGCACGTGGACAGGGAGCGCAAGCGGCTTGGGGTTTTCGGCAAATATCTGCCCAGAATAGCCGAGTTTTCAGCAAAGCTTGCAGGCAAGGAGAAGCCGCCAGACGTAGAAAAGCTTTTGAAAAGTGTTAGGAGGTTTGGGTTTGAAGAAGTTTAGAAGCGTCTCGGAAAAAAGGATGGAGGTTTTAACCACCCTCCAAAACTTTGGACTCCGCATTTACGAGCAGATGGAGAAGGGTGTTTTCCCGTTCATTGAAATGCCAAGCCGCTCCACGGAAAACATTTATTACGACTCGAAGCTTCGCCAATACATTTTAGGCGACAAGAAAGTTAGGCGGAGCACCCGCAACATCCGCCACTTGAAACCCTTCGCCCAGCTCGTTTGGGCAGCCCTATTTTCCTACGAGCTTACTTCTCAGCGTAAAACTTCAACTTTAAGGGATGTCTACTATTCGGCGCAAGCCTACGAAATGACTTTTAAAGACCAGCAGGAGTCCAACAACATCATAACTGACTTGGAAACCATATTGGGCTTTTCAAGGGAGGACTTCAACATATTCCCGGAAGAACGTTCTGCAGTGTTCGGCGACTTAACAATCCGCTACACAGTGCCAGGATACGAGGGCAAAACGCTAAACCTAACTTCGCACCCGGACGGTGTCATGATTGGGCCAGCCTTAACATCAGCCGAGTTCGTGGAGACATCAGCTGACAAAGTCATAGCCATAGAGAAAGGCGGCTTGTTCACCCGGTTTATAGAGGAAAACGTGCATAAAAAGTTTAATGCCATACTGGTTTTGACCGCGGGGCAGGCGCCCAGAGCCACACGCCACTTCATTAGAAGATTGAACCGCGAGCTGGGATTGCCAGTTTACATATTCACCGACGGCGATCCCTGGGGAATGCACATAGCCATGGTGATAATTTCGGGTTCAGCTAACGCCGCCCACCTGAGGGATTTAACAACACCTGACGCTAAGTGGAGCGGTGTATGGGCAACAGACATAGTCAAGTATAAGCTGCCAACCGACCCGCTAGACGAGATCGACATGAAGAGGCTTTACGAACTCCAAAAAGACCCTAGATACAAGGATGACCCACTATGGCAGAGAGAAATAAAAACCTTCATGAAGATCAAGCGTAAAGCCGAACAGGAGGCTTTCAGCCGCTACGGCCTAACCTACATTGTGGACGAGTACTTGCCAGCAAAACTTGAAGAAACAAAATAGACGGGAAGTTTAAAATAACCCAACCCACCCCAGTTATATAGCACGCGGTGCAGTGCGGGGAGCCATGAGCAAAGAAGGCGAATTCGGGATAACAGCGGCAGAAAAATTCTTTGGACTAATCCTCCTAATCGTGGGTGCGTTAGCCCTATACTTCACATTTACAAGTACTCAGGCTTTAAGCATCTATACGAAGTTTTTCGGATTCTTAAGCTTCATAATCCTCGCTGTTGGATTCTTCCTCATAATAACGAAAGCTGAATAGGGCTTTGCAAACAGCATTTATTTTGGGCATACTTTATTAGGTCTGGGAGGTTGCGTTTATAAGCCCCGAAGAAAGAGGAGACAGCCATGTCCATTCGACAACCAATAGTGTGTGTTCTCGGGCATGTGGATACTGGTAAGACTCTGCTTTTGGACAAGATCCGCAAGACCAGCGTTCAAGCCCGTGAAGCTGGAGGCATAACCCAGCACATCGGCGCAAGCTTTTTCCCAGTTGAGACTTTGAAGCAGATGATTGGTCCCCTTTTGTCGGCTTTTAAGGGCGAGATCGAGATCCCCGGTTTGCTTGTTATAGACACTCCGGGGCATGAGGCTTTCACTAATCTGCGGAGGCGGGGTGGAAGCGTCGCCGACATAGCCATCCTTGTGATTGATATACTGCGAGGTTTTGAGGCACAGACCTACGAATGTATTGAGATTTTGAAGGCACGTAAAACACCTTTCCTTGTGGCGGCTAACAAGATTGACAGGATTCCGGCTTGGAAGTCTTATCCTGACACTCCTTTCCTGAAAAGCTACCAGTTGCAGGACAAGTATGTGCAGGAGGACTTGGATAACCGCCTATACGAGATTATTGGCACCTTTTCAAGGCTTGGCTTTAGGGCTGACCGCTTCGACCGCATAAAGGACTTCACGCGGACGGTGGCCATTGTGCCTACAAGCGCCAAAACAGGCGAAGGCATAGTTGAACTCCTGGCGGTTTTAGTGGGGTTAACCCAGCAATACCTCAAAAAGAGGCTTCAAACCACCAGCGGGCCGGCTAAAGGCACCGTTTTAGAGGTTAAAGAGGAGCCGGGGCTAGGCGTCACACTTAACACAATCATTTATGACGGAACTTTGAAGCGGGATGATTTGATCGTTGTTGGCGGCAAAGAGAAGCCTATTGTAACGCGGGTTAGAGCCATCCTCGTGCCAAAACCTTTAGACGAAATCAGAGATCCCAGAGACAAGTTTTCGTCCGTGGATTCCATTTCGGCGGCGGCTGGAGTTAAAATAGTGGCGCCTGAGCTGGAGGGTGCGGTGGCCGGTGCACCCTTATACGTGGTTCCGGATGGCGAAAACGTTGGAAAGTACGTGAAGCTTGTCTCTGAGGAAATTGAAAAAATTAAGATTTCAACGGATGTTGACGGCGTAGTTTTAAAGGCTGACACCTTGGGTTCTTTGGAGGCTATAGCTGAAAACCTGAAACGTCAAGGCGTGCCCATCCGTTTGGCAGACATAGGGGATGTTTGCAAGAGGGATGTTACGGAAGCCGCCATAGTAAAGGAACACGAACCGCTTTACGGCGTTATCTTGGCCTTCAACGTTAAAGTTTTGCCCGACGCTGGGGAGGAAGCTAAAAATATCGGTGTACAAATTTTTAGAGAAAACATAATTTACCATTTGATAGACAATTATATTTCTTGGCTCAAAGCTCAACGGGAAGCCAAATTAACAGCCGAATTTGAGAAAATGGTTAAACCCGGCAAAATCCGCATACTGGAAGGCTACGTGTTTAGAAGGGCTAAGCCGGCCATCGTCGGCGTGGAGGTTTTAGCGGGTAGAATCAAACCCAAATACAGCCTTATAAGGGCTGAAGACGGCGAAGAGGTCGGCGAAATCCAGCAAATCCAAGAGAAAGGCAAAGCCTTGCCGGAAGCCAAGCAGGGCATGCAGGTTGCCATAAGCCTGGACAAGCCTACGGTGGGACGTCACATATTTGAGAACGACGTTCTATATGTTAAGGTGCCGGAGGCCCACGCAAAAACCCTACTTAAAGAGTTCGTGGATAGGTTGTCGCCGGACGAGCAGGAGGCCCTAAACGAGTATGTCAACCTAATGCGGAAGAAAATTCCCTTCTGGGCTGCCTAAGGTTAAGGCTTATTGTGTTGGAGATTGACCAGTTAAGAGAGCAAGTGTATGTTTCCTATTCTCACGTTTTTTAGGTGTTTTTTTGCTGCCTCGAGGCATTCTATTGCTTGTTTTCGACTAGTTGTTGGCAAATCATCCATTACATAGCATGGGTAGAACGCCAGCAATGTGTAGGGGATTTCTGGGCTTATTTGGCTTATGAACATGGCTATCTGTTCGATTTCATAGGCGTCCACGTATCCCGGCACGAGCAGAGTGCTGGCTGTTAGAACTGGCAGTTCTGGACGTTTATGGTAGTATTTTTCGCCTAACACGCGGAAGTTTTCAAGGGATGGCTTGTTGGAGACTCCGCATAGGGCTATGGCGAGGGGTTCGCTCCACGCTTTTAAATCGAATTTTATGTTGCCTCCACTCTTCATGGCTAGTTCGGCGGCTTTCTCCGCCAGTTGCGGGTTCATGTAGCCGTTGGTTTCCCAGCAAACCCGCAGTATTCGCCTTTCTTCTTCGGCTTTTTCTAGTGCTATGCGGCTTGTCTCCAGCGAATGGGGCATCTGCGGGGAAGGGTCGCCTCCAAAATAGCAAATGCATGAGACCTTTCTGTCAAAAGCTTTTTGGGCTAGGGTTTCGGCGCTCATGACGGGTTTGTGTTTGGCGGATAAGTTGCGGTAATGCCAGTTCTGGCAGAAGAGGCAGTCGTAGCTGCACGCGCCATAGAAAACAGCCAAATTATAGTAGCCGTATTCCGGCTCGGGTTTGTAGGCGTATTTCGGATAACCGTTTCCAGTGCAGCCTGGGCAAAACCACCAGCTGACGCAGTTGGTGGGCAACCCATCATAATACCATTCTAAAATACCTTGCTCAGCGGTGCCGCCGAAACGTACAAGCTGCCCACCAACATTCCATACAAGCCCACAGTAGCCGCTTTCACCAACCCCAATAACACAGTTGTTAGCGCAAACGCCGCAAGGCAAACCACTCCCACTCCGAGGTGGCTCCAGTGGCAAACCATAAACAGCACGGCTTTGAGCATGCACTCTCCTAGCAATCGAAAGCGCTTGCTCCGGCTTTTCTCTAATACACCGTAGGCAAACACCCAGCTTCCCAGAAATTAAGGGCGAAGCTTCACCACAGACCTGGCATTTCCCCATAACTATTCAAATAACCTATGCATTGCAAGCCTAAAAATCTATAGAGGGAAGAGGACACTATTGGCTTGGAACCAAAGCCAAAACAGAAATTTAAGTTGGGCAAGTTTTCTAGCCTCCGCCTACAGGCGGTATAATCGCCAAAACATCACCGTCCACGAGTTCTGTCTCAATCCCTTTGAGGGTTGAGGCGCTTCGCCCATTTATTAAGAATTGGAGGAACCCCTTGACTTCGCCAGTTTTGTCGTAAACGTACTCCACAAAACCTTTACCATAGCGTTCAGCAAGCCTGCTTAAAACCTTCGCCAAAGTGACACGTTCGCCTTCTGGAAACTCTAGGATCTCCTCTTTTTTGCCCGTTATCTCCCGCAGCGTGGTGAAGAATCGCACTGAAACCTTCAAGGCTTTTCACTAAAAATGATTGAGAAACAGCAACATTTAAACCGTTCCCCAAAGACCTAACTACAAGCCATTGGAAAGGACTCTATTGGACCCGGTAACGGTAATCGCTGTGGCCTTCAGCCTTGCCATGGACGCTTTCAGCGTCTCCATAGCTTACGGAATATACCCTAAGGGAGACAGCAAAAACACCGCTCTGAAGATGGCTGCATCTTTCGGAGCCTTCCAAACGCTTATGCCTGTGCTTGCTGGTCGGCTGGCGAAAAACTTCGAGCTTGATTGCTGGCTTCGACCATTGGTCGCTTTTGGGTTCCTGCTGTTAATTGGATGCAAGATCTACGAAGCGGTCAGACATTAAGCCTTTGAAAAAGCGAAACCTTAACCATCCACGTTATTTTAATCCTTTCAATAGTCACGAGCATAGACGCCTAGCCGTAGGCTTAAGTTTCGCCTTTCTAAAAGTGCATATAGCTACCAAATAGTGGTGATAGGTGCCGTAACCTTCACACTATCGTTGGCAGGCGCCTTGTTAGGCGACAAACCAAGGCGGCTAAAAATGGAGAGGATGGAGTCTTAGGCGGGCTAATTCTATTGCCATGGGAGCAAGAATTCTTTTGGAATACCTAACGTTAAGTTAAACCCGTCTAAGAGCAAAAGTTTATATGTTACCGCATTTTTGCTTAACCACGCATAAAGCCTTTTACCATTTAACGGAGGGATGATATGGCTTACTTGACAACAACCGCTTCGGGACAGCCAGTACTAATACTTAAAGAGGGCACAGCTCGAACCCGCGGAAGGGAAGCCCAAAGAAACAACATAATGGCGGCCAGAATAATAGGCGAAATTCTGAAGACTACCCTTGGACCCCGCGGAATGGACAAGATGCTCATTGACAGCCTAGGTGACATAACCATAACAAACGATGGCGCCGCCATCTTGGACGAGATGGAGGTTGAACACCCAGCGGCTAAAATGATGGTGGAGGTGGCTAAAACCCAAGACGACATGGTCGGCGATGGAACAACAACGGCGGTGGTCCTAGCGAGCGAACTCCTACGAAAGGCTGAGGAACTCCTAGACCAGAATATTCACCCAACTATAATTGTCAGCGGTTACCGAAAAGCCTCCCAAAAAGCTGTTGAAGTGATAAACCGCATAGCCAAACCCGTAGATATAGAAGACAGGGAAAGCCTCCGTAAAGTGGCTTTAACATCCATGGCAAGCAAGGCAGTAGGTCCAGCTAAAGAGCATTTAGCGGAAATAGCCATCGACGCCGTAAAACAGATAGTTGAACAGAGAGGCGATAGAAGAATTGCAGACATAGACAACATCCAAATCATAAAGAAGACGGGCAAAGGCTTGTTTGAGTCCCAGCTTGTGAAAGGCGTGATAATCGACAAAGAAGTAGTCCACCCAGGAATGCCAAAGAAAGTTGAGAACGCAAAAATCGCCCTGCTGGACTGCCCGTTGGAAATCGAGAAAACAGAGTTCAGCGCAGAAATACGCATCCGCGACCCATCCCAAATGAAGGCTTTCCTAGACCAAGAGACCAAAATGTTGAAGGAGATGGTTGAAAAGATCAAGGCAGCAGGCGCCAACGTAGTTTTCTGTCAAAAGGGCATAGACGACATGGCACAGCACTTCCTGGCAAAGGAGGGCATACTAGCCGCTAGAAGGGTCAAACAATCCGACATGGAAAAATTGGCCAGAGCCACTGGAGGTAGGATAATCACAGACTTAGATGACTTGACGCCCCAGGATCTTGGCACTGCCGGTCTAGTTGAGGAACGCAAAATCGGCGAAGATAAAATGATTTTCGTCGAAAACTGCAAGAACCCCCGCTCGGTTGCAATACTGATAAGGGCTGGCCTTGAAAGAATGGTGGACGAAGCTGAACGAGCCATGACAGATGCCCTTTCAGTGGTTTCAGACGTCATAGAAAACAGCAAAATCGTGCCCGGCGGAGGCGCCGTTGAGACAGAAATGGCCAAAGAACTCCGCGACTACGCTGCCAAAGTGGGCGGAAGAGAACAGTTAGCCATAGAAGCCTTCGCAGACGCCATAGAAGTGATACCCAGAACACTGGCTGAAAACGCAGGGCTAGAACCAATAGACATAATCGTCGAGCTAAGAGCAGCCCACGAAAAAACAGACGGCCACCCCATAGGCGTAAACGTCTTTACAGGAAAAATTGAAAACATGTACAACGTCGGCGTCGTCGAACCAGCCATAGTTAAAGAGCAAGCCATAAAATCAGCAACAGAAGCTGCATCCATGATCCTACGCATAGACGACGTTATAGCCGCCGCGAAACCAAAAGAAGAAAAGGAGAAAGAAAAAACGCCAAC
>CAZRXM010000004.1:0-36940 GCA_964604045.1 uncultured Candidatus Bathyarchaeia archaeon
CTATTGTTTCCTTGATGTTGGAGGTGTACTAGGAATGGTGGTGGAGTTAAGGGAGTATGCTTCGGCTCAGGATATAGCTGAAACCTTGGAGAAGCAGATTGCTGAAACCAAGAGTACGTTGGGTGAGTATCTACGCCGCCTAGACGAGATTAGGGCTTTAGCCGAGAAATCCAAGAAGATCCGCGAGGTGGTTATGAAGTTGGCTGGCAAGAAGACGGTTGCCGAGAGCTTGGGCGAAGTTACTGTTGGCAACTTAAGCATAGTTTTGGATGCTAACCCCTTCCACGAGTTGATGGCTATTGAGCAGGTTGTTCGCAGTTATCAGGAGAGGCTTTTGATGCTGCAGAAAGCCCGTGAAGCCCTGAAATGGCTTGACCAGCTCGGCGACACCGAGGGCTTAAAGTACATTGTTGTGGAAAACGACGGCGTGCCAGAGCGTATCCTCTTCAAGATAACCTAGCGATGTCCAGCCCTTGGAAAGGTGAAAGGTCATGGGTTTTAATGAAATCTACACGACAGCCCTAAACAACGTCCTAGACGAGATGCGAAAAGTCTGCCCAGACATTCAACACGCCTTCATCTACAACGAGAACGGTGAACTAATCGCAGGAGAAACCGAAACCCCGCAAAAGGTTACCAACCGCATCATTAACGCCTTTGACGAAATCCTTGAAAGGGCTGAAGCCATAGGTGGCGTGGAAGCCATAACCCTTAACGGCAGCATGGGCACGGTTAAACTTTACCATTTTAACGGGCATTATCTAGTTGCGGTTTACTCCGCAAAGGCTGAAGTAGGCTACGACACCGTTGTGCGTGTCCTGGTCCCAACGGTTCTGAAAGTGCTGGAGAAGCTCAGCCCTACCCCCCTCAAAAACGTGGCGGAGCCTGAATCTGAACCCCTGGGGCTAGAGAAACCCCAAGAAGAAGGGCTGGCTGAAAAACCTGCCGAGGAGTTTCCTGCAAAAGAAAGCAAGCCTGAAGCCGAACCAGCCTTTATCCCAGAAAAATTGCAGGAACTACCCTCATCCCTCGAGGTTCCAGCCGTCCAACTCATAGTGGAAAATATTGGCGGCTTGCTTGTGCCATCTGACACCGTGCGGGTTGACGGTGAAACCCTCTCCAACTGGGAAAGCGCCTTCGAAGGCAAGAAAATCGAATATGTGGAAATCGAAACCTTCGACGGGAAAACAGCCCGATACAAGGTTAAACCAATAAAGGACTCCAAGTACGCTGGCAAGGGCGTCGTTCAGATACCGAAAAAAGCACAGCTCACCCTCGAAATCAAGAAAGGTGAGCTGGTGAAGGTTAAACCAGTGATGGTGTAATGGAGTTGAGAAAATGACGAAGAAAAAGAAGGTTGCTGAAGAAACTATTGCGGAACCCATAGCCTTAGAAAAAGCCACTGCTACTCCAATTGCCCCGTCAGCAACAGACAAGCTTAGGGCAAGCCTCGAAGAGCTAAAAGGCTACGAAGGTGTTATTGGCTATATCCTCCGGAACTCCACTTCAGCAGCCATAGACCTCAAAGACCCCTCAAAACTCATAGAATACGCCATCCTATCCTCATCAGCTCTAGAAGCCGGAGAAGAACTCTCAGAAACCTTAAACCTGGGCGAGGTCAAAAGCATCCTTGTGGAAGGGAAAGAGGTTAAAATTCTATCCTTCACTGTCGGCGAAAACAAGGTAAGCATTTTCATGGAGAGAAACGCCGACCTCGAAAAAGTTTTGAAAAAAGTAGGCCAGTTTTAGGGGCTAGGCGGGGCTTTCCTCCCGTTTTTCTATTAAAGGCTCATAGGCGAGCCTCCTGAAGCAATATAAGCATCCTAAAATTTTTCGTTGAGCCTCATAAGACTCCTTTCAGCATCAACAACTATAAACCCGTAATCCCCTAAAAAACTTAAAATGGCCTTGAGTTTTTCCTGTTTAAGCCCAGTTTTCTCCGAAATCTCCTTCTTCGCATGCCAGTTCCCGTCAGCTAAAACATCTAGAACATCTGCCATCTTCGTTTCCGTGATATGTCCCTCACAGAGCACATTTACATACCTGCTTTTGTTTAAATGCTTTCTGAAAACTCTTTTAGAAGCTTCTTCTAGAAGCAACCTTATTATCGAAGGTTTTGGGAAATAGAGAGAGTGGACGAGTTGGACTGGCTTCAAATACTGGAAGAATGCAAAAGCAACGTGAAAAGGCAGGTAACGTTATTGCTCAAAACGTCCCTAAAAAAGCCTCGACTAGACCTGGGTATAGGCGCCGGCGGAGACCCGATAAAGCAGATAGATTTGGAGGCTGAAAAAGCCATAGTCGACGTCCTTCTCGGGCACGGCTTATCCTTCACCCTCATAAGCGAGGAATCCGGCGTGAAGAGGTTCGGAGAAAAACCGGAAGAAGCCTACGTGACAGCCGACCCTATAGACGGAACAACAAACATAACAAGGGGCATCCCGTTCTATGCCACATCCCTAGCCGTGTCCACAAAGCCTGAGCTTCGAACAGTGCACACGGCGCTTGTGGCGGACCTTCACCACGACGTCACGTACACAGCTGTTAAAGGCGGAGGTGCAAAACGTAACGATGAGGAAATAGAGCCTTCGGAACAAGCTGACTTGGCCGAGGCGGTGATAGGTGTAGACCTAAACACTTACAAGGCTAGGGAGTTGGCCCCACAGCTAACGGGCCTAATTGAGAGGACGAAGCACATACGCCACTTAGGAGCCAATGCTCTTGAACTTTGCTTTGTGGCGGATGGGACCATAGACGCCTTCATAGACATTAGGGGTAAACTTAGAGCCACAGACACGGCTGCCGCTTGGCTAATAGTGAAGGAGGCTGGAGCTACCATGACAACGCCGGAGGGCAGGCCGTTAAACGTTAAACTTGACCCGACTGAAAAGCTTACTTTTGTGGCCTCCGCCAATAAGAAACTCCACAAGGCTATTTTGAGCCTTCTGAAAGGATAAAAGCCATGATAACACCTTTAACACCCCACCCTGCAGCCTTAGTGAAGGCGGAAGGTTCAAGAACGCTGGTTGTGGCAGACCTTCACATTGGATGGGAAATAGCCCTATCCGAGAAAGGCATCCACGTTCCAACCCAAGCTGGAAGACTTCTGGAAAAACTGAAAAGCATCATAAAAGCCTACAAGCCGGAAAGGCTGCTAATCTTGGGCGACGTGAAACACACCGTAGCAACCGCCGAGCTAGGCGAGTGGCAAGACGTCCCGGACTTTTTCAACGAGCTTAAAAGGCATATAAGCGAAATCCAGATAATCCACGGGAACCACGATGGAAACCTTGATCCCTTGCTTCCAGAGGGCATAAAAATCCTCCCATCATCTGGCACGGCAATAGGCGATGTGGGCTTTTTCCACGGACACCGCTGGCCTTCCCCAGCCCTCTTAAAATGCAAAACCCTTGTGATGGGCCACGTGCACCCTGTGATAGTTCTTCGTGATCCCGCCGGCTTCAGGATAACGAGGCAGGTTTGGGTTAAAGCCAGATGCAACCTAAACCTGCTAGCGGAGATTCTTCTCCAAAAACATGGGGTAAAGATTGAGGAGAGCCCCCAGAGAACGTTGGTGAAACATTATGGTGTGAAACCTCGAACCACCCAGATTTTCATAATGCCATCCTTTAACGAGTTTCTAGGCGGAAAACCTTTAAACGAGAAGGAGACGACGGAAAGCGAGAAAATAATTGGGCCAATCCTACGTGCGGAGGCCGTAGACTTGGAAAATGCTGAAATCTACCTTTTAGACGGGACTTTTCTGGGCTATTTAAGCCAGCTCGAGGTTTTTGGAAAGCCATAAACCTTTAATAGAAAACTCTCTACTACCTTTTGAGAGGTGTTGTGATGCCCGAGGAAGAAGATTTCCCAGAATGGTTTAGAAGGAGACGTTTCCCATTCTTCGGAGGCTGGTTCTTCGAGGACATTGACCGCATGTTCCGCGAAATGGAGCGAATGATGGAAGAGGAGTTCAAAGCCTTCACTTCCCGCATTCCCAAAGATTATGTAAGGGAACGCAAACTCCCAGACGGCACAACGGTACGCGAATGGGGACCCTTCGTGTACGGCTACAGCATCCGCATAGGTCCGGACGGTAGACCTGAAATCCGCGAGTTCGGAAACGTTAAGCCAACTCGCCATGGACCAACAGTTAAGGAGGAACGCGAACCTCTAGTGGACATTGTCGAGACAGACAACGAAATTCACGTAGTAGCCGAGCTTCCAGGTGTGGAGAAAGAGGACATCAAGCTCCATGGCACAGAAGATACGCTAACAATAAGTGTTGACACGCCTCAGAGGAAATATTACAAGGAGATAACTCTCCCAGCCAAAGTTAACGTAAAAGAAGCGAAAACCCAGTACAAGAACGGCGTCCTAGAGGTTAAGCTTCCGAAGATAAAGGAAGAGAGGAAGCCGAAAGGCGAGCCGATAAAGATCGAGTAACCTCTTTTCCGTTAGCGGTTTAAGCTCGAACCCTTCATGAGCGCTGACTCCGAAACTGATCTGCTAAACGCCATATGCAGTGAAGCCAAGGCAGAGGGTCGGCTGACAGGCAAAAGCTTGACAACGCTTTACGAGGTTTTTGGGCAACGTTTTGCAAGGGCCTTCGAAGCTCTAAAAGAAAACCGCGTTAAAAAATATGTTTTCAAGCCCAGCGGCAGAGTCGTTTGGGTTGTTGTTGGCAAGGAACGCGACTACCTAATAATGCCGGAAGCTGAATTCTGTACGTGCGATGACTTCTACTTCCGCGTTTTAGACCGCAAAGTACACCTATGCTATCACCTAATCGCCCAGAAAATCGCTAAAAGCCTAGGATGGTATGAGGAGATAGAAAGCGACGACGGACTCTACGAAACCCTGATGAGGGAATGGAAGAAACCAACTCCTTAAATACTTAAAAACGTAAATTATAAGAGCCAAAAGGTGAAACCTTCATGAGCATCGGAGCGTACTTCGAAACAATAAAATACATCCTAATGACCCTAACCTTCGTAGCCCTGGTTCTAATTTTCCTCTACATGATTTACGGAAGGGAAGAGAAAACAGGCTAGAAACAGCCTTTCCTACGAGTTTTCCATACCACGAAAAGCATTAAAACGCCGAGAATGGCAAGCAACACAGCCACTAGGATAAGCCAGTAGGCTTCTGGACCAGCACCGAAAACTATCGGCAAAAAGGGGAACACCCAAATAATTCCCCCAACGTTTGTAACTCCAGTTCCAGACAGAAGTGAAGCCACCACCAGAAACACGACGCCCAACAAGGTCATGAGGAAGCCCGCAAAGAACATGGCTAGGAAACGTTTAAACCATTTAACCTCGCTTTGCCCCTCGTTTTTACCCGTCACGGCTTCACCTTCCAAGTAGATGCAACATTATGAAAAGCGCGAATAGGATTACTGTGAGGGCTATTGAAAGCCATAAAACCGCCTTAACCGTCTTCTCGTCTGTACCAAAAACAATCGGGAAAGGTCCAATTATTAAGGCTCCGCCACCCCGAACTTCTCCACCTTTAAAGCTTGAAATGAATAGGAGGGCGAAAGCTGCAACTATGACTATTATGCCAGCTAAAATCAGGATTACGCCTATAGCGTATAGGCTGTTTACGTCCACCATTTTCCTTCAATTTGTCGTCTAACGGCTTCGCTTTTAAAGTTTTCAGACCGGGAATGGCAGAAGGTAGACGGCTAAGGCTGTGGCGAAGGTTACGATGAAGGAGGGTAAAACATACTTGTAGACTTTTGCAAGGGGACTTTTGAAGTATTTAGCCGTGAACGTGAAGCATAGGTGAGTTGGCGCTATAACGTATCCAAGGTAAGCGCTAATATACAGTAGCGCCGAAGTCTTCGGGGTGAACCTTAAAGCGCTTGTTAAAACGGAGGAGGCTATGGCTATAGCCCCCGACGGGGAGCCCGTGAGGAAGCCCAACGCCATTGGAATGGCGGTTAACAGCGCTGTGATGTTTGCGCTGCTGCCATTTGAAACTAGAGGTTTGAAGACTTCCGCTATGCCGGCGGCTTTCATGATGTTCCGTAAGAGGAAGGCGCTGTATGTTGCTAGGGTCACGTCGTATAGGCTTAACTCTTTAAGGGGCTTCACAAAAGCTTTGAAGTTTAGCCTTGAAACTGCAACCAAAAAGGTTAGGCCAGCGAAGGTCGCCGTCAAAACGTCTAAGCCAAGCTTGGAGAACTCCGGGTTTAGAAGGTTTAGAAAGACTGCCACGGCTATCGTCGTCAGTATTGGTGAAAAAGCCGAAAGGAACCCTTTAACTCTTGAAGTTTTATTCGTACCCGCTGCTGCCCCTTTCTGGGCTGATGTTTTTCTAAAGCCGACGATGAAGCCTACGGAAATCATCACCAAGACTGTTGGGATTTGAAGCAGAATTATGGAGAAAAGCGGGACCTGCGTCAAGGCTGCTGTTACAATAAGCACTTGGCTTAGCGGGTAAACTGGAAAAACTGTGTGCCTAAACCAGAGGTTTACGTAGGCTTTCTTTTCCTGTGGCAGTTTCAGTTTTTCAGCTTCCGCGTCCACTATTGGAGCCGACATTAGGGCGCCGCCGGAGACTGGTAAAAAACCTATTATGGCTGGGAGGGTGCTTAACACAATTTTCGGGCTTTTAACTAGCCCGCTTAAGTTCTCGCTTAGCTTTGTTATTTGGCTTGTTTCCCTATAAAGTATGCTGAGCCACATTATGCCCAAGGTTGTGAAGACAACGGCTGTAGTGAGGATGCCCTCGACAGTTGAGGGGTCAACGGTTGCGTAGGCTATTTTTGGAATGCTTGCCCAGTCTAAGGCGAGAAAACCTAAAGACAGCGCCGTGGCAGTCAACGTTATCCCAAGGCTTACCCGCTTGTAGAGGAGGAAGCCTAAAAGGCAGAAAGCCAAGACTATGGCTACCGAAGGGTTTAGTAGTCCCAAACTGAACGCCATACCTACGTTGGAAAACCAAAATAAGTGCTTTACCTATTAATCTTCTCCAACGGCACGTTAGGCGCCGAGACCTTGGAAAGAAAAGCCTTCATTTCAGGTCCAATTCAGGGTTTGGAAAACCGTCAAGGCTATAGGGAAAGGATAAGGCGAATCTGCATCCGATGCGGCTACCAGCCTATAGACCCATGGCGACGCGAGAAAGTACTGTACAGAAGTGAGGGGCCAGAATGGTGGACAAAGGTTCCATCCCTAGACTTCATTAAGCGGGACCTGGAGGACATTGAACGGTGCGACGTTTTAATCGCCTACATGCCAAGGCTCTCAGCCGGAACATGTATGGAACTTTTCTACGCGAAAATGAGGGGCAAAAAGACCATATGCATATGTCGGCTCAAAAACCCAAGCCCATGGATAACAGCCCATTCAGACGTGGTTGTGAAAGGTATTGAAGAATTGGAAGAAGCCTTAAAAAGCCTTAGGTTTTAACTGCAACCCTAAGCCTTGCCGACCTAGCCCTCGGGTTTTCCCTAACCTCTCTCTCCGAAGGTCTAAGAGGCTTCTTCGTCAAAATTTTCACGGCTCCCTCTCTGGCCTTTGCTTTTAGAAAGCTTTTGACGATCCTGTCCTCTAGGGAGTGAAAAGCTATCACTGCGAGTTTTCCACCACTGCGGAGCAGGTTTAGGGCTTGGGGTAAGGCTTTCTCCAGGTTTTCTAGTTCACGGTTAACCGCTATTCGCAATGCTTGGAATGTTTTTGTGGCAAAGTGGATACGTCTCTGATGGTACCATGGTGGGGTAGCCTTCTCTACAGCCATGACCAGTTCTATGGTGGTTTTCAAAGGCCTTGAGTTGACTATTTGTTTGGCTATGCGTCTTGCAAAACGTTCTTCACCGTAAACCCTTAAAATTCGTTCGATTTCTTCGAGGCTCCAAGTATTTAGGATGGTTTCAGCCGTTAAAGGGTTTGATTGTGGATTGTACCTCATGTCGAGGGGTTCGTTCTTCCAAAGTGAGAAGCCTCGGCCGCTTGCTTCTAAATGCCAGCTTGAAAGTCCCAAGTCAAACAATACGCCTGAAACCCCCATAAAGCCATGTTTTTCGGCCACCGCCTCCAAGTTGGCGAAGTTATCACAAACAAGAACCAGACGCCTCTCAAATTTTGTACCTTTCACTTTTTGCCTAAGCTCTTCCAAGATCTGGGGGTCAAAATCTATGCCTAAAACTCTGCCGTTCGGCTTGTTCCGCTCCAATATGGCCAAAGCGTGGCCGCCTAAGCCCACGGTGCAGTCTACGAAATCCTCGTCGGGCTTTGGGTCGAGGAATCGAACAACTTCTTCCTTCATTACTGGCAAATGCAAGCCTAAACACCTTGCCTTTACTTGTTCAGCCTCTGATTTTTGGCAAAATATATGAAAGTGTGAAGCCGACAAGCATCAAGACCACTATGAAGACTGTTAGAGCCGCCAACAAAAGACTTCCCGTCGAGAGGTATCCATAGAAAACGGTCCCAACAGCTCCCAGGGCCAAAAAGACTTCCAAAGCCTTCCTGGCTGGGTGATCGCTTTTAACATAGGGCGTGATGACACCGGAAACGCTTAAGGCCATTAGGGCTAAGCCTAAAAAATAATAGTCCATGGTGTTTAATGTGAAACCGATTATGGACAATGAAAGCCCCAGAAGGGTTATAGCCGCCCAACCTTGTAGGCTGAACTTTTTCAACGGCTTTTCCTCAGCAGTGTTAGTATTACCGTGACGGTAAAATGTTTTCGCCTACGGGCTGAGAAAGGTTATTTACCGCTTTTACCTAGACTGAAGGTTGTTGTGGCAGCCTTGGGGCAGCGTTGGCGGGTTACATACATACTCATAATCGTTTTTGTCATGGCCGTACTGTGGGCTTCCACCATCCAAGGCTTTTTGCCTGAGGAGCTTCGCCAAGCATACCTAACCTACTTCAACATTGTGCGGGCGATAACAGCCATAATGCTCGGCGTCCTCATAATAGAGGTGGTAGCCTCCCTTCTCACCGTTAAGCTTAAGCATTTGGGCAGAGGCGTCTACCTTGTCCGGAACGTTGTAGTAGTGTTTGGCTACGTGATCGTAGGCCTCATAGTGCTAGCTCTCTTTGAAGTTACAGGCGTAAGCGCTGTGGCCGGCGCCACGGTTTCGGGCCTAGTCATCGGGTTAGGCTTACAGCCAATCCTAGCCAACCTCTTCGCTGGCCTAATAATCCTTGGAACAGGTTTCCTCAAACCCGGGGCAAACGTAAAAATCTCCGGCGGCTTACCCCTCTCTCCCGTGGCTTTTCCAGCATACAAGATGTTTAGTCGAGATGAGTTCATGCCAGCCCTCCGCGGCATAGTGGTTGAAGTCGGCTTGATGCACACCAAAATTCTATCCGACAACGGCGAACTCGTCAAAATCCCAAACAACATAGCCTTCACCAACAGCGTCGTCATGGAAGAAAAAGAAGAACCGAAAATCGTGCGTGTGCGCTACGAGTTCCCCATACAATACGATCCAGACACTGTGCTAGAAGGAATCCGAAGGGAACTCGACAAAAACAAGATTACCGACTGCAAGGTTTACCTTGAAGAACAAAGCGACAAAAACTACTACATCGTCCTAGTGGTGGCAACAGCACCCCCAAACACAAAAATCAGAGAATTCCGCTCAGAACTCCTAAAACACATAATAAAAGTCCACAGGACACTCGTCCAAACCCAAAACCAGAAATAATGTGAAGCCAACTGACTGTTTTAGTTCTCTAACTAACAGAACAGTTGATGCTAAGTAGAACTCGTGTGGTGCGGCCGCCGGGATTTGAACCCGGGTCGTCGGCGTGGCAGGCCGATGTCCTAGACCAGGCTAGACTACGGCCGCTTCTGTGTTCTGGTATCCTTTTATCATGTTTTCCTAAAAAGCATTATGTTCCGCTTTACTTGCTTGTCAATTTGTGTTTGCTTCTAGCCGTTAAAATTGATAGCTTTCTCTAGATTTTGCGGTGCGGCCAAACTGTGGAGAATTCGCTATCCCCCCTTTGGTTTCATCGCCAAGTTTTTATTGCATGTTTGCTTTTGTGTTTTCCAGATGTCCGGAAGGGAATTTTTTGTTAGTCGTTATCGACGACTGGGTTGGGATTTTAGGGAAGTTTTGCCCAGGCAGGCTATTAGGGTTAATGTCATGAACGTTGGGGATGTTGATGTGGTGGGGCGGCTTAGGGATTTGGGAGTTGAGCTTGAGAAGGTTCCGTTTCTGCAAAATGGCTATTGGGTTGTCCGTTCAAAATTTTCTGTGGGCGCAACGGTTGAGTATCTTTTGGGTTACTATTCCATTCAGGAGGCGGCAGCCCAGATTCCGGCGACGCTTTTCACGGATTTGAAGGGCAAAGCTGTTCTGGACGCTTGTGCTGCTCCGGGCGGAAAAACTGTTCAGTTGGCGGATTTGATGGGCAACACCGGCGTCATTGTTGCTTTGGATGTGGACAGACGGCGGCTGGAAGCCTTAATGAACCATTTGGAGCGTTGCAGGGTAAGAAACACCGTTGTTTACCAGTTGGACGCGAGGCGCGTTTCCAAGCTTAGGTTGAAATTTGACAGGATACTACTCGACGTGCCGTGTTCCGGCAACTTCGCCGCCGACGAGGACTGGTTTAAGCGGCGAACCCTCCGCGACGTGGAGCGAAACGCCAAGCTGCAGAGGCAGATTTTGGCTGAAGCCACTAAAGTTTTGAAGGATGACGGCGAAATTGTTTATGCCACGTGCTCCCTTGAGCCTGAGGAGAACGAGTTAAACATCGACTGGGCTGTGAAGGCCCTCGGCTTGGAGACTATGGAGATAAACTGTTACGGCGAGGAGGCTCCAACAGAGGTTTTCGGCAAGAAACTGGACGAGTCTATTAGGCGCTGCAAGCGAATTTGGCCTGGAGAAACTCAGGGCTTCTTTGTCTGCAAACTTAGAAAGCGGAAGTGAAAAGTTGGCTGAAGTTATAGAGCGCTTCGCAAGGCTTTTCGGCGCGAAGCTGCTCCTAAATGGACGCCTTGTGGCTGAAAGTGGTAAACGCTACTTTCTGCTAAATCAAAAACTGAAAGGTTTAACTGAAAAACACGGCGGCTGGATTTACGCTGGAACATATTTGGGAAAGGTTGGACGCGGAGGAGTTTTCCATCCAAGCTTCCCACTGCTTTTCATGATTGCTGAGAAAGCTAAAAACCGCATAGTCGTCGACGACAAGGCGGCTTGGCTTTTCATCTGCGGCAGAGACATTTTCAAGGAGGGAATCCTAAAAACCGAGGGTTCCCGGAGGAAGGGCGACTACACCCTGGTTTTTAACAAGTATGGCGAATGTTTGGGATACGGCGTAATTGCAAAAAATCTTGACAAGCTAGAAAGCGGGTTAGCGGTCAAAAACCTCATGGACATCGGAGACTTCTTAAGAAGAGAACGCCAAAAGTTCGGGAAACCTGAAAAGACGAGTGTTGCTGAGCGGTGAGTGTAGGATTTCCTAATACTTTTATTGTTGGTGCCAGGTGGGATATGGATGCCTGGAGCAAAAGTGTGGCTAAGGATGTTTTAAAGTTGGATTTCAAAGTTGTAAAGGCTGGGATAGAATACACCATGAACTCCGCTGGGTAGAAGGGGAAAACCTGACGAGGTAGCACGGATGGGCTTGTTCTTGCAAGCGATCTCTCAAGTTATGTTCATGGAGCCCTAATACCTGTTGATGGCGGTTTTCTTTCAGCATAACGTTGGAGGCTTTTGAGAGGAAAGTTCTAGAGTTCAAGAAATTTGGGTTTTTAATGTTTTAGCAAGTTCGCCGATCTTGACCGTTGTTTGCTCCTTTTTCTGCATGTCCTTTAGGACGACAGCACCTTCTTTCAGTTCCTTCTCTCCAACTATAACGACGTGGCTTGCACCTTTCCTATCAGCGTCTTCTAAAGCTTTTGAAACTTTTCGTCTCATAACTTCAAGCTCAACTGGTACGTTTTCAGCCCTCAGCATTTCGGCTATTTTCAAGGCTTCTGCGTTTAGGTTTCCGCTTACCGGTATAACTATGACGGGCTGTGTTTCCTTTAGGTTGACTTTGGCTTTTTGTTCTTGAAGGGCGAGCATTATTCTATCTATTCCATGGGCAACTCCAACGGCTGGTGTGGGTTCTCCGCCGAACAGTTCCACGAGCCGGTTGTATCTCCCACCACCAGCCAGGGCTATGTCTAGTTCTGGAACGTAAACCTCAAAAATCATCCCCGTGTAATATTCCAGGCCCCTTGCAAAGCCGGCGTCAACCGTTATGTCGAGTTTTTCGCCGGCTTGGGCGACTAAGCCAAGTATTTCGCCGAGGTTTTCCACAGCTTCAGCGGCTTCCGCATAGTCCTTCACTGTTCTCTTCATTTCCTCCAAGACTTTGACGGTGTCTTCTCCCTTCAAACCTATAAGGCTTTGAAGTGTTCTTACGCCCCTTTCCGACGCGCCAGCGTTCTGCACGATTTTTAAGGCTTCTTCGTAAAGTTTTTTGTCCATGCGTTGCATGATTTGATTTTGCACTTCTTCAGCCAGCTTTTCTCGGCTTAGGACGCCTCTCAAAACGCCGACGTGTCCCACTTTGAACGTGATGTTTTTCAATCCAACGCTTTTCATGAGGCGGTTTGTCAACAAAAGTATTTCCGCGTCTGCTTCGGGCTTGTCGGAGCCCATTAACTCGAAGTTTGACTGCCAAAACTCTCTGAAGCGGCCTTTCTGTGGTTCATCGTAGCGGTAGAGGCTTCCAACGCAGAAAAGCCTTAAAGGCTTAGGCTCGTTTCGCAGAGTGGTTGCCACAAGCCTTGCCACGGAAGCCGTGAACTCTGGGCGTAGGGCAACCTTTCTGCCGCCTAAATCCTCGAAGGCGTACATTCTCAGGCGAACTTCTTCGCCAGCCTTCGCCGCCACAAGCTCGTAGGACTCTACAACGGGCGTTATTATCTCCTTATACCCGTAAAGAGAAGCTGTTTCCCTGGCCTTTCCCTCAATAAAACGCATTAGTCTCGCTTCTTCCGGGAGGAAGTCCCTCATTCCCCGAATTGGTTTGAAGGCGCTCATGGCTGTTCCACGAAGCCCCTTTTTTATGGTAGGGTTAACTGTGAAACTGAGTAGTAAACTATTTCTCCACGGCGGCTCATAACGGCCACCACCAGCTCCTTTTTAAGACTTTGGCACTGCCTAACTATTTGGGTTAGCTTATCCAGGGTTATGGGCTTCCCCTCTTGAAGGGTTAAAACCAGATATTTCGCCGTGTCCTTTCCGTAGTCGCCCCTATCGTAGACTCTGAAATCCACTCCCACGCCGAAGCCTTCGCGGACCACGTAGCCTCGGGTTCGCAGGTCTCGGTAAACCATGTATTTAGCCCAAACGGTTTCGTCTATTTTCTCTGAAAACCGGAGGATTTCTTGGAAGCTAACGGTTTCACCCTTATCGTTTTTCACATCCAACAGTCCCCTCTCTGTGAGGTGTAGGGCTTCACAGAAGTTTAGCAACATTTCACCGTTCTCTTCTATTCCGTACCCTTTCGCCTTCAACTCCTCGATTCTGCCTTTCGCCTTCACCTTGACGCCCTTATCTGTCAAAAAGCCCTCTATCTTCGCTTCTTGACGAGGTGTAAGCCCCTTGTTCTGGCTCATTTCTCCTTCGCCGTTCCGCTTAAACCTGGTAGGTCATCCTTATATAAGATGCCCTCTTCGCAGATTATGGCTGTCACATACTTTAGGGGTGTTATGTCAAAGGCTGGGTTGAAAACCGCCACGCCTTCCGGCGCTATTCTCTCTCCGCCTATGTACAACACTTCTTCAGGCCCTCTCTCTTCTATGACCACTTCGGTTGAGGTGCATGTTAGGTCGAAGGTTGATTTTGGAGCCGCAACGTAGAAGGGTATGCCGTGCTCCTTAGCCAAAACCGCTATCTGGTAGGTGCCAATCTTGTTTATGACGGCGTCCCGCACTATTCTGTCAGCCCCGACGACAACCTTGTCCACCATGCGCCGGTACATAACGTAGCCCACCATCGTGTCGCTTATCAAAGTCACTGGGATGCCGTCTCGTTTAAGCTCGTAGGTTGTTAAGCGGGCGCCCTGAAGCTTAGGCCTTGTCTCAGTTGCTATAACGCTTATCTTTTTGCCCTGCTCCACGGCGGCTCTTACAACGCCTAAGGCTGTCCCGTACTCGACGGTGGCTAAGGCTCCGGCGTTGCAGTGGGTTAATACAACGTCTCCGTCCTCCAGCAGGCTGGCGCCGTGTCTTCCTATCGCCCTATTCACGGCGGCGTCCTCTTCGGCTATTTTCCTGGCTTCCTCAACAACCAAGTTGGCTAGTTCGCGGGCACACACTCCTTCAAAAGCGTAAACCCTGCTTAGGATGCGGTCAATAGCCCAGAAAAGGTTAACCCCAGTGGGTCTGGTTTTCCTCAGTTCATCAGCCGCCGCCTCCAGTTCGCGGATTAATTCCGCCTTGTCTTTTGCCTTCGAATGGTGGGCTGTTAAAGCCAAAGCGTAGGCGGCGGCTGCTCCAAGCAGCGGAGCCCCCCTTATCTTCATGGTTTTTATGGCTTCAGCAACCTCTTTGCATGTTCTAAGAGTTAAAAGCTCCGTTTCCCTCGGGAGCTTCAACTGGTTTATCGTGACAACGGCTCCGTCCTCCCGCCATTCTATGGTTCGCATCGGTTCAAAGGCCTCCGCTAACCGTTTAAAGCTGTTGGAGTATAAATTTTGTCGGGGGGCTGCTTGAAGGGGGAAGCTGTTCAGAGGCTTCTTGAAACTCTTGGTGGGAGATACTCCAATGTTTTGGGCATAGACCTTGAAAGCGGACGAGAAGAGGAAATTTTCAAGTGGTTTTTGGCTTCAATTCTCTTCGGCGCACCTATAACGGAGACTTCTGTCGTTAAAACCTACAAGTGCTTCGAGAAATACGGCGTTTTAACCCCCGAAAGGGTTCTTGAAACGGGCTGGGATGGACTTGTTAGGATTCTGGATGAGGGAGGCTACACCCGCTACGACTTCAAAACCGCCGACAAACTTCTAGAGGTTATGCGCAACCTAATGGAGAGGTACGGCGGTAAACTAACGAACCTCTACAATAGGGCAGGAAGCCCCAGAGAGCTGGAGGAGGAGCTGAAAAGTTTGGGGAAAGGCATGGGCGAGGTTACTGTGAGCATTTTCCTAAGGGAGCTTAGGGACTTGTGGGATAAGGCTAAACCAAACCCAACAAGTCTCGTCGTTTTAGCCGCTAAAAATCTAGGATTGGTCAGCGAGGAATCCGGCGAGCCCGTTCTGCGGCAGCTTGAAGAGTTTTGGTTTGAAAACGCCGTTGAGGGCAAATCTTTCGTGGACTTTGAAACTGCTTTGCTTCGCCTCGCCAAAAACTACTGTAGGAAGGCTAAGTGTAGTCTCTGCCCGGTTAGAGGGGAATGCCTAAAACCTAGGACTGTTTAATATACGTGATAACCTCCACTGGGCAGTCTTCGGGAAGTTTAAGCTTCTTTTTCCATTCGTCTCCGATGGCTATTAGGGCGAAGACTCCGGAAATTTCCGCTTTAGCCTTCCGCACAAGGTTTACGAGGGCTGCTTGGGTTTCACCAGTCTTAATCATGTCGTCTACAATGAGGACGCTGTCCCTCTTCTTTATGGCGTCTTTCGGAACGTAAAGCGTTATAGTTACGCCTGAATCCTTAAGCACAAAGGTCTCCTCGAGAAACTCCTTTACGCCAACCTCCTTGCTTCTCTTGGCTATGACAAGGTTTACGCCTAAAGCGTTGGCCACCATAGTCGCTATGGGGATGCCGTCTACAGCCGCCGTGAATACCTTCGTCACCCGTTTTCCAGCAAAGTTTGCAAGGGCATGGTTGGCTGCCTGCTGTAGAATGTGGAAGTCGCCTATGATGTCGGTGTTATCGAAGTAGCCGTCCTCGTCGAACTTTATGCGGCTTCTAATCTCGTTTTCTAAGCCGACGAACTTGGACAAAACTTTCCAGAGCTGCTTGGCGCGGGCGGTGTTCGGCAAAACATGGCCCTTTGCATACCTGCTCAGTACAGTGACTGGCAAGCCCGTTTTGGCTGAAAGCTCGCGGTATGTGATGTTCTTCTTGTATTTGGCTGTTCGAAGAAGATCAATGGTCATCAGACGCAGTTTAAGCTCCTCCGCGTGGGTACTCATTATCCCCTACTCCTCAACATTATACAAGGACTAGTAAATTCAGCCCGCTTACACCTAGTTGTTAAAAACCAAATTTATAATTTCCGCTTAAAACTTTCACGGAGCCTTTGCGAGGATTACCTTGACGGAGTATTTTAACCCACCGCGGTAAACAGTTAAATTGACCTTTTCGCCGGCTTCCCGTTTGTGGATCTCGCTTAGAAGCTTCTCAATCCTCGTTATGGGAACGTTATCCATTGCCAATATTATGTCGCCGGGGGTGATGCCGGCTTCGTCAGCTGGGCTTCCCACAACGACCCGTGTAACAAGCACACCCTCAGCCAGTGGTATCCCATAATAGTCGGAGATTTCCTTGGTAAGGGTTAAGCCTATTATCCCGAGCCAGGGTTTCATGTGGGCTCCTTTGGCGATTATGTCGTAGGCGCATTTTTTCGCCGAGTTTATCGGGATGGCGAATCCTATTCCGTGGGCAAAGGGAATAATCGCCGTGTTGATGGCAACCACTCTGCCGTTGGTGTCCACCAGCGGGCCGCCGCTGTTCCCTGGGTTTATAGCGGCATCTGTTTGGACGAGGTTTTCTAGCAGCTCGTTCTGCGACTCTATGGTGCGGTTTAAAGCGCTTATGACGCCTGAAGTTACTGTGGGCCCTCCGGCCAGGCCGAACGGGTTGCCTATGGCGTAAACACGTTGGCCTATCCTAAGCTTGTCCGAGTCGCCTAGCTCCGCATAAACCAGACCCTTCTTGTCGATCTTAACCACTGCTATGTCGTGGATTGCACACGTGCCAAGTAGCCTCCCCTCTAAAACCTCGCCGTTCCAAAGGGTTACGGCTACGCGTTTCGCTTCTTGGACAACGTGGTTGTTGGTTATTATGTGGCCATCCCCGTCTATTATCGTGCCGGAGCCCATCCCCTTAACCGGAAAAACCCGATAGAAAATGTCTTGGACTAGTTTCACGGTGCTTATGTTTACGACGCTTTTGCTCACCCTTTCTAGAACGTCTAAAACTTTCGACTCGTCGTTTGAAACCAAACGGTTCCCCACCAAAATAGGCGCCTATTAGGATTTTACGTTTTCTGTTCCGCCAACTGTAGCGAATAGGCTTTCAATAGGAAGACCACTGCAGCGGTTTGGGTTGCCACAACATAGAGTACTATAGCTGGGTAGGGCGGGTTTATGGTGGCTATTAAACCGTAAACAAAGCCGCCGGCAAGCATGCCCATACCGTAGGCTGTGTTGAAGACGCCGTAGGCTGTGCCCCGAGAAGTTAGAGGTGCAAAGTCTGAAACGGCGGCGCGGTAGATGGACTCTTGCATGCCTAAAACTAGGCCGAAAAACACAGCGGCGGCCAGCACTGCGGCTAGGTTTGTGTCGGCTAAGGCGAACAGTGATGGAAAAACCGAGAGGATGAAGGGCAAAGTCAAAACCTTAATCTTGTACCTGTCATAGGAGTATCCAGCCAAAAAGGCTGTGGGAGCGTCCACCCCCTGGATCAGCGTATATATGAGTGGAACAATCCACTGCATTTTCAAAGGTTCAAGGATCGCCGAAGCCTTTAAAAGTATAAGCTCGTAGGGTACAAGCCCCACGGCGTTTAGCACCACAGCTAAAGTGTAAATGTAGAAGGCTGTTCCGAGTTTTTTATCGACCCCTTTTTCCGCCTTCTCCACTTCAGTCGGCTTCGCTGACCTGATCTTCCTGTAAGTGAAGGCTAGGAAAGCCATCAGTAGTAGGAAGGGCGCGAACAGTAGGCTTAGGGTTTGACTGTAGTTGTTTCCGCTGTAAAACATTAAAGCCGCAACAAGGATCGGGCCCAGAATAGCGCCCACCTGGTCTAATAGTTCATGGATTCCGAAGGCTTTTCCAGCTCCAACTCCTCTGCTCACAATGGACAGCACAGCGTCCCTAGCCGGAGCCCGGACGGCTTTTCCAACACGCTCAAACAACACGAGGATTACTGCTATCCACCAAAGGTTTGTGAAGCCTAAAAGCGGAATAGCCACTATAAGCCCGTATCCGAGAAAGATGAAAGCCCAATAAGCCCTAGTGGTGTCAGCTAGAACCCCACTGACAAGCCTTAAAGCGTAACCTAAAAACTCTCCCAGACGACCAGCGAAAACTATAATGAAGGCTGAGGCTCCCAAAAAAGCCAGATAGCCCGGAACAATTCCCCGGGAACCCTCGTAAACAACGTCTCCGAGAAGGCTGACAATCCCAAGGAGAAGGATTGCCGCGTAAACCCCTTTCGCACTGTTAGATTCTGAACGCATTGACCCTTATCCTACCCCTAGAGCAGTTAACATTTTCGCTATTCTTTCAAGCCACTCCCCGTCCTTCTCGTCAAAACTCCCATACTCGTCGCTGTCCACGTCGAGGACCGCCACAACATCACCGCCCCCATCAAACAAGGGGACAGCTATCTCCGACTTGGACCTAGGGTCGCAAGCAATGTGTCCCGGAAACTCGTGGACGTTTGGCACTATAACCGTTTTACCGGTTCGAGCGCATTTTCCGCAAACGCCAGTGTAAGCAATCTGGGTGCAGGCTGGAGGCCCCTCCGAGGGGCCAAGTTCAAGATAGTTTTCCCTCGGAAAGTAGAATCCAACCCAGAAATAATATGGGATTTCCTCCTTCAGAATCTTACATGCAGCCTTCAATCTCTCGGCGAGCGTTCTACCCTTTAGGGAAGCTTTAATCCTTTCCAAGCACTTTTCGTAAAGTCTATCCTTGTCTATGGGGCTTTTTTCGGGCAAGTTTTCGCCTCCAGCGGATTGTGTTATGTCTAAAGGGGTTTTGATGAGATAAAGCTTTTATCGAAGCTTTAGGCTTAGTTTGGCAAATACCCGTGCAGATGGTGTCTTCATGGCCTTGCAGAAAGGCGACTTCATCCTAATAGACTACGTTGCAAGGGTTAAGGAAACAGGCGAAGTTTTCGACACAACCATTGAAGAAGTTGCCAAAAAGGAACGCCTCTACAAGGAGGGCGAAATCTACGAGCCGAAGCTGGTTGTGGTGGGCGAGGGCTGGGTTCTAAAAGCTCTAGATGAAAGCTTCTTGTCCATGGAAGTTGGAAAACCATCTGTTGTTGAAATTCCCCCGGAGAAAGCCTTCGGTCTCCGGGACCCTGAGAAGGTTAGACGTGTACCATTAAAGCAGTTGACGGCGAGGGGTATAACACCGTCTATTGGCATGCGCATCGAGTATGATGGCAAAACTGCCATTGTGAGGGCTATAGGCGCTGGAAGAGTTTTGCTTGACTTTAACCCTCCGCTGGCTGGGAAAACCCTCGTTTACGAGGTTACAGTCAAGAAGAAGCTTGAAGCCGAGGAGGAGAAAATTGCTGCCTTAATCCACCGTCGAATACCAGCGGTTGAATTGGAAAAGTTCAAGTTCAACGTGAAAGCCAAAACCCTCAGCATAGAAATGCCTGAAGAAGCCTTCTACCTCGAGGGGATTCAAGTGGCGAAAAGGGGTATAGCCCTAGACATCCAAAGGTTTTTCCCAGAAATCACAACGGTGAAGTTCATAGAAACCTTCAAGCGGGCTGAAGTAGCGGCTAGAGAAGGCCAGGCGCAGGCTTAGATAACCTCCGTCTGTTTAGCCAACCTTCTACATCCATCCATACTTAGATTCAGCTTACTCAGGATGGTGTAGCGTTCAGGCCTAATAGAAGGCGCTATGAACAGTGCTTTGACAACCTCCTCCTCCGTCAACCCCAATTCTTCGGCGTTTGTGGGTGCTCCCACGGATTTGAGGGTCTCTCTGATTCGCTGCCAGTCCAAGCCGTGAAGGTGGGCCATCATTATGGTTCCCACACCGCACTTCTCGCCGTGCATGGTGTTGTTTGGCTTTATTACGTCGACGGCGTGGCTGAACAAGTGTTCTGAGCCGCTGCATGGGCGGCTGCTTCCAGCAATGCTCATGGCCACGCCGCAGCTTATTAGGGCTTCGAGGAGCACCCGCAGTCCCTCCACGTTTCCAGGCTTGATTTTTTGGGCGTTCCGCATCACAAGTTCGGCGCTCATTAGGGCAAGGCTGGCAGCGTAATCCCCATAGTATTCGCCAACCTCGTCATGTGCCAGTTTCCAGTCTCTGACAGCGGTGAACTTTGCAATAACATCTCCGCAGCCGCTTGCAATAAGCCTGTAAGGCGCCTTTAATATTATGTTCGTGTCGGCTATGATGGCTATGGGCGCTTGAGCGATTATCGAGTAAGGCTTTTCTAACCCCTTGATGGATGATAGGGGACTTGCGATGCCATCGTGGGACGCTGTTGTCGGGACACTTATGAAGGGCACTTTTCGGCGGGCTGAGCTTAACTTTGCAACGTCTATTTTTGTTCCGCCGCCAACTCCCAAAACCACTTGGGGCTTTAAATCCTTAATCTTCTCCTCAACAGCCCTCACATCCCACATGGTGGCCGTTTCAACCTTAAGGGTTTCAACCTTCAAGCCTTCGCTTTCCAGGATAGCCCTTACGGTTTTGCCGGCAACCTCTTCGGTCTTGGAGCCCGTGATTATTAGGGCCGACTCCGTAAACCCAAGCCTCTGGAAGATTTCAGCAACCAGCTCTATTACGCCTTCTCCAACAACGACTTCCCTTGGAAGCTGCATCCAGTGATGTTTCAACGGCAAACTGATCACTACGCTGGCTTTAACTAACCTTCAACGTTCCAAAACTTAAAACTCTTTTGAAAAACCCGTGAGAAACCCCCTCTCTGAAACGCAATATTAATAAACTTGCCATGCATGATTACAGATGCTACTTCCTCGGAAGTCAACATGGCGGCATGTCAGATTCTAGGAGAAAATGATAATGAACGCAAATCATGTAGTTGATAGGTTTACGTTAAAGGGCACAACCACCGTAGGCGTTGTCTGCAGGGACGGTGTAATCCTAGCCTCTGACACCAGAGTAACCATGGGCTTCTTTGTAGCGCATAAACATGGAAAGAAGATTTACAAGATAGACGACCACCTAGCCATGACCATCGCTGGAACAGTGGCGGACGCGCAGAGAACCGTGGACATTTTAACAGCTAACGCCCAACTCTACAAAATTAATACGGGCAGACCCATACCGATAAGTTCGGCTGCAAGGCTCGTGGCAAACCTCCTCTTCTCAGCGAGGCACATGCCCCTAATAACCCAAGTGCTCATAGGGGGAATCGACGACACAGGCCCTCACGTGTTTTCGCTGGACCCCCTGGGAAGCTTAACTGAAGAAAAATGTGTTGCCACGGGGTCCGGCTCACCGGTGGCTTACGGCGTCCTCGAAGACCAGTTTAAGGAGGGCATGACTGTTGAGGAAGCTCTCCCGGTTGTTGCTAAAGCCGTTGACTCCGCCATGAAGAGGGACGCGGCCAGTGGAGATGATTTCAACATCGCCGTGATCGATGCTAATGGCTTTAGGGAGTTGACGGTTGAAGAGAAGAAGAGGCTTTTGGCAAAGTAGGGAAGTCTGAATTGGCGCGTAACTCTGAAAGGGAGAAAATCGAAATAAGCCAATACATCCTAGATCACGTTCCAAAAGAGGCTGAAGTGACAAGGGTAGAGTATGAAGGTCCAATGCTGGCGATTTACGCCAAAAAACCTGAAATCCTCGTTGAGCAGAGCAGTCTGATCGCCGACATTGTCAGCGTCATAAGAAAACGCATAGTTGTGCGCTCTGATCCTTCCGTGAGGCTTCCAGAGAAAGAGGCTGAAAAGATAGCCCGTGAAATAATACCGGCGGAAGCCGAGGTTACCGAGATAAACTTCGACCCAAGCCTTGGAGAGATAATCATTGAAGCCAAAAAGCCTGGAATGGTTATCGGGAAGAACGGCGCAATCCTCCAAGAAATCATAAAGAGGACTAAGTGGCGTCCACAGGTTTTAAGAAGCCCGCCGCTTCGCTCAAAAATCATAGCTCACATGCGTCACTACCTCCATGCTCAAAGCAAGGAGCGAGAGAGAATCCTACGCACCTTCGGTGAGAGAATATTTAGGCCCAAAGTCTTCGAAGTAGGAGACGTCCGCATAACCCCCCTTGGCGGAGTGCAGGAGGTCGGCAGGTCCGCCTTTCTCGTTCAAACGAGGGAAAGCAGCATACTTTTGGACTGCGGCATTAACCCGGGTTCATCCAAACCCTTCGAGGCATTTCCAAGACTAGACCACCCAGCCTTCGAAATAGACTCTCTAGACGCCGTTGTCGTAAGCCACGCCCACCTAGACCATTGCGGCCTCGTGCCTTTCCTTTTTAAGTACGGCTATGACGGACCGGTCTACTGCTCCGCCCCCACATCAAGCCTAATGACGTTACTTCAGCTTGACTACTTGGACGTGGCAAGCAAGCAAGGCATTATACCTCCTTACGACCAGAAAGACGTTAGAGAATGCGTCCTCCACACTATCCCGTTGAGGTACGGCGTTGTAACGGACATAGCTCCAGACGTGCGTCTAACCCTGCACAACGCCGGGCACATTTTAGGCTCTTCGATTGTTCACCTACACATAGGTGAAGGCTTACACAACATCGTCTACACAGGCGACTACAAGTATGCGAGAACCATGCTCTTAGAACCGGCGACCTCTGAATTTCCAAGGGTTGAAACCGTTATAACCGAAAGCACCTACGGCGGGCCGGACGACGTAATGCCTTCAAGAGCCGAAGCCGAAGAACGCCTAACAAGAATCGTGAACGAAACTTTGGAAAGGAGGGGTAAGGTTTTAATCCCCGTGCCAGCCGTTGGAAGGGCGCAGGAAATAATGCTCATCTTGGACGGGTACATGAAGAGGGGGCTCATGAAAGAGGCTCCCGTTTTCATCGAAGGAATGATTTCGGAGGCTACAGCCATCCACACAGCCTACCCAGAATACTTGGGACGGGAAGTCCGCAACAGCATACTTCACGAAGGAGTTAACCCCTTCGAGTCGGAATACTTCACGGTGGTTGATCATCCAAGCAAGAGGCAGGAAATTATTGAAGGCGAACCATGCATCATAATGGCAACCTCGGGCATGCTTGAAGGAGGACCTGTGATAGAATACTTTAAGGGGCTGGCTGAAGACGAGAGAAACGTGATTGTTTTCGTCAGCTATCAGATTGAGGGCACCCTGGGACGGAGAGTTCAGAAGGGAATAAACGAGGTTGCAATGATGGACAGTGAGGGTAAAATGTCCATTGTGAAGGTGAAGATGCGTGTTGAATCCATCGAAGGGTTTTCAGGGCACTCTGATAGGCGGCAAATAATAAACTACATAACCCAGCTGAAGCCTAGACCCGAGAGGGTTATAGTGTGCCATGGTGAAAGGGCTAAAATAGCCAGCATATCTAGTTTCATCCAGAAGAGGTGCGGCATCCAAACGTTGGCGCCATCGGTTATGGAGACTATTAGGCTGCTGTAGACACAGTTTCACTTGCCACTTGGGGTTTCTCTCTCCAGATCTTAACGTTTGGGGGGCAGACAACCACCCGCTCTTCGCCTAGACGGGCTATATCCCCGCCTAAGGACTCAACAAACTCGCAAAGCTCGTTAACAGCCCGCTTAACGTCTTCAACGCTCTTATTCGCAAGGGGAGTTATTCTCAAAATAAGTATGTTCCCGGAGCGCACCTCATTTTTAACGGTGTCCAAGTCAGAGAGGTCTCGGAGGGGCATGGCCTTCAAAAAAGTTTTTACACCTTCACTCTTCGCCTCTTCAGCTTTATGTTCAACCGCCTTTTCTTCCCGCTTGTACCTGCGGAAGAGTTCACTTAAACCCGGCAACTCTCTCCTCTCTTAAGTGGACTGTTTCTGAATTTAGAATACAGATGTTTAGCTATTAAAGGATTTATGAATTTGAAATATGAATTGAGTGCTCAACTTTGGTTAAACCATCTCTTTAATGGCTTTCCAAACCCTGTCGCCAACGAAATGCATGTTTTTGACGACTACACCCCTCCTAACATTGATGGCTTCGCTTGCGTCGTATAGAGCCTTGCCTACCATTAGGGGTTTACCATGCTTCTCGTCAACTACAACGACCAAATCACCCTTCTTAAAGTCTCCTTCGAAGCGAACTATGCCCGGGGCCATCACGTTAGCGCCGTTGCACAAGTGTGGAACAGCCCCCATGTCCACAACCACCTTTGGCATCAATGCAAAAACCTCCTCGGAAAGTAGGGTTGGATAAAGGTTTTCTCCAGCTTTGAAGAAGGCTGGCTTGCCATTTATGAGGTAAACTTCGCCGAAGTCTGCTTCGGTCAACTCCACCTTGAAATCTGAGCCGAAAATCCTCTTAAGGTCCACTTTCAACTTTATAGAGGCTTCCTCAACCAAAGCTTTAGCTTCACGCTCCTTTAAGAAAAACCTACGGCTTTTAGGCATTTCACCCACGTCCTTTTAGATAGGTTTAAATGGTATAAGTTTAAGTATAAAAGAGGTTGTGTAAGCTGTTGAGAGGGCTGCTGAATGAGTGAGATGACGACGGAAATCCTTGAACAGAACCTTGGAAAAATTGTGCTGGTAAAATTGAAGGGTGGAAAAAGCCTTAGGGGGAGGTTAAAAGGATTCGACCAACACCTAAACCTCGTCCTCGAAGAGACGGAGGACACAACAGATGCTGAAAACGTTAAAAAACTTGGGCTAATCATTGTGCGAGGAGACAACGTTGTATTGATATCACCGCCGCCGAGGTGAAATAAGCCTTGGGGAAGGGAACACCGTCCTTCGGAAAACGAACGGGCAAAACACTGCACATACGCTGTAGAAGGTGCGGCAGGCGGTCTTATAACGTTTCCAAAAAAAGGTGCGCCGCATGTGGCTATGGGGCTTCTACAAAAATAAGGCAGTATTCTTGGCAGACCAAGAACTTGAACAGGGAGAGACTCCGCTAGAGTAAATAGTTATAGGAAGTTGTTGTAGTACCCCTTATCGATTTTGACGAAAATCAGGGGACCCCTGCTTCGGCTTAACTCCCTAGCCCTTCGCAAAGTGTTGTTGACAAGGTTTAACGTCTGCTCCCTTTCTATGGAATAGTTCTTTTCGTTTTCGCCGAGTTCCATTTTCAAGAGGTTTTCGGCGAGAATTGAAGTGCCGCAGATCTCCCCATTCCTGACGAGGGTTGATATGACAACTTCCTGCAGTTCCTTGCGGTTTGGAAGCTTCCTCCACAACGGCTCCGCCTTGCTGAGGGTTTTCGTAATCTTGTCCCATTTCGTTGAGTCTTCTTTTCCTATTAACAGCTTCACCCTTTCGCCCCACTTTTTAAGCCACATGCTGGTCCATAGGTCTAGGAACTCTTCAAGCTCTTTCGGCTCATTCTGGTAAAACTCTTCAAGCTTGTCCACAAGCTCCCATTCGTTTGCCTCTTTCCCTATAAGATTCCAATGTACTTTGAGGTAGTTTGTCAAGTCTTGGCATGCGATCTGGAGTACCTTGCGGTCTGCTCCGAAAAGATCCAGCATGGGATTTTTGTTTTTGAGCTTTTCAGATAACAATATCTCAATGAAATTCATTTTCCTTCGAAGCCCTCTCCCAGTTAATCTATGTCTACAGTTTTAATTAAGCTTTATTTATGGTTGCTTCTATAGGATTCTTAAGTGGTTTTCAGCTATATTGTCCCTTCTGAAATATTTCGCCGTATGTTTGGCTATTCTAAAACATTTGGAAGCTCGTTCACGTCTCTCAATATTAGGTCCGGCTTTTCCCTCGCAAGTTCCTCTAATGAGAATATTCCGGACAAAACAGCCACAGTTTTGGCTCCGGCGCTTTTTCCAGCCCTAATGTCGCAGACCGAATCACCCACAACCGCGCATTCGCCTATTTCCACGCCGAGCATTTCCGCGCATGTTAATATAGCTTTCGGGGAAGGTTTTGGAAGAGGTGTGTCCAAGGCTGTTACTATGCATTGGAAGTTTTTGGCTATGCCGAACTTCTCCAGCTCACTTATAACTTGTTCTTTTGGAACACGGCGCATTGTTAGAAGGGCGAGTTTAACCCTCTTCGAAAGGCTTTCAAGGGTTTTCGAAACGTTTGGCAGGGGTTTAGTTTTGTTCCCAGTTATGGCGTAATATGTTTTTAAGTATATTTCAAGGAACGTTTCAATGTCAACGTTTCCAATTAAATCGTCTATCGGCTGGTTTTGCTCCAGCCTTCTCGGAAGTTCCAAGGCGACTTCTGGGTTGAAGTTTTTGAGCCCAAGTTTTTCCCAAGTCATCTTTAAAGCCTCGGCGTAAGCTTCCCTTGAATCCACTATTGTACCGTCAAGGTCTATTAGGACGCCTTTAACCTTAAGCACCATTTTACGTGCACCAGCCGGCTGTTCTAAGGTCCCAAGCGCCTCGTGTGTTGTGGTTTGTGTGGTCTACTCTTCGATAAGTTTTTATTTGTGCTTTATTGTCTAAAGGTATCCACCGGAAAATGTTGACCTGAGGCGTGAATGGAAAGACATGGTTAGGAAGGCGCGCATACGCTTGACAAGCACAGACTACAAGAAGCTGGAAGAGGTATGCCAGGAACTGAAGGCTATCGCCGAAAAGACAGGAGTTAAAATGGTCGGTCCAGTTCCGCTTCCCACGAGAAGGCTTAGGGTTCCAGTGTTGAAGTCGCCGTGTGGGGAAGGCACATCCACATGGGACAAGTGGGAACTTCGCATTCACAAGCGCCTCATAGACATCGACGCCGAGGAGCGTGTCATGAGGCGGATTATGCGAATCCGCGTTCCAGAAGAAGTCCACGTTACAATTGAGTTGATTTAGAAAGGCAAACTCATGTATGTTAGGATTGTTAGAGCCAGGCTTGTTGTGAAGGCTAACGCCCAAACGCTTCTATTCCATGTGAAAACCTTGTAGCCGTCCAACACCCCAAAAGGGATCAAATTGAAAAGGGCTATCCAAGCGTTTATGGCAGAAGCATAAATCAAGGCCGGCTGTCTGGCCGCAGGAAACACTACAGCCAATAGCATGGACAACACCATGTTTGTGGAGGGTCCAGCTATAGATATTTTTCCAACGCTTTCCCTGTGGGCGAAGCCGAAGATCACAACGGCTCCGGGAGATATTATCTTGAAGAGCGGTGAGATGATGGATATAGCCGTTAACACTAAGCCTGTGAGCATAAGCCTAAATTCAGCCCAAAGTCCCTCCCTTTGGGCTGCGAATTTGTGGGCTAATTCGTGGGCTAGGAATGATGCAGCCACCATTGCGGCGAAGATGAATAACATGAGGGGTTCGCCGAGTTTGGCGCGAAAATGCTGTGAAATTCCAAAGGAAAACCCTATGCCCGCAACTAGAAGCGCGGCTACAGTGAGGTGTGCAACCTCTTTGCTGCTGAAGTAGAACCCTCTTTTCCTTTCAACAGGAATATAATATGTTACGGCATACTCGTATGGTCTTTCTGCTCGCAAGGTTTTTGCTGGATCCATGGGATGTGTCATCTCCTGAGAGGCGCGGGTGTGTTCAAGGTTTGGGCATTCATGGTTTTCCGGCAGCCGGTGTTCAGAGCAGAAGTATCCCCCACAGTATGGACATTTAAATGGTAGGAATGTTTCTTCGCCGCACTTTTGGCATTTCATTTCGGGCATCCTTTGAAACTGCAAACACACGCTTTGCTATTATGTGTTTCTATCCGTTGACTTTAAACGTTAATAGGGTTTGTCAGCTATTGTAAGTTGATCTGCGAGGTGGAAGCTTGAAAGCCTTCAGTTTCGTCCACGCTGCAGACCTGCATTTGGGCTATTCCCAGTATGGACTTGAAGCCCGACGCGAGGACTTTGACAGGGCTTTCAGCGAACTTGTTGACAAAACTTTGGAGCTAAAGCCGGCTTTCATGATTATCGCCGGAGACCTCTTCCACAACCCAAGGCCTTCAAACGTGACCCTGGAGAACGCTATAAAAAGCTTTAGCAGACTGCGGGAGGCAGGCATACCAGTGCTTGTGGTTGACGGCTCCCATGACTCGGCGCCCAACGTTATTACAAGCACCATTTTAAACCCGTTGGACAGCGCTGGACTTATACGTTTTCTTCCTAGACATGAGGGAGCATGCTGGCGGATGCCGGAGTGCTGCTACGTTTACGGAGTTCCGAACTTTAGAACCCGCCGAAAAACCGAGGAGATGCTTCCCGCCTTCATAGGAAAGAACAAGCCGACGCCGGACCCGTCGGTGTTCAATATCTTCGTTTTCCATATGGCTTTAGCTGTTCCGGAGCTTAATCCGCCATACGTGGAGGCTGAAGCCCCGCCGGAGCTCATCCCCGACGGTTTCAACTATTATGCCGCTGGCCATGTGCATGCGCCCTACGTTGGTAGGTTCAAGAATGGTTTACTTGTTTATCCTGGAAGCACAGAAACCATAAATTATGACGAGGCTAAAAACGAGAAGGGTTTCTATTATGTTGAAGTAAACGAGAAAGGTGAAGCTTCCCTCCAGTTCATAAAGCTTGAATCCCCACGCAAATTCATCGTTCTAGAACAGGACTTCACGGGTTTCACGGCTTCAAAAATCACCGAGCACACGGTGCAGCTTGTTAAAAATGCTGATCAGGAGGGGGCTGTCCTTGTGCCCGTCTTGAAGGGTGTTTTGCCCGCTGAGGCAAGCCGCGCCGATGTGGATGTCGCCCAGATTAGAAGCGCAGCCGAGAAGGCTCTGCTTGTTCACCCCGTTGTTTTGCTTCGTGAAAGTGAGATTCCTGAAGCTGTTGTTCGCTCCATATTCGAAAGCGAGATAAAGGATTTCAAAACGAAAAGCTTCGAATACTTCCTGCATATTTTCACCGAACGTTACGGCCAGGAGCAAGCGGAGAAAATAGCCCGCGCCGCGGTAAACCTCATTGAACCGTTGACGAAAAAGCAGGACGAGCGTGTCCGGCAGATCCTGGAGGAGCTTGTGTCATGAGGATAGATGTTGTCTACTTGGAGAATGTTCGCTCCCACGTGAAGACAACTGTGCCTTTTGCAAGGGGCTTTAACTGCCTCGTAGGCGGCTTAGGATGCGGAAAATCAAGTATTCTCTACGCCATCGATTTCGCCCTGTTCGGAGACCCTTTGGGGAGAAGCTACGAGTACCTGTTGAGAGACGGGGCTGAAAGCGGCAAGGTTGTCCTCCAGTTTACCCAAAACGGTAAAAGCTACACTATAATGCGTGGGCTTAAGAGACGTGGGAAGGGCATAAGCCAAGACTTCGACGAGTTGAAACTTTTTGAGGGCGAAACCCTCATAGCCAGCGTGAAAAGCGAAGCGGTTGCAGAACAACTGAAAGCCATAACTGGACTCGACAAAGACCTTTTCCGCGAAATAGTCTGGGTTAGACAGGAACACCTAAAAGAGCTCATAGACGCGCCGCCTAGGGACAGACAGAGACGCCTCGACGAGCTCTTCGGGCTTTCAGACTTTGAAATAGCTTGGAGCAACATCGCCGCCTTTCAGAAGGAATATGAGGCTGAGAAGAAGGTTTACGAGAAAGACCCAGACGTGGTTGGCATAGATAGACTCAACGCAGAGTACACGCGTTTAGCTGAAGAGTTCACACGCCTAGAAATCGACATCCAAAGTGTCTCTAGAAGGTTGAACGAGGCCAAAAAAGCCCTTGAAGAAGCCGACTTGAGGCTGAAAAGGCTTGAAGAGCTGAAAACCTCTATAGAGGCGCTTAAGCGTAAGGAGGCTCAACTCCAAGCCCAGCTGGCAAACTTAGAAGACTATCTGGCGGCTGCTGCCGAAAAAATCGAGGGCAAAAAAGCCATAATCGAAAACCTGAGGCAACGCTTAAACACCATGGAGAATCAAGTCAAAGCCCAACGGGATAGGCTGAAAGAGGTTGGGGTGCCTGAAAACCAGCCCCTTGAAGTTTTGAGGCAGTACCTTTCAGCCTTCGAAAGCCAAATCGCCGACCTAAAGGCGGAGCAGGAAACAACCCTAAGGAATATGCAGGCGGACCAGAGGAGACTTTCCTCGCTTTCAACGGAAAACCGTTGCCCCCTGTGCCTGCAGCCCCTAAGCATGGAGTACAAAAACAACTTGATAGAGAGAATTCAAAGGGAGAACACCGAGAGGCAGAAAACCTTAAACCAGCTTCAAAGAGAGATCGAAGAACTTCAGAAGTTAAAGGAGAACGCAAACACAGCCATAGCGAACCTTCAAGGCTTAATGCCTAGAATCGAGGAGTTGAAAAACCATATAAACGAGGAGTCCAAGGCCCTGGCGGAGCTTTTGAAAGAGTTTGAGGAAAAGCAGAGGTTGGAGGCTGAACTGCGCTCGCAGCTTGAAGGGATCCGCTTCGAAATTTCAAGGTTCGACGTTTCTGAACTTGAAAATGCCAGAAAACAGAGGGAGCAAGCCTTCCAGAACTATCACCTGTTGAGGTCTGAACTGCAAACCATGGAAAACCGTAGGGGCGACATGCTCAAACGTTTAGACGATGTAAAAGAGCGGATAGACCAGGCCCAGAAAAAACTGGAGCAGATGGAGAAGCTGAACAGAATTGTGGGAATCATTGGAAGCATTCGAGACGCCTATAGAAGCATCCAACCGAAACTCAGAAGCGAGTTTATAAAAGTGCTTAGAAACATTGTCCAACAAATACTGGACACCCTAACAGGCGAGGAAGGCGCCCCGATAAACGTTATGATAGACGAAACCTACACGCCCTACGTGGTAAGTGAAAGCGGGGTTGAAAGGGACGTTTCAAACCTTTCCGGTGGAGAGCGCACACTGATAGCTTTCGCCTACAGGCTTGGACTTGGACAGTTGATAATGCAGTCCAAGACGGGACACGGCTTAAGTCTCCTGCTGCTTGACGAGCCGACTGAAAGCCTTGGGAGGGAAGACGGCTCCATAGACCGTTTAGCCGAAGCCATATCACGGTTTAAGGCCATTGAACAGATAATAGCCGTAACCCACAGCGAAGCCTTTGCCGAAAAAGCCGAACACGTGATAAGGGTGGAGAAAGAGGCCGGAGAAAGCACGGTCTCCGTTGAAAAATAGCCATTCCCTAATCGAATCAAAACCTGTTAAGTTTCCAGTCAAAATGCTCGTGGTGGTTTATGACGCCAAAGGCGAGGACGCGGAGATTAGCCCTATTGGAGGGTGCAACAGCGGGCGCCCTCTTCGGAACAGCTGCGGTCTTCATAAGGTTTCTCCAAGCTTTGGACGCTTTTTCCATCGCTTTCTGGCGCCTAGTGATCGCCTGCTGCATTTTGGCGGCTATTTTGCTTTTTCCTGGCAAACCATCCGTTTTTAAGAGCTTTAGCCTTGTGGGTTTGAGGGAACCCCTAGTTTTAGGTTTTTTGCTGGGGCTTCACTTCATCTTCTTCATATCAGCCGTCAAGGACACAACTATCCTCAACGCAACAGTTCTTGTCAACACGACGCCCATCTTCTCTATGCTGATTTCAACGTTCATCTTTAAGGCTAGGGTGTCTCGCTTGGCAGTCATTGGAACAGCTATGTCCATAATCGGCGTGTGCGTGATCGCCTACGCGGAATCCACGTCACCGGAAAGTGTTGCAGGTTTTTCTCCAAGCCTTAAAGGCGACGTTGAAGCAGTTTCAGCGGCCTTTTTGGAGGCTTTATACCTAAGCTATGGGAAAAGAGTTAGGAGGCAGAGGGCTATCTTGCCCATAATGCTTCCAATCTACATGTTTGCAGCTGTAACCGTAAGCCTCCTAGGTCTAACAATTGCGAGCGTCAACCTTACCCTGCCCGCGGAGCCGGCGATCGTGTTTTCACTGCTTGGTTTAGGAGCTTTCCCAACAGCCATAGCCCACACGCTCTACTTTTCGTCGCTTTCCAACTTGAGGTCTTTTGAAACAGCCACCATGGCCCTCCTTGAACCGGTAGGCGCCACGGCTCTCGGAGCCCTGTTTTTTGGCGAAGTTCCAGCCCCGCTTTTCACCCTTGGAGCATGCCTCGTTCTGTTAGGAATAACCTTCATGGCAAAGGGAGAATAGCCGCATCTTTGAGAAACGGATAAAAATTTGATCCGAAAAGTCTGCACCAAAGCGAGCTGGGAGAATGAGTTTTAACGATAAAATATCGAAGGCGCTGGCATCCACGTTAACATACCTAGATAAGGCTGTCTCAGCCCTTAGAAAAGGCGACGAAAACGCATTCTCCAACGACGTGTGGCATGTGGCCGCAGAACTGGAATACGCCCTCTTCCTATTCCTACTGGCGTTTGGGGATGAACGAAACACACAGAGGTCGAAACCTAACCCGGAAACAATAAACCCTTCGACGGACAGAGTCATATTGAAGATCAGGGAGCTTGTCGAGGGGGCTCAAAACTTTTTGATGGAGGGGGATCTTTCGAATGCGCACAAACATGTCTACTTGGCGAGACATTACATGTTTAAGGTGCAGGAAAGTTTGGACAAAAAGAAGACGCGTAGTACAGGCCGAAAAGGGTAGGCTACTCCTCCTCCATAGGGATTTTCTTCTCTTTAACCGTTAAAATGTTCTCTTTGCCGCCTATGACTCGGTAGTACTCTTTGAGCTCTGTCTTGTGAAGGTACTTCCGCAGAAGCACTCGCAAGTATTGCTTTGACAGTTTCTTCTCCTCGGTTTTCACTATAACTTCTTCTGTTGATGTTTCAACCTCTGCTCCTGTTTTTTCGCGGAGGAATTCAGCTAAACTCTTCACTACTTCGTCGCCCTCAGCCCTCAGTTCGGAAACGTTTATCCGTATCTCATCCATTTTCGACCCCTACCTTCTAACCATGATGACTCTAACGTGGTCACATGTGTCTTCACATGAGTCTGCAACCATTTCAAGGGCTTCGAAAAGCTGACCAACCAGAACGGCTAATCCAGCTTTTGGCAGCTCCTCCTCACCAAGCAGTCTCCGCGCTTTTTCATGTAAATCGTCCACGCGTTCCTCCATCCTTTCAACGGCATCTGCAGCATGCAAAGCCTCCTCGGGCTTCGTCATCATCTTGTTCACGCATTCCCTCAACAGGAACGCGCACTCTTTTACGCCCATAGCCATTTTTAAGGCTTCCTCCTTAACGGTTTTCGGAAGTCCTTCAACGGGTAAAACGCTTAAAATCCTTGTAGCTTCCCTACTCCAGTCCGCCACCATATCTACTCTCTTAACCAAGTGCATTATGTCCTCCCTTGCTGTTGGCGGAAGATCATCCTTGGAAACTTCGTCCATGACTTTCCTTCGTAAGGCGTCTGCCTCCCTCTCGTTTTTGACCACCCTTTCAATGCAGGCGCTCATTTCCTCAGCGTCATTTTTCACAAGTGCGCTGACGGCTTTCTCTAAATCCTCAACAATGCTTGACGTTAAAGCCAGATGCTTTTGTATCATGGTTAAAGCCCTAGCCTCCCGCCTCTTCTCAAACCACCTTATCAATTCACTCAACGGATGTTTCCTCCCGCATCCCAGCTTCCGGATAAGCAAACAGGTGGGCGCTTTCCGGTTCAAAGCTTACGGTGACTCTCTCCCCAACGCCATACCACTCGTGGGAGAGGGATGGAGCCACAACCACTATCAAGTCTTGGTTTTCAAGCCTAACCTCGTACCGCAAGTTTGTTCCTTCAAAAGCAACCCTTTCGATGACGCCTGAAAGCACATTTGTGTTTTGGCTTTTACCGCGTCTAATAGTGAATACTTCGGGTCTCACGGCTAAAATAGCCCTTTCACCCCTATTCAAACCTTTATTAACTGCTTGGACCCTTAATCCGCCCCTAAGCTCTATGACGGCTTTTTGGTCTGCAGCTTCTGCGACGAAGCCTTCAAGGAAGTTTGCCCCTCCAATAAAGTGGGCTACGAAAATGGTTTTCGGTTTCATATAAAGCTCTTGAGGTGTGCCTACCTGCAAAACTTTCCCCTTTTTCATCACGGCTATTCTGTCCGATATCGCCATGGCCTCCGCCTGGTCGTGGGTCACGTGGATGGCTGTTAACTCTAAATCCTTCACCATTCGCCTAATCTCGTACCTAAGCTCGTTTCTAACTTTGGCGTCTAAATGCCCAAGGGGCTCGTCTAGCAGTAGCAGTTTTGCACCGGCAGCCAAAGCCCTTGCAACGGCAACTCTTTGCATCATACCCCCGCTTAACTCGTGGGGGAAGGCGTCTAACCGCTCGTGAAGCCTAACCATTTCTAAAACTTCATGACCTATTCTTTCAGTCTTCTTCATGTCGAAGCCTTTCACCCTTGGACCGTAGGTGACGTTTTCCCAGGCGTTCATGTGCGGGAACAAGGCGAAGGTTTGGAAAACGAACCCTATGTCCCTGTCTTCAGGCGGCACGTCGTTCACAAGTCTGTCGCCAATGTATATTTCGCCCTCATCCGGCTTAATTAATCCGGCGATAAGCCTAAGCAGCGTCGTCTTCCCACATCCGCTTGGTCCAAGAATGGAGAAGTACTCCTTGTCCTTAATGTGGAGGTTGACCCTGTCCACGGCCACAATCTTGCCGAACCTTTTCGTAACGTTGACCAAACGTACATCCGGCATGCTAGTACCTTCCCTTGCCTCTCACGACAAGCCTTAACGCCAGTAAGATTATGAAGGAGATTAGTATTAAGAAACCGCAGCCTAAACCGGTCTCTAAAGGTGAAACTGCAACTTTCCCCTTAACCCAGTCCACCAAAACAACCGGGGCCGTTTTAAGCCTGGTGACAACAGCCATCGTGGCGCCTGTTTCACTCACGCTTCTTGTAAAAACCATTACGGCGCCGGAGAACATGGAATATTTGGTTAGGGGAAAAACTACGGTCCTAAAAACGCAGAAGGGTTTGGCTCCCAACGTTCTGGAAGCCTCCTCCAGCTCTATGCTTATTCTCTCAACGGCGGCAGCCATAGACCTGACAAAGTATGGGTATGTGATGGCTAAGTGTGCAAAAATTAGGAGAAGGGTTTCCGGTATGAAGGCTAAGGTTTCCCTCCAGAAGAACTTCAAGGAAACGCCGAGAGCCACTGAGGGAACAATTATCGGGATGTCGACGAGGACATTTAACAGCGACGAGAGGTTTCCGAGACGTTTTCTTGCAACAATTATGGCCATCGGCAAACCTATAAGAATGTTTAGAATTGTTACGGCCGCCCCAAGCGAATAGGAGAGGACTAGACTCTGCCAGTAATCGCCCCAGGGAGGAACACTGGATAAGGCTTTGCGGAGAGCATCTGTTGGCAGGGCCTCAAAGGCCGGGAGCGCGGCGAAGAGTGAAGGAACAAGGACTATTGCAAAGAATATGGAAAGTGTGACGCTGTTTCTAAAAAGAGCCGCCGCAGAATAGCTAAACCTTCTTTCAAGGCTTGGCCATGCCCCTTTAACTGGCAATTTAAACCGGCTGCCAAAGTAGCGGACGGCTGCGAAGATTAAGCATGAAAACACTATTAAAAAGAGGCTTACAAACACTGTGGCTCCGACATTAGTGTCCTTCATGTTTTGAATGAATATGGGACCATTCACGAAAGCCCCGGCAACCATCATCGTTGCACCCGTTTCAGATATGGACCTTGCAAAGGCTAGGATGAAAGACGCAATCAGTGAAGGCTTTATTATCCCTAAAGTCACGGTTCTGGCAGTTGTGAAAGGCGGAGCCCCCAACGTTCTAGCCGCCTGCTCGTATTCAATCTTGTAGTCCAGAAGCGCTCCCACAATAACCCTGACAACAACAGGGTAAGAAAAAGCAAAATGAAGGAGGACGACGAGAAGCCATCCCGGCGACACTAGGGGGCTTCCGAAAATGGAGGAGATGCCTTCAGGCTTGTACCAGAAAAGAAGAAGCGAATAGCCAAGCACAGCCGTCGGCACTATGAAGGGAACGTCGGCAAGGGCGTCGAGGACGTTAACCAAAGCCGACTTACTTCTGGCAATAAGCCAAGCCATGGGAACACCAGCCGCCACATCCAAAGCTGACACCAACACGGCTACGACAAACGAGTTCCGCACAGCATCCATAGCACTACTTAAAAGCTCAGAGTCGCCGAAAACATTCCACACAGTCCCCCACTTGATCAATATGCCAAGAAGAGGAGGGATCAAGATCAAGGTGAAAAACAGCGTGACGGCGATCAAATAGACTCCATATTTAACCGCCGACCTTGAGGAAAGTCTATCCAGTTTTTCCATGAGCTTTTTTGGCAAGCCTACCAGCCTAAACCCAAACAGACAGCCGAACGTGTTTCTTTTCCAATTCGCAAAATCAACTGATAAGCTTTCCTATGAACGTTGTCAGTTCGCCCGTCGAGTCATATCACAGCCCAAAAGGCTCTATTGACTCTCCACTTCATCATCCAAAATAACAGAGGGTGAGACGTGCTTTTAGGATTTTTCCTTCTCGTTCCTTCCCAACATGGAAAGATATTCATCCAACGCCTTTTCAATGTTCCATTCAAAACGTGACTCGCCGAAGTTTGCGTTCCACCAGTTTATGAACCTTTTAAGCGTGACCTTCACGAACAAGACAAGTGTGGCTGAGGGGATTATCGAAACGAGGACAACGTTGACTGGGAAGGGGAAGGATAGGATTAGGAAGAGGCTAAGGAAGAACTCCATCGATAGGAAGGCTGGCACGATGATGGCCCAGAAAAGTCCCCCCGGCGTTTTCCAGAAACTCCGCTCCAGGAATCTTGAGGATAAGCCTATAAAACCATGGCAGATCTCTTTCGCAATTTCTCTAATCTCGCCTTCCGACATGGCAACCGCATTGATAGAGCTTCTCCATCAGACTTAAGCTTTTATCTTTAAAGACCTTCAGCCCTCAACCACTCCGATCTTGGTAACGGAGACCCCTTTTCTTCAACTCTCTCACAAGGGATTTATGCCCAAAGAGTCGCTGGCGATGTGTCCTGTAACTATCAGGTTGCCCTTTCCCTCCGCCTTCAACTTTTCCAGATCTGATGGGCTTATGTGAATGTATATCA
>CAZRXM010000004.1:37040-41237 GCA_964604045.1 uncultured Candidatus Bathyarchaeia archaeon
GCCTTCCAATAATGTCCAGAGGGTTGTGGGTGTTCATGAAGGGCATCCCCAAAAGTTTTGCAAAGTCAACAGCATGCAGGTAATTTTTCATGTGTGCCTCTACTTCGAGCTGTTCAAAGCCTTTAGCTTACTTACCGCTTTTTCAGCAGCCTCCCTAGGCACACCAGCCTCAACCATCTGCTGAACGTGCTTCATGAAAACTTTTGAGAAATTGAGGGCAGCCGCGCCGCCTGCTGGGTGGGCTATGACAACGTCGAGCCCAACTTTTAGCGAGCAGAAGCTCCGAGGGTCCAGCGTCCATGCAGATCAAAGCCTTTTTGATGTTTTCTCCCCTAACATATATGGCGCTGTCTTCCGGGACCTCCTTTAACCAGGCAAGTTTCAGCGATAAATCCATAATTTCTTCTGTGTCCAAACAGTCCGCCCTGGAGTTTGAGACTGTCCTCCGTGAACAGCTAATAAGTTTTATCAGAAAACCGCTCTACTATAGCTTGTGTTGGAGCGTGTATAGGGTGGATGTTTTCGAAGCCATTAAGGGGCGACGCAGCATACGAGCATACAAAGCGGTTGACGTCTCAGAGGAAACCGTGGAGAAACTTATAGATGCAGCCAGATGGGCTCCCTCAGCTGGAAACCTTCAGCCCTGGGAATTTATTGTTGTGCGGAACCCTGAAACAAAGAGGAGGTTGGCTGAAGCCGCCTTGGGGCAGTCTTTCATCGAAGAGGCTCCGGTGGTTATTGTTGTTTGCGCAGACGAGGAACGTTCCGCCAGCGGTTACGGTGTGAGGGGGAGAACCCTTTACTGCATACAGGACACGTCTGCAGCCATACAGAACATCCATTTAGCTGCTTACGCCCTCGGTTTGGGCACATGCTGGGTTGGAGCCTTCAGAGAAAATGAAGCCAAAAAAATCCTAAATATTCCCGACGGCGTGAGGCCTGTGGCCATAATTCCAGTGGGCTTTCCAGCTGAGTCCCCTCCGCCCAGAAGTAGAAGACCATTGAAGCAGATAATTCACTATGAGAAATTCTAGGCGGCGTGAATTCTTTGAAAATCCGAAGCTACTATATGGGCGAGCTCACATGGGTTGACGTCAAGGAATTCCTCAAGAAACATAAAACCGTCATAGTTCCAGTTGGAAGCTGCGAGCAGCATGGGCCGCACCTCCCCCTAGACACGGATGCCTACGACGCTTTTTGGCTTTCCTTGAAGGCTGCTGAAAAAGCCCAATGTGCCCTCGTTGCTCCACCAATCTACTACGGCGTTTCGTTGCACCATATGGATTTTCCAGGAACAATAACGCTTAGCCCCCAAACTTTGGAACAAACGGCATATGAGATAGGCCTAAGCTTAACAGAACACGGTTTCAAGAGAATCCTCTTTGAAAATGGTCATGGCGGAAACATCCCGGCCCTGGAAGCGGCGGCCCAAAGGATAAAAATTGAAACAGACGCTTTTGTAGTGATTGACACGGTCAGCCTAATACCCGACTTCATAGAGCAAAACATAGAGACGCCCTATGACGCTCACGCCGGAGAATTTGAAACATCCACAACCCTAGCGAACCGCGAACACGCCGTAGTCAAAGAGCGAATAACAAAGCCAAAACTAGGCCTTCCAAAATCAAAATACACAAAAATCGGGCTGAAGGAGGCGGGGCCAAAAGTTTCGTGGGCCTTCCGGACAAAAGAGATAAGTGACACGGGCGTCATAGGCGACCCAACAAAAGCTTCAAAAGAAAAGGGCGAAAAAGCCTGGCAGCTCGCCATAGAAAGGCTAGCGGAACTTTTAAAAGAGCTAGATAGCATGTAAAACGCGAAAAGGGTGGGTTTAGAGTTTTCATGAGCAACTTGGAAGAGGGTTTAAGGTGGCTGGATCAGGCGGAGGCTGATTTTAAAACGGCTAAAGATTGCCTAGAGGACGGAAACTATTATGCCAGCGCCTTCTTCGCCCAACAGTCCGCCGAAAAAGCATTAAAAGGTTTCTTATACTGGAAAGGTTACAGAGCTCTCATAACACATTCAGTCATGGAACTTCTTGAGGAAGCTTCAAAAATCGAGAAAACCTTCGCGAATCTAATCGATTATGGCAGGGAGCTTGACAAACATTATATTGGTTCAAGATACCCCAACTTTTATCCAAAAGGCCCCGCATACAAATATTATACGGAGGAAACGGCCCGGAAATGCTTAAGCTACGCAGAATCAATATTGAAAGAAGTGAAGAAGTTTTTGAAAAGGTAAAGGCTTATGTTAACAAGGTGGTCAAACATCTCAATCCCAAACTTGTAATTCTTTTCGGCTCTTTTGCCTCTGGTGATATAAATGAAGGCTCAGATGTTGATATTCTGGTGGTGGCAGACTTTAAGGAAGACTTTTTGCAGCGGATAGGGACCTTGATGAAGCTTAACACCTTCGGTATACCGGTTGAGCCTTTAGGCTACACGCCGGAAGAGTTTGAGGCCATGAAAAGGGATGGAAACCCCTTCGTACTGGAAGTTTTAGGTAAAGGTAAAATTCTTTACAATGCGGAAACTTCGGATGGTCAAACTTAATATAGCCGGCTGGTTCTATCACCCTCTTGAGGAGTCGTTTTGCTGTACTCTGATATTGCCGAAGTTTACGAGAAAATTGAGGCTACAACGAAGAGGCTTGAGATGACCGACTTGCTAGTAGGTTTGCTGAGAAAAACCCCCAAGGAGTTAATTGACAAAGTTGTTTACTTAACGCAGGGGAAAATTTACCCAGATTTTGTTAAGCTTGAAATAGGTGTGGCTGAAAGGCTCGCCATAAAGGCTCTAGCCCACGCCTCCGGCTGGCCTGAAAGCGAAATCGAGGAGGACTTGAAGAAGACTGGCGATATAGGCGAGACGGCCCAAAACTTCATTGCGAGGAAAAAGCAGTTGACTTTTTTCCGAAAACCGTTGACGGTGCAGAGGGTTTACGAAACCTTTGACAAAATGGCAAGGGCCTCCGGTCCAGGGGCCATCGACGCAAAGGTGACGCTTTTAGCTGGGCTTTTGGCCGACGCCACCCCGAAAGAAGCCAAGTATATAATGCGTACAGTCACTGGAAACCTTCGTTTGGGCATTGCGGACATGACTGTGCTGGACGCTTTAGCCATAGCTTATGGCGGCGGCAAAGAAACCCGCGAACTGGTGGAACGCGCCTATAACATTTCATCAGACCTTGGAAGGGTTGCCAAAGTCCTAGCAGAGGAAGGTCTTGAAGGTGTTGAGAAGTTTAAGGTTGTTGTGGGCAACCCTATAAGGCCTATGCTCGCTGAGAGGCTTTCTTCGCCGGAGGAAATTCTCGAAAAGCTCGGCGGGAAATGTGTGGCTGAATATAAGTATGACGGTGAACGCATCCAGGCCCACAAAAGGGGAGACGAGGTAATCCTTTTCTCGAGGAGGCTTGAGGATATCTCGGACCAGTATCCGGACGCCATTGAACTTTTGAGGCGGCATGTTTTGGCCAAAGAGGCCATTGTGGAGGGCGAGTGTGTAGCCGTAAACCCCGACACAGGCGAGATGATGCCTTTTCAGGAGCTTATGCACCGCCGGCGCAAGTACGGCATTGAAAAGGCCGTGGAGGAATACCCCGTATCGCTTTTCATGTTCGACGCCCTATATGTCGACGGAAAAGACTTAACCCTCGAACCCTACCCTGTCCGGCGGAAAACCCTCGAAAGCATAGTCCAAGAGGGTGAAAGAATAAAAATTGCCAAATCCATCACCACGGGCGAAGTCAAGGAACTCGAAAACTTCTTCCTAGAAGCCATTGAAAACGGCTGCGAAGGCCTCATGTGCAAGTCCACAGCCCAGGACTCTGTATACCAGGCGGGTGCAAGGGGCTGGCTCTGGATAAAATACAAACGCGACTATAAAAGCGAAATGACAGACACCGTCGACCTAGTCGTGGTAGGCGCCTTCCACGGACGCGGAAAACGCGCAGGAACCTACGGTGCACTGCTTCTGGCAGCCTACAACCCAGAAAACGACACCTTTGAAACCGTATGCAAGTGCGGAACGGGCTTCACAGACGAAGACTTGGCGAAACTGCCAGAAATGATGAAGAAACACGTCACACCCCATAAACACCCAAGAGTAAACTCCCTAATAGAGGCAGACGTGTGGTTTGAACCAAAAGTGGTCATTGAAGTTTTGGGTGCGGAAATAACCTTAAGCCCCATCCATA
>CAZRXM010000005.1:0-11236 GCA_964604045.1 uncultured Candidatus Bathyarchaeia archaeon
AACGTTTTGAGGGAGCATGAGAAGGATTTAGACCGTTTGATAAACGAGTTGGGGAGAATCACCGAAAGGCTTGGCGAAGCTGGTGAATTAAGCGGGAAAATAGAAAGCGTTGAAGATAGGCTTACAAACCTCCAAAATGAAATAGCAAACCTAATCTCCTATCTCTCGACCTCGCAGGTTTCATCTGAAACACCTAGGGGAGCAACTCCCACTCAGCCTGCACAGAAAGTTTATGGGGAGATGCGGGGGCCTCCGGTTATATTACGTTGCAAGCATTGGGAGGATTTTCAAACATTAGCCTGCCAGGCTCAGACGCTTTCGTTCCTTTATAAGGAGGCTGAGAAAACTTTCCAGGTGGACGCCTTAAAGAACAGCCAAGTTATAACTTATAGCGGGGAACTTCCGAAGCCTACAGCCCTTTTGAAGAGCTGGCTTTCGAAACAGTTGAATGTTCCTGAAGAAAGAATTCTTGAGGGTGTTTTGGCGATCGGCTAGTTTTAGCGTGTGTATCGTGTTATTCAGTAATGTTTATATACTTCAGTGAATATTAAGTCTTACGATGTAATGGGGGTTGAGGTTGAAGGCTGACCTTAGGCGGCCAGTTTCGGGTTTTCCGTTTTCGAAGCCTTCTCCTTTCTCCTCGATGACGGAAATGGCCGCTTGGTCGGCTGAAAAGCGATGAGAACCCCTCTTTTCGTTGGTTTTGGTGGGGGGCTTTGAAGGGTTTGGAGAGGCTTTGTGAGGAGTTCGCCTTATTTGAAAAGGCTATGGAGGAGCTCCGTTTTTTGAAGCTTGTTGCTCAGGACCTTAAAAGTTTTAGAAGAATGTTGAGGTTTAGGAGATATGACTGAAGGTTAGCGTCCTAAAGTAAAGGCTTTAAGCTTTTTCGCCTCCCTATTCTTGCGCGGGAGAACTGGAAGTGGGAAATCCTAAGGGTGAAATTTACCTCTTTAACACTTTAACGCGAAGGAAGGAGAGATTTGTCCCCTTAGAGAAAGGAAAGGTTAGAATGTACTGTTGCGGTCCCACGGTTTACTGGTATGCCCACATAGGCAATTTTAGAACCTACATTTTTGAGGACGTGCTGCGGAGGACTTTGGAGTTTAACGGCTTCGAAGTTATACATGTGATGAATATTACGGATGTTGGACACTTAACTTCGGACGCTGACACCGGCGAGGATAAGATGGAGGTTGGTGCTAGGAGGGAGCAGAAGACCGTTTGGGAGATAGCCGAATTCTACGCTAGGAAGTTTTTTGAAGACGCGGAGAGGCTTAATATCCTCAAGCCCACGATAGTTTGCAAGGCAACGGATCACATTGCTGACATGATTGATTATATCCGCAAATTGGAAGAGAAGGGCTACACGTACGTGATTGATGACGGCGTCTACTTTGATACCTCTAAGTTAAGGGATTATGGGAAGCTCACGGGCATGGATTTTAAAAAGTTGAATGAAAGCCTCAGGGCTGGAGCTAGGGTTGAATTCAATCCAAATAAGCGAAACCTAACAGACTTTTGTCTTTGGCGTTTTTCCCCGAGGGATAAAAAGCGACAGATGGAGTGGAAGTCCCCCTGGGGGGTTGGCTTTCCAGGATGGCATATAGAATGCACAGTGATGGCGATGAAATATTTGGGCGAACATTTTGACATCCATTGTGGGGGCATAGACCACATACAAATCCACCATACAAACGAGATTGCACAGGCTGAAGCCTTAACGGGCAAGCCTTTGGCGAACTATTGGCTTCATGGAGCCTTCCTAGTGTTTGGCAAGTCAACAAAAATGGCGAAGTCAACCGGGGAAATAATCACCGTTCAAACTTTGATGGACAAGGGTTTTGACCCGCTCTCTTTTAGGTATCTATGCCTAACAGCCCACTACCGTTCAGAACTTGTCTTCACATGGGAAAGTCTGCAGTCAGCCCAGAACGCGTTGCTCACTTTAAGGGAAAGTGTTAGAAGCTTGGCTGAAAAACTGGAGGAACGTGTTGATAGAAGCCCGAGATTTCATGAATATTATGAGAGGTTCATTGAAGTTGTGAACGACGACTTAAACACGCCAAAAGCCCTAGCTTTAATGTGGAGTCTGATAAGGGAGGAAAAGGAACTGACCAACCGTGAAAAGTACGATTTGCTCATGGAGTTTGACAAAATTTTTGCGTTGGACTTGACGAGGGACGTGGGGAGAGAAGAGAAGCTTACACCCGAAGAGGAGGAGCTCATTCGAAGGAGAGAAGAAGCCAGAAAAACTAGAGACTGGGCTACTGCCGACAGAATTAGAGAGCAGTTGCGTTCCATGGGCATACTAGTAGAGGATACACCTCAAGGCGTGAAATGGCGGAGGATTAAACGGTAGTTTCTCTTCCGTAAATGTTCCACCGGGCTGTCACGTATTTTTCTCTATAAAGTTTTTCAGCCAACTCTTTCTCGTACAACGTCAACTCCTCCGGTTCGAGAGGCGTTTTCAGTGTCCCGTGGAAGCCTTTAACGAGGGCTTCGTGCAGTGTTTCCAGAGAGGTTTCTCTGCCAAGTTCCGCCCTTATCGAAGTTATCTTGTTTCTAGCTATGCAGACCACTTCCTTGCATGTTTTTGCCCATGGGACTTTTAAAAAAGTGAACATTTTCTCTAAGTCGACATCTACAAGTATGGTGCCGTGCTGTAGAACGATGTTAGACTTGTGGCATTGAGCGCTTCCTGAGATCTTTTTACCGTTCACTGTTAAGTTTGGACACGTCTTTGGGTTGCCTTCGTTGAAGTCCGCTTTCAACCCTAAAATTTTGAGGGCTTCAACTATTCCAGCGTAGATTTTTGCATATACTTCAGTTAGGTCCTTGGCGTTTAAGTCGTCTTTGCTTGCAACCACGCTGTATGTGATTTCGCCTTCAGCGTCATGGTAAACTGTGCCTCCGCCTGTTATGCGTCTGACCACGTCCACGCCATGTTTTAAACAGTTTTCCACATAAACCTCTTTTTTCAAGTTTTGGAATTTTCCAATGGATACCGCTGAAGGGCTCCAACGGTAGAAACGAAGGGTGTTGGGTACGAGCCCCTTCATTCTTGCGTGCAGTATAGCCTCGTCTATCGCCATGTTCATGTAAGCGTTGTGGGTTTCCAGCTTAAGCAATCTCCATTCAGCCATAGTATCTTCCATATTTGGTTTAACTTTGTCTTAATTTTTGTGTTTTTCTGAAAACCATGTTGATTTTGGAGCCTTTTCAAGCCAATAGGAGCCTACCTCTCTATTTTCAGGTTTGGCTTCGTTCAGTTTAAATATTAGATGTGTGATTAGACGTAGCGAGAGGATAACGGAGCCATGGGTTCAAAGTCTCCGAGAGGCGAATTCGCGGCCAGGAAGTTGATAGCAAAACGGAAGAAATTCCGTTGGAGTAGCCTATACTATAAACGGCGCATGTTGGGTTTGGACGTTAAGGCAGACCCTCTAGAAGGGGCTCCCATGGCTAGGGGAATAGTTCTAGAGAAGGTTGGAGTTGAAAGCAAACAGCCCAACAGCGCCATCAGAAAATGCGTTAGGGTTCAGCTTATTAAGAACGGGAAGGTTATTACGGCTTTTCTGCCCGGAGACGGCGCCCTAAACGTTGTGGACGAACACGACGAGGTTATAGTGGAGGGCATCGGCGGCTCTCGTGGTAGAAGCATGGGTGACATCCCGGGTGTAAGGTGGAAAGTCATAATGGTTAACGGTGTTTCCCTCAAAGAGCTTGTGCTCGGCAGAAAGCAGAAGCCGATGCGGTGAAAGCCTTGAGTAAAGAACAGAAGAAAGAGGAAGTAGACGAAGAGGAGATAAAGCTTTTCGGAAAGTGGAGTTTCAAGGAAGTTGAAGTTAGAGATCCTGGACTGAAACGCTACATATGCCTAAAGCCTCTTGTACTTCCACATAGTATGGGACGCCATGAACACAAGCGCTTTGGAAAGGCGGAAGTGAACATTGTTGAGAGGCTCGTAAACAATCTTATGCGCCCCGGAAAGAATGCAGGTAAAAAGGCTAAGGCCATAAACATCGTTAAACATGCCTTTGAAATAATCCATCTGCGTACCGGGAGAAACCCAATCGAGGTTCTTGTTAGGGCTGTTGAAAACTCTGCGCCATGCGAGGACACAACCCGAATAGCTTATGGTGGGATAGTGTACCACGTTTCCGTCGACATATCTCCCCAGAGAAGGGTGGACCTCGCCCTGAGACACATATGTGAAGGAGCTAGGTTGGCGGCCATGCATAACCCAAGATCCATCGAAGAATGCTTGGCTGAGGAACTTATCTTGGCGGCGAACAACGACATGAAAAGTTATGCCGTGTCAAAGCGTCATGAGCTTGAGCGGATCGCCATGGCTTCAAGGTAGCTGCAAACCTATTTTGTGTGGATTTCAACAACGTCTCTGTCTTCAAGAACGAAGGTGGCCCCAACCTTTTGTGGACTGAAAACCAAACGTTTAGCCCAAACCCTCGCATAGGCGAAATTTTCGATGAAATCGCTGTGAATGTTCCTTGCTAAATCGTGGACGGTTGCCCCTTTCTTTAAAACGAAGGGTTTCTGAGACGGGTTCCTTTCATTCGGCTCCTTAGTGTAAACGCGGATTAAATCCAATGCGTGGAAGATGGCGGCTCCTATTTTCTCTAAACCTTGGCCATTTTTACATGAGACTGCGATTATTGGAAGTTGTCCACCAACATACTCTTCTAAAAGCTTCAGGTTTGCTTCGGTGTTTTCCACGTCAATCTTATTTGCCACTACTATGGCGGGTTTGTAGGTTGTGCTTTCAAAAATGGCGTCTTCAACATCGTCTAAGGTGGCTTCTCCATAAATTTTCACAACGGCGTCCGTAACCCTATAACTTTTGAGAAGTTCCTCCACGTCCTTGAAGGTGCAGTCTAAAAGTTTTCCAAAAACTATTATGCGCAGGCCAGCGCCCATGTATTTTCTTTCAATCTCAACCCGCGCTTTTGGCTTGCTGACCAGTATCCGCGTTTTCTCCAGTTCTCCGAGAAGGGTGGACAGCTGTTCCACAGGGTTTTGCGTTAAATCAACCATAAGAATTAAGCCGTCAGCGTTTCTGGCTAGGGCGAGGGTTTGAAGGCCCCAAGCTTTTCCCTCAGAGGCTCCCTCCATTAGGGCTGGGGCTTCAACAAGCTGGAATTGGATGTCCTCATAGTTAAGCATTCCAGGAGTGGGCTCCCTTGTAGTGTAGGGCGTTGGCGAAACCTCAACTTTCGCGTTTGTTAAGGCCGTGAGAAGGCTACTCTTACCCACGTTTGTAAGACCTAAAATGACAACTTGGGCGGCTCCCTCTTTCTCAATAAAAAACCTTGACCCGCCTCTAGCCGCTTTTCTGCGCTTACTTTCCTCGATTTCCCTCCGCAAAATAGCCATCTGCTTCTTGACTTGAGCGCAGAGTTTCGCGGTGCCTTTATGTTTCGGGACTAGGCTTAAGAATTCCTCCATCAACCTAAGCTTCTCGCTAGGGTTCTTTGCAGCTGAAACCTCAGCCCACTTCCGCTTGGCTTCCGCGGGCAAATTAGCCGGCATAATAGGGATCGTCCAAAAATTCTAAACAATAAAACGCTAATATCCGTTTCGAAAAGCACACACCTCAAAGCATGCCAGTGAAAGCGAAGGTATAATAAACTTAAAATAATCGATTGAACAGTTGTGTAAACGAATCCACTAATAATGAGGGAATCTAAGTCTAAACGTGAGGGAGAAAAATGAGCAGGCCGGAGAAACCCCACTTGAACCTGATAATAATTGGGCACGTTGACCATGGAAAATCAACGACGACCGGACACCTGTTGTACTTGGCTGGAGTTGTTGACGAGAGGACGATAAAGCAGTACGAAGAGGAAGCGAAAAAACTTGGCAAGGAGACTTTCAAGTTCGCGTGGATCCTCGACAACTTGAAGGAGGAAAGGGAAAGAGGATTAACCATCGACCTACGATTCCTAAAGTTTGAAACCAAAAAGTACTACTTCACCATTATCGACGCGCCGGGCCACAGGGACTTCGTTAAGAACATGATTACTGGTGCAAGCCAGGCGGACGGCGCCATACTGGTGGTTTCAGCCAAAAGGGGAGAGTTCGAGGCGGGAATAGGTCCAGGAGGCCAAACTAGAGAACACGCCTTCCTAGCCTTCACTTTAGGAGTTAACCAGCTGGTTGTAGCCGTTAACAAGATGGACGACCCCTCCGTCAACTGGAGCGAAGAACGCTTCAGCGAGGTTAAAAACGAGGTCGCCAGACTGCTTAAAATGGTGGGCTACAAAGTTGAGAAAGTGCCCTTCGTACCCGTCTCAGGTTGGACAGGCGACAACCTAGTTAAGTCAAGCGACAAAATGCCATGGTATAGGGGGCCAACTCTCCTAGAAGCATTAGACGTTTTTGAAGTGCCTCCGAAGCCCATAGACAAACCTTTGAGAATTCCAGTTCAGGACGTTTACAGCATAACAGGCGTCGGCACAGTGCCCGTGGGCAGAGTTGAAACAGGCGTTCTTAAAGAGGGAGACATGGTTATCTTTATGCCAGCCAACAAGCAGGGCGAAGTTAAGTCCATAGAGATGCACCACCAGAGAATCCCAAGGGCTGAACCGGGTGACAACATAGGCTTCAACGTGAGGGGTATAGCTAAAACAGACATTAGACGTGGAGACGTATGTGGCCACGTTAACAACCCGCCAACGGTGGCTAGGGAACTCATAGGACAGATAATCGTCATATACCACCCAACGGCCATAGCTGCAGGTTACACACCGGTCATGCACTTCCACACAGGCCAAATGGCTGTGCGCTTTGTCGAACTCATTAAGAAGATCGACCCTCGTACGGGACAAGTTGTCGAGGAGAAGCCTTCCTTCCTCAAAACTGGAGACGTTGCCTTGGTGCGTTTGGAACCTCTGCGACCCATATCTATTGAAACCTACACGGAGTTTCCGGAGATTGGGAGGTTCGCCATAAGAGACATGGGTACAACGATAGCCGCCGGTGTTGTGAAAGAGATAACCAAAAAAGGACTGCAATAAACATCATCCTTTCTTTTTATTTCAAAGTCCACACTTTAAACTTTCATGGAAAACCGCAAGAGAAAATAGACTCCAGTGTTAGCATACTGTCAGAGCTGAATCATCATGTCTGGAACTGAGACTTTGCTGCCTTATTTGAAGGAGAAGGATGAAGATGGGCAAGAGCCAACTATAATCGTTGACAGTCGGGAGGCCAGCACAGCTGAGAAAGTTGTTAAGGGGCTTAGGGAACGCGGTGTAAACGTAAAGATTGAACCCTTGGAGAAGGGAGACTACATCCTCTCCGACGTTTGCGCTGTTGAGCGGAAAAGGGTTCAAGATTTCGTTTACACGCTAACCCACCGATACCTCTTTGAGCAGCTTTTCAAGCTTAAAGAAGCCTACCCTAAGGCGCTTATCCTCCTTGAAGGCTACATGCCCATTATATACAAGTTTAGCAGGATAAAGCCTGAAGCCGTTTGGGGCGCGCTTTTCAATTTGGCAAAAAACGGCATAGCCATAGTTAACACCACCTCTCACAAGGAAACCGTTGACTTCCTTTACATCGCCGCCCGCCAAGAGCAGATCGTTGAAAAGAGGGTTCCAACCGTTCACCCAGTCAAAAAATGTGAAACCATAGAGGACGCCCAAATCTTCTTTGTGGCAAGTTTACCCAACATTGGAAGAGAAAAAGCCATAGCAATCCTTAAATCCTATAAAACTCCGTTAAACGCGTTCTTGAATGTTGACGAGTGGCCCAAAACGGTTTATGGGCTTGGCCCAAAAACGAGCAGCAAAGTTAAGGAAGTTTTAAACACGCCGTTTAAAGGGTGAACAATTATGGACGTGGAGATTGCTCCAACAAAAAAGGTTACGGTTTTAGGCTTAGACAAGCGCAACGTAGGCGACATCGCATGGTGTGCCACCACATACGGCGCGAGTAGGCTTTATTGGATAGACGGCTACCTGCTGTGTTTGGAAGTCTACGAGAAATCCTTCGAGCATGAGTTAAAAAACCGCGAGTTTCCGATAAGCCAGATTTGCTATGCAGAATTTCCGAGATACGAGAAAATCTACGAGGTAGACAAGAGCCTCCAAATCCCAGTTGTGAACGTTTCGGACATGAAAATCTTCAGAAACCTATTAAGGGCGATAAAGGAAAACGCGGAAAATAGGAAGGGCTGAGCTAAAAATTAAGGTCTAGGTTTTTGACGTATTGATAGCCGAGTTCAAAGGCTTTAACATTAATGTTCAGGTATTTTTTCGGGACAAGTTCCTTCAAAGCCTCCATAAGGCTCTCCTTTTTGACGGGTGCTCTCTCAGTGGCGGCTAAAGCTCCGAGCATGACAGCGTTCTGCACCAGGGGGCTTCCAGCCTTATAGGCAAGCTTTGAAGCCTCGACGGGAACTATTCTCTTAGAAAAAAACTTCAGCTTCTCTAGAATGACGTCTATTTTAGGGTAACTTTCACCCTTCAACGTAAGCGCTGGAGGCGGGATCCGCTCATCTCCAACCATTATAACGGTTTTTTCTGAAGCATATCTGACATTCCTCAAGGTTTCTATGGGTTCAAACCCCAAAACGACGTCGGCTTCCCCTTCCAAAATTAATGAAGAGAAAACTTTTTCGCCGATTCTCACCATAGAGACAACTGCGCCACCCCGTTGAGCCATGCCGTGGACTTCGCTGACGCGAACATCAAATCCTTCTTTGACAGCTGCTGTTCCTAAAATCTCCGCGGCTAAAAGGATTCCTTGTCCGCCGACACCCGCCAGTACCAAGTTAAATATTTTCATTGGTCTTTCCTCTCCGGACTTTTTGACTGTTCTATGGCCTTGTAGGGACAAACGTAGGCGCAGAGGCCGCAGCCCACGCATAGGTTTTCGTTTATGGCGACGGTTTTAGCTTCAGTTAAGGTTATGGCTGGACATCCCAGAAGCCTGATGCAAGCCAGACAGTTTGTGCATTTTTCGTTGACTCTAAACGGGATTATCTCCACCCCTCTTCGCCTTTTCTCCCTTGAAAGCAGCAGAGCGCACGGCGCCCTGAAAACGACCAGCGAGGTTTCCGGGAAGGCCAAGGCCTCTTTTAGGGCTTTCTCCGCCTCCTTAAAATTGAACGGGTTTACAACTTTCACGAGTTTGACTCCGCAGCCTTTAGCCACTTTTTCAATGGCTATTCGTTCAGTGGTTGTATGCATTCCGGTGACGCCGGTGCCCGGGTGAGGTTGGTGCCCCGTCATGGCCGTTGTGAAGTTGTCTAAGACGGCAACCACTATTCTATGCTTGTTGTAAACGGCGTTCAGCAGTCTTGGCACTCCAGCGTGGAAAAAGGTTGAATCGCCTATTATGGCAATGGTCGGCGCCCCCGTTGTTTTGCTTATTCCTTGAGCTGTACCTAAACCGGCTCCCATGCATATGAGGATGTCGCCAACGTTTAATGGCGGAGCAAAGCCTAAAGCATAACAGCCTATGTCTGTGGGGTAAAGGGCTTTTCCACCCGCAACTTTCCGGATAATGTAGAAGGACGCTCTGTGAGGACATCCGGCGCATAGTATGGGCGGCCTCGGAGGTAAATCCCTAACCGCCTCAGTGTATTTTTTATCCAAACTTTTAAAACTTATAGGCAGCTTCTTTCCAGTTACCTTCGAGAGTCCTTCCAAAACTTTGCGGGGTGAAAGCTCACCGGACCTTGGGAAGTACTGGTGTCCAGTTTTCCCGTATATTTCTGTTTTAAGCCCCAGGTCTTTTGCTATGGCTTTAATGTGAAGCTCAAGGTAGGGTTCAAGCTCCTCTATAACGATTACTTTATCATGCTCCATCAGGAATCGTCCGATCATTTTTTCTGGCAGGGGGTGGGTCATGCCGAGCTTTAAGACGTCAAAATCCAACCCAAGAAGGTCTAGGGCTTCCACTGCGTAATTGTAAGCTGAGCTTGAAGAGATTACGCCGCATTCCTTGTCTTTACCCCTGCGGGCTATGTTGTTGTAGGGAGAGGTTTCAGACGTTTCCTTAGCCCTTTCCACCTTTTGTAGAAGCACATCATGCCTCGGTCTCGAGTTGGCTGGAACCATGACTAGGCGTTTGGCGTCCCGAATAAACTCGCCTTTCAAGTTGGGCTTTGAAAGTTTTCCCAAAACTACGGGGGCCCTTGTGTGGCTTACTCTGGTCGTTGTCCTAAATAATACTGGTAGCTCAAGCTTTTCAGAAATCTCCGCGGCGTAAATCGTCATGTCTTTTGCTTCCTGTGGGTTTGAGGGCTCTAGGCATGGCAGGTTTGAGAGTGAAGCGTAAAGCCTACTGTCCTGCTCGTTTTGCGAGCTATAACACTCCGGGTCATCTGCTGTTACAACAACCATTCCGCCCCTAACACCCACGTAGGCAAGGGTTATTAGGGCGTCTGCAGCCACGTTTAAGCCGACATGCTTCATGGCTGTGAGGGCTCTAACCCCACAGTTGGCGGCTCCTCCAGCCACTTCCAAAGCCACAATTTCGTTTACAGAATACTCCATGTAAACACCAGCATCGCTGGCTATGGCCGAAACAGTGTCGCCTATCTCGGAAGCGGGGGTGCCAGGATAAGTTGTGACCACCCCTATGCCGGCTTCCAGAACCCCGCGAGCTATAGCTTCGTTGCCAAGCATTAGAACCTTTTTTCCGGGTTTATCTTCCAGCAAACTTTTTGGATTTGACATCGAAGACTTTCTCCAAATGTTTGAGAAGAAGGCTTTGCTTTGCGCTTTAGATATAACTTTTGGTTAGTAAAAGCCGTTTGCCCATGTTAAGTGGAAACCAAAAATGGATAGGGGGTCTGTTTAATGTCTATCTTCTCTTAAATGTGGGTTTCCGCTTTTCAATGAAGGCTGAAACTCCTTCCTGAAAGTCTTCCGTGGAGGATGACGCTAAAAGCTTCTCTTTCCATGGTTATTGCTGCGTCTAGGCCTATCTCGGAACCCTTGTTTATTAAGGTTTTCGCCACCTTGAGGGCTATGGGGGCTTTTTGGGCAAGCTCCAAGGCGAACCGCCGCACAGTCTCCCTAAAATTTTCCTTAGGGATAACCACGTTCACGAGTCCAAGCTGCTCCGATGTTTTTGCGTCAATCATTTTGCCGGTAAAAATGAGCCCCTTGACTTTGGTTAAGTCTTTGGGTTCCATCCCAACCCGGGATTAGGCAATGTTTATTTCGGTCTGCCCTATTTTCGCGTTTTCCGATGCTATGCGGAT
>CAZRXM010000005.1:11336-36313 GCA_964604045.1 uncultured Candidatus Bathyarchaeia archaeon
GCATTCCACAAACTTTTTCAGGACGGTTTGTGGCCGAGGCGAGCTCCGTTATGCTAATTGAGGAAGTGTTGGAGGCTATTATGTGTGGGGTGGAGCCAAGGCATCCACTTCACGGAAAACAGCCTCTTTAAGTTCCACGTTCTCCGGGACGGCTTCAATGACGAGGTCAGCCCTTGAAACAGCTCCCTTTAAGTTTGTGGTCGGATGTATGCGGGCCAGGGTTTCGTTGAACTCCATTTCTGGATTTGTCCCTTGCTTAGAAACTTCTGCAAGCTGCTTCGGATGTTCATCCCGTTTTCGAGGAAGCGTTGCTCCACATCCCGCAAGTAAACCCCGTACTTGCCGAATTGACCGCCACCTGCGCTATGCCATGTCCCATAAGCCCAGCGCCCAAAACCGCTATTGTTTTAACTTCCAACACGGCCTCCTCTATGCAAGCCGGTTTATAGGTTGGTTAAAGAGCTATTAGCATTTTTGGTTTCATCGAGCGGTGTCTGCAAGATCAATTTTTAAGCTTGGTCAAGGCTGCAGCGCTTATGAGAATTAGACCAACACCCAGATAGCGGACTGCGGAAACGTATTGTTGGAGAATTAAAACAGCCCAAACGTTGTGGAGCACAGGGTCTAAAAGCAGTATCACCCCCTCAGTCGTCGGCGAAACCTCATGCGGCCTAACATAGTTTAGAAGCCCATAAGGCATGGCCGTGCTAAAGAAGGCGAACAAGAACAGCAAAATAAGTTGTTCAGCGTTTAACATTGAAAAGTCAACGAAGCCGGGGTTTGAAGTGAAAGCCCTTAAAGCGAAACCCAAAAACAGCGTGCATGGGACAGCCAGCAAAAAAGTGTTAAATAACCCTTGGAGAGGCGTGTAGGCAGCTTTCAACATCCTTTTAATGTATAGGTAAACGGCGTAAAAGAAGCCAGCGAACAAGGCTAGAAACAAGCCGGGAACACTGAGACTTGAAATAGGCTCCGTTAACAAACCGCTGACGAGAAAAGCCCCAAAAACCCCTATGGAGACTATGGCAAACCTTTTCGCGTTCATCCTCTCCCTTCCGGTTAGGGCGGCCAACGTTGCCGTGAAAAAAGGCTGTGTGTATATCAGGGCTGTGGCCACGGCAACGGGACAGCCGAAAACTATGGAGGATAATGCGGAAAAGAGGAAAGCCGAGAAAACCAAGCCTGAAGCGGCGAAGTATGGCAGATCTTCCTTTTCAATTTTGACACACCCCTTGATAAGGGTGAGAATTAGAGGGAGGGCCAAAACTATGCGGAACAGAACTTGCTGGAGACTGGAAACTCCAGCGTTTTTCAAGACTGTTGAAAATATTAGGATGAAGCTAAAGCCGAAGCATGCAAGAACCAGTAGTATGTGGCTTCTTGTGAAGGCCAAAGCTTAGCCCTTTAAGCTTAGTTTACTTTTCAATAGGATTTTGGAAGCCCCAAAACGTGCTGCCCAATGTATGCTAAGGCCATTTGGTGGGTTACCGGCGCGAGTCTTATCAAGTTTATTTCCCGCCACCATCGTTCAACGTCGTATTCCACGGCGTAGCCGTATCCGCCGAAGGTTTGCATGGCATGGTAGACTGCTTGAATTCCAGCGTCCACAGCCGCTACCTTCGCCATGTTTGCCTCAGCCCCGCATTCCTGTCCGCGGTCATAAAGCCATGCAGCCTTATAGTTCAGCAGCCTGGCAGCCTCAATTTTGGCTTTCGCTTCGGCCAGAGGGAACTGTATGGCTTGATGCGTCCCTATTGGAGCGTCAAAAACCCTTCTCTGTTTGGCGTATTCCACAGCCTTTTTGATGGCTAAAAGCCCCAAGCCGCACGCCGCTGCCGAGAAAGACATGCGCTCCGGGTTAAGCGTGTCTAAAAGTAGATACCACCCCTTCTCCGGCTCGCCCAAAACGTTTTCCACGGGAACCCGTAGGTCGCTTATGTAGACTTCGAAGGTTTTTGAATAGTTTATGCCGTGCTTTTCAATGGGGATTATTTCTATAGCTGGATTCGGCAAATCCACAAGGAAAAGCGTTAAACCCAAAGTTCTTTTAGGAGCTTTTTCTATAGGCGTTGTCCGCGTGACCAGAAGCATTCCTTTGGCTCTATCCGCGCCTGATATGAAGATCTTCTGGCCGTTAATCAAGTATTCGTCTCCATCCCTAACAGCCATGGTCCTAATGTTTAAAGTGTTTGTTCCAGCGTCTGGTTCTGTTAAGGCTAGGCAGAACTCCATTCCCTTAACAATTTTCGGCAGATACTTTTCCCTTTGAGCCTCGCTGCCGTGTTTTGTTATAGACAACCCTCCGAAAACCTCTGAAAGACATAGAAACCATTCCCCAGCCAACCCGCAGCCTTCGGAAACCAGCGTCTCCATAGCCAACAGCAGCTCAAACATACCCATCCCGCTTCCACCATATTTTTCGGGGATAACTATGCCAAGGAAACCCGCCTTCACAAGGCTTTGCCAGAAGTCTTCTGGAAACTCATGCTTGCGGTCTCTCTCCCGCCAATATTCCGGGCCGTAGTCGTGGGCGATTTCGGCGGCAGTTTCCACTATCATTTTCTGCTCTGGTGTCAACTCAAAATCCATGTTTGGCAACCCCGGGTTTCACATTTCAAGGCAACTCTATAAAACACTTTCTTGACTAAAACGTGGTGTAAGGGGACGCTGACTTACCGTGCCTGAGCAGGCCTAGGTATGTAGATTCCATGGGGGTCTATGGACCTTAAGATGGCTAGCTCCTCGTATGTGGGCGGCTCCGTTGTGGGAACATTCTCCGGTATGACTAAGTCGAAACCCGTGTTTTCCAGAATCTGCTGCAACGTTACGTCTGGATGAATCGTTGCCAACCTAATCCTCTTTGTCTTAGGGTCAAAGTCCATTTGGCACAGGTTTGTAACCACCAGCGAGGGACCACCACCTAGGAGGCCGGCTTTTTCCCTGGCGCCTGGACCTGTCAGAAAGCCTGGGCTTGTCAGGTAGTCGAGTTTCTTCACCATTTTCCGCTTTTCATGGGTCATTATGATGACTATGCGTTTAGCTGATGAAACTATGTCGTTTCCACCTCCGCTTCCAGGGAGGCGCACGGTGGGATTTTCGAAGTCGCCTATGTATGTAGTGTTTATGTTCCCATACTCGTCTATTTGGGCGGCTCCGACGAAGCCAACGTCAACTCGGCCTCCTTGAAGGAGAATTCCAAGGGTTTCAATAAGACCTATGGCTGCTGAAGCCCTGTAGCCGAGCCTTGAATCCGCTATGGATAGGGCTAGGTCTTTGGCGTTTGAGTCTATGAAACCGGCTTCGTAGACTATTTTGGCCTTTGGCGCGTGAGTTCTTTTAGCCAGCATTGCAGCTATCATGGGCAAGCCTGTTCCGACGAAAACCACTTCGCCATTTTTTATGGCCCTTGCCCCGCAGACTGCCATCAGCTCAAAAGTGCTGTATTCACCCGTTTTCGCGTAGTTCTTCTCCAAGCCACATAACCTCCTAGTAGGGGAAGGGCTTTTTAGCCCTAAGCTTCAAGAGACGTTCAAAACCGATTTTCTTGAGGAACTCCATGTGGTCCTCGACTCCCGTTATGTATTCTTGGCAGTATCTTTGCCATCCCTCCTCCGTTTTGCACTGCTGGTAATACATGCGAATGTGTTCCAGATCATAGTCATAGTAGTTGTAAACCATCATTGGGTAGGCTCCCCATGGACATTCCACCACGTAGTCAACGTAAATGTTTGGGATCACCGTTTGATCTGGTTGAGAACGGATAAACTCCGTGTCAACTATTTCCTCGGCGAGCACTATCACCTTTTTCCCAGCTCTGGCTCCCTCCACGTCTTCGCCTTTAATGCCGTCTATTTGGGCGTTTCCCTCCCTGTCGACGCGGGAGACGTGCACTATGCTGAAGTCTGGACGCACTGAGGGTACGAGCACAACCTTTTCGCCTGTGAACGGGCATGTTATGACTTCAGCTTTCTTCTCTCTAAACCTCTTCTTGGCCAGTATGTCTGTTCCAAGCATGCTTTTCAGGGGCATGAACGGAACTCCTAGCGCGCCGCCCAAAAAGCGTAGCGCCATCGCCAAGTTCGTGTAGTCTTCTATTTGAACGGCGCCCTCTTGGATTCTCCGTTGAATGTTTGGGGCAAGCCCTATACCTTCAATGGCGAAGAAAGCCAGTTCAAAACGGGAAGCTACATAGGCTCCGGCGAGAATGTCTATATCCATCTCTGATCCACAGGTGTAGATGGTTAGGTCCCGCTTTTTCTGTCTAACCAGTTCGTGGGCGAAAGCCATAGGGGGTCTCTGAAAGCCGAAGCCGCCCCAGAAAACATGGGCTCCATCCGGGACGAGTTTAGCGGCCTCCTTAAGGGTTATTCTCTTATCTTCCACCGGTGCTTCAACCAAACAAGACCACCTCAAACAAGTTAACCCTTATTTCCAAGTTATAAATTTTCAAGCTTTAGGGGTGTTTTCCGAGAGGACGCTCAATTCTTATATAAAGGCCTTGTTTAATTAGAATGCGTCCGCTTTCATTGGAAAGTGATGGTATGCGGAAAACCATATTTAAGAAGCTTGAGGCTCAAGGCTTAATAGCTAATTACAACCGTTTGAGAAAAAATTTGCCGCCGAGGCTTCCTGAAAGGGTTTTTATTTGGGATGAAACCCTGCGAGAGGGGGTTCAAATTCCCACGGTGTTTTTGACCTATGTGGAAAGGGTTAAGCTGGCTAAACTTTTGGACGAGGCTGGTGTCTCCATAATAACCGTTGGTTTTCCAGCCCTTTCGGAAGAGGAGAAAAACTCCGTTAAACGTATAGCCAACGAAGGCTTCCAAAAAGCCACCATAGCCGCTCCTGCACGTGCCGTAAAAAGCGACGTGGAGGCATGCCTCGACTGCGGCGTTAAAGAGATCCCAATTTTTACACCTTTCAACGGGCTTAACCTCCAGTACAGGCTGAAAATGTCGAAGGAGCAGATTCTCAGGAACACCGTTGATTGTATAGAATACGCGAAAAGGCATGGTGTCGTCGTCGACTTTGTTTTAGAGGATGCTTCAAGAACCCCCATGCCTGACATCTTACAGATTTTTGAGGCCGCGTTGAAGGCTGGTGCGGATAGGCTTGTCATCGCGGACACGGTTGGCTTCTTGAGGCCCTTATCGATGCGTTATTTAGTTTCTCACGTTAGAGAAGGGCTTCAGCAGATTTTCGGGAAGGAGCCTCCCTTGTCTGTTCACTGCCACAATGACTTCGGCTTGGCCACTGCAAACACTTTAGCCGCCGTTGAGGAAGGTGTCGCCTACGTCCACACTTGCATTGCGGGGTTCGGTGAGAGGGCTGGTGTTGCACCGTTGGAGGAGGTTGTCGCAGCCTTGGAAATACTATACAACATTGACACCGGTGTAGACATGAAGAAGCTTTATAGGCTTGCCCAGCAAGCTGAAAAAACCTTCGCTCTACCAATCCAGTTCCACAAGCCCATAGTTGGTGAAAACGCCTTCGCCTACGAGGTCGACGAGCACGTGGAGGGCATATTCGCTCACCCCCTCATATACGAGCCTTTTCCACCCGAAATGATTGAAAGGGAACCTCAATTCTACATAAGCCGGAGCGGCGGAAGACAGCTTGTCCAAAAGCGCCTCGAAGCCGCTGGAATAAAAGCCACACCGTGGCAGATAGACGAAATAATAAGGAGAATTAGAAGCCTCCAGGAAAGCCTAGATAAAGGTGGAACCCAAATGACCTTCTACCAGATCAAGAAGCTAATGAGGGAATTGCGGAGGGGCCTAACCGAGGAAGAGTTCTGGCAGATAGTGGAACAGATAACGAAGCAGAAGCCTAAACCTCCGGAGCCGTTGGAGGTCAATGAGCCCTAGCTATAGCCAGCTCTTTAACTGCTTCCTCAATTTCCTCAACCCTTAGAGGTCTCGGGTAATTGTATATAGGGCCGCATGGCCTTTCATTGTAGTAAGGTCTGTTACAGTATGGACAGCCGGATGTCTGGAAGGGCTTACCCGACCAGATCACCCGCTCTAAGGTTTGTTCGTCTACGCCGAAGCTTTTTAAGCGCCCCGCTTCATCAAAGTCCATGTCTTCAAACCTTGCCATTCCGTGGACTATTAGGTGGCGGGCTAGCTGAACTCGCCTATACTGCCCTATTGAAGGTTGCTCCATATTTTCCATGGCTGTTCCGGCAACAGGTGTGAAAGCGAAGAGGGCTGGCAGAACCCCCATATCCACGCATCTTTGAATTATAAACGCCATGTCCCTCTCCGTTTCCCCCAACCCCACTATTAGATGGGTGCTAACCATGCCTCTTCCAAAAACTTTCACGGCTTCTTCCAAGAGGGCGAGCTGCCTCCGCATTTCGTAGGGGCCCCCAGCCTTCAACCCTTTAACCCTTTCGAAAATCTCCTCTGTCGCCGCGTCTAAGGGTATGCCTATTCTTTCAGCTCCGGCTTCGGCTAAACGCCTTATGTTTTCTGGACTTAATGGCTGGCACGAAACAGATACTGGGGCTTTTGCACGGCGGCTTATCGCCCTCACAAGGGCTTGAAGATGCTTGAAAACCCATGGATAGTTTAGGGCCTGAACACAAACGCGTCTTATCACGCCCTTTCTGGTGGACTCCACTATGGCTTCCAGAACCCTTTCCGTAGGGAAGGCTGGCCAGGAAACCCTTGAAAGCATGTTTGCCCTGCTTTTGCTTTCCCTGGCCTGAGGGCAAAAACCACAGTTCGCCGTGCACTTCCCCCTCCTATAGGTCATAAGGTAGGCTGTTGTGGGCTTTGCGTCAAGCTTTCCCTCCAGCAGGCCCATGGCCATGGCTGACCCTATGGAAACCCGAACCTTCTTAGGCAAGTCGCCGCCCATTTCGCGTCACACTGTTGAATGTGTTTTCCTGTTGAGGGTTCTAAATTTAGATTCTAAATTCATAAGTATTTTATTATGTCTATGTCAACAGAACTTTCCAGAGCGTGCGAGCCTTGCGAAGGTCTAAGCTTGAAACCTACGAGGCCATATTGTCAGTGTTGGCGAAGAGACCGTTAACGGTTGACAGCATAGCCTACAGGATCGGCATGGACTGCACAGTGCTCCATCAATATCTAGAGGCGCTTCAAAGATACGGGCTTGTTCAGGAAAAGATGAGTGGCAAAAAGAGGCTTTACGCCATAACTGAGAGGGGCATGGCGGTTTTCAGAACCCTAAGCTTCCAGAGATACTTGGACAAAATCGCGAAATCTATCAGGGCTTCAGCTGTTGAAGCAGCACCCACTCCGGTGATAACTAGAAGTGAAGACGAAAACTTAGAGGATGAAGTTTAAAGAGGTTTATTAACTACCTCGTAGGCTTTAATAGAGAAAGACTATGGTGGAATCCCGGGAAATAGTTTGGAAAATGCCAGATAAGAAACTTTTACAATTCTTAAACACAAGCCTGGAACGCTTGAAGCCCTGGAAGATAAGGTTTTACGCCCCAAGTTTCATGTATTACAAGACGGCTTACTACAGTTCTTCAACTAAAGATTTCCCAACCATCTCAGTGACGGGAAGGGGCTGCGCGTTAAACTGTAAGCACTGCGGCGGCAAAGTTTTAGAAACAATGTATCCAGCTACAACGCCTGAAGCGCTTTATAGCTTGTGTGGAAGGCTTAAAGCCGAGGGGGCTTTGGGCTGCCTTATCAGCGGCGGATGTTTGCCCGACGGCTCCGTTCCATTGGACGGTTTTGTTGAAGTCATTAAGCGGGTTAAGGCTGATTTTGGTTTGACTGTTTTCGCCCATGTTGGCGTGGTGGACTTTGAGAGGGCTTTGAGGCTTAGGGAGGCTGGAGTGGATGCAGCTTTGATAGACATTTTGGGCGCGGATGAAACTATTAGAGAAGTTTACAATTTGGATTTGACTATTGAAAGTTATGAAAACGCTTTGAAAGCTTTAAGTCAAGCTGGCTTGCCTTTCATCCCCCATGTTATCGTTGGGCTTCATTATGGTAAGCTTAGGGGCGAGTTTAACGCCTTGCAGATGATTTCGCGTTATAAGCCTTCAGCCCTTGTAATTATCGCCTTCATGCCCATCCATGGAACAGTTATGGCGAATGTGGAGCCGCCTAAACCGTTGGACATAGCACGCGTGCTGGCTGTTGCCAGAACCATGTTCCCGCAGACACCCATAGCCTTGGGTTGCATGCGTCCGAAGGGCAAACATAGAGCCGAAACAGACGTTTTGGCTATCAAAGCCGGCGTGGACGCCATAGCTTTTCCAGCTGAAGAAGCCATAAAATTTGCGGAGAGCCAAGGCTTCGAAATGGTTTTTTCCTCCTATTGTTGTTCGCAGATACATGTGGACTTTTCGAAGGTTTAGCGCCAAGCGAAAAAGTGGGATTTCACAGTCTGCGTTATGTCCTTTTTGAGCTTTGAATACCATGCGCTTAGTTTTTCCGCGTCCTTCTTTGCCATACCAGCTTTCACTAGTTCTTTTTCGAAGGCTTTTCTGGCCTTCCGAACTTTCCAGCCAAAGCTTAACCATAAAAAGAGTAGGCTTAGCATTAAGCGAACCAGGTTAAGGGCTATGCTGACTACGCTGCGAAGCTTCATCCAAAAAACCCTTGTTTAGTCCTCGTCTTTTCCTTCTTCTCTTTCGGCTAAGCCTTTCTCAGCCAGTTTCTCTTTGATTCGTCTTGAAATCTCCTTTTCCAGTTCCTCGCCTTCAACCTTCCTTTTCCCACCTACAGCTTGTTTTAGGACTTCGCCTAGGCTTGTGAAGGCGGATATGTAGCCTTCAGTCATCCTAACCGCCACGTCTTCGGGTAGTCCCGCCTCCTTTAGCTCTTTATAGAAGGCAGCGGCAGCCTTTCCCATGTCTTTTCCGGCTTCTTCTGAGAAAATGCTGCTTATTATACCCTTTATTAGGGCGGGCACCTCCTTGGAGATTACGCTTAAGACCTCCCTCATCTCTTCAACGTCCTCTTTTTCTTCTCGCTCCCTCTTTTTGCTGCAGCACTCTTCTTCACTCATGTTTCCACCTCCATTTCACGTTTGTTCTATGCGTAATTAACGGTTTTGGATCCATTTTCGCCTCCGTATAGTAAATGGTGTGGCTAGTCTTGTTATATATTGTGGGGAAAAGTGGTCAGCTTGATGGTCACTCGGCCAGTTGGTAAACGTTTCCGTAGCCTTCCGCCCTTTTTACGACACCTTCCCTTTCTAAACGTTTCAGTCTCTCCCGAATTATGCGTCTGGAGGCTTTTCCTCGCATGCGTCGAACCTGCCTTGTTATTGCTGAAACGTTCAGCTTTTCGTTTATGGCTAGAGCTTGAACTATGCACCTTGAAATTTCGTCCCTGCGGATCCAATCCTTCTTCAAGTGTTTTTCAGCCATTTTAAGCCTAGCCGCTAGTTTTAAAGGCTCCCCGTATAGGCCTACTCCAAAACGGCTCAAACGTAAATACGGCGCCAGTCCAGCGTACTCCGGACTGTTTAGTAAAATTATTTCTATGGCTTCCAGCCTTCTAATTACTAAGTCTAATTTTCTGCTCAGCTCTTCAAGACTTTTCGCCGTGGATTGGTTTTCTTCCCTGCTTTTTTCTGGCATGTTCCCTTTCAACCCTTTATTTGCGGGCTATTGCTGATAAAGTGTTTTATTCCTTTCTAGTGCGTGGAAAGTGTTAAAAGCTGAGGTCTTCAAACTTTGTGAGGAGTGAAACTGTGCTAAGGGTTAAGGTTGACTGGAATAAATGCAACGGGGACGGCGTTTGCGTTGAAGTCTGCCCAATAAACGTTTTTGAACTCAAAAGTGCCGGAACACCCAGATACGCCAAAGTCTGTTCCTGTTAGGGTGGGTGACTGCGTAGCTGGCATGGCTTGTGTGGCTTCGTGTCCAACGCAGGCAATAACTGTTGAAGAATGAAAATCCGGCAGTTTGAAAAGAGTTCGTGAATCTGGTTAGGCTAAGTGATTGAATGTTTCAATTGTAAAGGCAAAGGCAGCTATGGCCAACATCAGTATGCTCCAGGGCTTTGTAATCTTGTGGCTTCGCTTATTCATAATAAACAGGACAAGGGTTACGAGGACCATGAAGGGCACCGTTGTTAGGATTTCTTCCACGTTGACCGTGAAAGACCTTATTAGGGCGACCAGCCCCAGCACCAGAGTTAGGGTTATTATGTTGTCGCCTATCACGTTGCCTATGGATATTTCCTGCTCGCCGTGGAGGGCTGCAGCCACTGAAACGGCAACTTCTGGAGCAACGCAACCCAAAGCCATGATCGTAAGTCCAGCGTAAAACTGGCTTAGGCCGAAAAGCTCAGCCAACTCGATGGCGCTGTACACGAGGAGGAAGGTTCCAGCCACCAGTGCGACTCCACTTAAAACCATGGCTGCCGCCGGCTTTTTCAAACTTTTGTTCCGTGAATTTTCTAAGGCGCCGTTTCCGTTTCCTTTTCGTATTGAATGGTATATGAAGGCTGGATAGAAGACCAGAAAGATCATGCCCGTCCACCACGCCATTGTGCGGGTTGCCAATGTTAGAATCATTAGCAGTGCTGCAAGCCCGGCCAGGAATAGGCATTCTTTGCCTATTGTTGAGTTTTTAATTTTGAAGGTTCCGATTAACCCGCATATGCCGATTATTAATGGAACGTTGTAAATGTTTGAGCCTATTATGTTACCAAGGGCCATGTGTGAAGAACCAAAGATGGCTGCCGTCAGCGAGCTTAAGAGTTCCGGGGCTGAGGTTACCGACGCGACAAATACTGTTCCAACGACTGTTTTATGGAGGTTCAGCGTGCTGGCTAGCCTCGTCGCCGCGTGGATTATTCCTTCCGAGCCCAAGTATAGCAACAGCATACTTCCTATGAAGGCTGTGATGCTTAGCAGCAGTATCATGGTAAACCCTTGCTATCATTTCGCCCACCCATCTAATGGACGCAAATATAAGCTTATCTGAAAAATGGGTGTTTTTTGAACATAGATGGGGCTTAATTGGCATGGTTATACTTGAAATTAAACGTTTTAGCTATTTACGGGACGGAGGCACGAAAACTTTAAGCCTCTTCAAGGCGTTCAGCTTCTCCTTGTTGCCAAGCTTGGCTTCCTCAACAGCCCTTCTGAGGATTTGGATGGATTCGTCCATGGCTCGCTTGTCCACCGGATGGGGAACGCCGTCTTTTCCGCCGTAGGCGAAGGAATATTTTACTGGGTCTTTCCAGCTTGGTTTTTCGCCATAAATTAGTTCGGCTATAAGGGCCAGCCCACGCACTGTGGCGGCTCCCACGCCTTTTAAGCCTAAAAGTTCCTCGTAGTTTCGGGGCTGGAACTCGTAAACTTCTTGGAGGGCTTTCCAGTTTATGTTGGCTGGCATGGATAAGACGTCCATTTTATAGTCTGTCCAAGCTGTTTGAGCCGTTTCTGGAAGCCAGTCTTCAAGAGACTTCTGGTAGGCTGGGCGTATAGACATTATTAGGCGCATGAGCTTTCGGGGTGGTTCGCAGGCTAAGTCCACGGAAGCCTTTCTACAGCCCTCGCTTTCTTTGGCCGTCATGTCTAAGGCCACTTCGCGGCGCGTATCGCCCACGATGGCGTTGTGGGGCTCAACCACGAAGCTTGAAACGTTCTCTGAAAGCCAATGGTAACGCCTAGCAGTGTGGTCTTGGGGGCACATGCCCTGCTGGATAACCGCCCATCTACCATCCTCATCCACGAAGAAAGCGTGGTGGTAAAGCTGGTATCCCGCCTGAATAGCCACATTATCCACCTTGGCGCTCATTCTGCTGGCATACTGGAGGCTTTCAATTTTGGCTGTGGAAAACCCGAACTTTTCGCCAACCCACCCAATCTCCAGCGGCGTCTGCCTCGAAACCCTACCTTTGCCGCCGCAAACCGCCACGCCATGCTCTTCTGGAATGACAGCCTGCTTCAAAACGCCGGTGACCACTGTCGTCACGCCTGAAGAGTGCCAGTCGTAGCCCAGAACACAGCCTAAAGCCTGAAACCAAAACGGGTCTGAAAGGCGTCTCAGAAACTCGCCGGTTCCATACTCGTCAACAATTATGGTTACAATTTCCTTGGCTAGTTTTCGCATACGGATAACTAGCCACTTCGGCGCCTTACCATAGTGTAGCGGAAGCTTAGCCACACCTGTTCTCTGCATTAGCCTTCCAAGCCCAAAAGTAGGATATGTTTTTAAGCCTTATTTTTACCTTGCCAACTGTCAATTTTGCGCTAAAATGGCAGTTACAAAATTCAATACCCCCCTCTAGAAATTGCTAAGCTTATTTGGCTATTCCACGTTGCCAAAACTATGGACATCGTTTGAGAAACAAAAATGGGAAATGCAAACTCAACCCAGTTTTAAACCTTTAATCACGGAACTGCAAAAGTTTAAACTGCCTAGACTTTAAAAGTTTTCACTTCTCCTCCTATTCTAATTCTAATGCCTTATCAGACGCCCTTCCCTATCTATTTCGCCCTTGCGGATTCGTGTTGTGGAGATTGGTTTATGGTTTTCCGCTGGAACCATGTCTATAACCACTATGCTCAAGGGTTCCAGCCCCCGCTTGGCCCTCTCCTCGTTTATCATTCTGGCCGTGGGCTCTGTCTCGCGGCTGACTACTAGAGCTTCCAGGCAGCCTCTCTGCAAAGTGACGCCGTAAACGTCGTTGAGCGGAATTATTTTGGCTCTACTTGCTAGTCCACGCGCCTTCAGGAAGTTTTCCAGCTCCGCCAGCCTTTCCATGTAGGAGGCTACGGGGTGGGGTTTTTTCATTTTGGCTACAAACTCGTCTGTACACAGGCCTATAAGGACTTGTTCACCAACCTCGAAGGCCTTTAAAATTAGGGCTTTATGCCCCTTGTGGAGTTCGTCGAAGGTTCCGCCCACCGCCACAACCTTGAACTTTTTAGCCGACACTACCCCAGCAGCCTCGCACCGTAAAGCTCAACGTTGGACACTAGAACACCTTTTTCTGGGAGGATCCGCTTAAAAGCTTGAGCCACTTTCTCGGCGTTTTCCAACGTGGTTAAAGCGTGGACAGCCTCGCCCACCATGTTCTGCGCTGCGCCCAAAGCTCCAGCTTCGTCAGCCGCCTTGAAGAGTCTGCGCACCCGCGGGGTGGCGAAACCAGTTTTCTCAGCGAAATCCCGGCAGCATGCCAGAAAGTTTTCGAGGGATGGTTCAGCCAAAATACTTTCGAGGGTTAGCCGCCCCCACTTGTTCACAGCTGAGCGTTTCTCTGGGGAGGATAAAACCACCCTTGTTGGGATTGGGCCGAAGGTTCCTACAACTATAACGTGGTCGTCCGTTATTGGAATGCGGTCTATTACGGCTGTTCCAGGAGCGCCCGGCTCAACCGTGATTACGCAGCCTCCGCCAATCGTAAGTGGGGCAACTGTGCCAAGGCCCGTTTTGCATTTGATTTCTGCCTTGTGGGCTATTTTGCCAAGCTGGTTGAGTGTAAGCTTTAAGCCCAAGGCTTTTGCCAATGCTAGGGCGGTGGTTAAGGCTCCGCCAGCGCTTGTGCCGAAACCGGCGCCTATTGGGACTTCAACATGATGCCGAACCTCAACGTGAAAGTTGTTCCCAGCTCTTTCCAGAAGCGCCTCAACAACTGTCCGTGTGGTTTCAGCATCTGGGGCAAGCCTCCCATTAATGTAGATGGTTATGCTTGTTTTTTCGGCTTCTGAAACCCGCACCTCTGTTGTTACGCCCTTCTTGATTCCGAAGCCCCCGCCTCTAGCGCCAGCATTTTCAAAATCTGTTACTGGCGTCCCATCTGGCAGTGTGTCACATATTTCAAAAAAGCTTGAAATGCCAGCTGGACTGTAGGCTTTAGCTGTTTTCAATTTTCCTTACTCTCTGCTTTTCGTGGAGCAAGCGACGGAAAAGCACGTTGACAAGCTTTTATTATGGGTGGTCCAAGTAGTATTAGGAAGGGAATTTCGGTGGCGAAAACCCAAACAAGCCAAATCAAAGCAGCGTAAAAGGGAAGCTGGAAGCCCCCGCCAACAGCTGTCGGAAGGACAAATATTTGGCTGTATGCCCAAACTACCAAGCCTATAATTGTGCTTCCAATCAGAAGCCCCAGCACCGAACCTAACTCGTAGTTTCGCCATTCAGGCCACAAATAGCCTATGGCTAGAGCAACTATAAAGGTCGCCGCTATTATTGTGGTGAAAAGGTTAAGCCCATTGATTGTGGCATTTATTTGATCCGTTAGTCCACCATTAACTATAAGCGGAATAGTAACATAGGAAACCGTTGCGAGAGAACCCACCGATACTATTAAACATCCGATGCTGGAAGCCGCTATCAGTTTCGTCCAGTCCACGTTTTTTCTACTGACATAACCGAGCAAGTAAAAACCTAAGAAGTTGGCTGTGACCCCGGCAGTTATGCTTAGAAGAGGATCCCCATGGATTAATATGTCACTTATAAAAATGCCTATAGCAGCGCCAAGCCCGCCGACAAGAGGACCAAAGAGCACGGCGAAAACTGCAGGCACAACAACATTTGGCCAGAACCTAACTATACCTATGCCCGGGGTTGTTATCGGGAGGAACATGTATAAGATGTAGCCTGTTATGGCGTACAACGCTCCGCAAACAGCGCTTTCGGCAATCTCTAAAGGCTTCAAGTTTTCACCGCCTAGGTGTGCTAAAACCTTGACTTCAAATAAAGATTTCGTATATTTTGTTTAAACTTGTTTAAACTTGATGTTTTGTTGAACTGTTGAAGGGTATGTGTAGCTTTGTTCTACGCAAAAACCATCGTATTAAGTCAAGGCTGAAAATGCAGATACGGAGCGAGAAAGAAATGAAAATGCTGAAAAACAAGAAAGCCCTAGAAATGCCATTGCCCGCTGGCGTGTCCTTCAACCTACAGTTTACGATGACTAAATGAGGCAAGTTAATACGGAGATCATTTCCAACGGAGCCTCAGTCAGGAAACAACCCTCGTAAAGTATGTTTGAAGCCGCCCGGTCTGGACAGCTTTTGAAAGTGGCAGCCCTGGCCATAACCATCCTCATAGCCCCCACATCCATATACATCTACGAATTGACGGCTCCAAACCAGAAGACAGAGGACTCCTCTACCGTTGAGTTAGCTCTCGCCTTGAGAACAAGTTTGGGAAATGCTGTTGTAAGCCCCCTAACCAACATCACATGCGGGGTCAGAAAAAGTTCTGGCGGAGAACCTTAACACGCTTGCAGAAGCCTATTTGAGGCCACATCCCCACAGGCCATGCCTGCTCAACCACACATTGTTGAACGGTGAAGGCTACGAGGACGGTGTGAAACTTTTAGGAAGCCAACGGACTCAGAGTTTCAAGCGCCTACGCTTTCTTCAGGCTTAAAATCTTGGAGCAGACATCCAACGTACGTTGAGCGTAAACGTGACCATATCCCTAACGGTGGAAGGCCATTACACGGCAGGCGGCAACGGAACGGTTAAGACGGTGAACCTAACATGTAGGGTTTTCAACGACGGCAAACCGGCGAAAGCCAAACAGATAACCGTCCATTGGCGGCAGGTCTTCGAAGTTTGGGTTCCCGTAGAGAATCCGAGTGTAAACGGATTGGGGAAACGGACGTACACCCTAACCTTCGCCATAGATGTAGCCCAGGACGCTGTGCATGTTTCAGTCCGAATTGTTGAAGCCCGCAATATTTTCGTCGCGGCAAACGCTACGTGCAGCCAAGCTTAACGTTTTCGTGTTCCTTAAATATGCAAGTGGCTACTCATTTAGGAGTGGCGAAGGGCAAAGGGCGGGCGATGGACGAGAAAAAGGAGTGGCGCCATCTTTACACGCTTATAAAACTGGCCGAGATAGGTGCCCACCGAAGGACAACCAAAATCTCCACAGAGTTTCTAGCCAAAAAACTGGGTGTTTCACAGCAATCTGCCTCCCGCCACCTCATAGAGCTCGAACGTAAAGGATGGATTAAACGCACCATAACACCCGAAGGGTGCCTGGTGCAGATCGCCGGACCCGGAGTAAGTCAGCTGAAAAAGCTTTACGCAAACCTCCGCTTCCTAATGGAGACAGCTTACCCGCCTTCGGTAACCCTTGAAGGCGTTGTTTTCACAGGACTTGGCGAAGGAGCCTACTACGTGACCAGAGACCATTATAGGCGGCAGTTTATTGAAAAGCTAGGTTTCGATCCATATCCTGGAACCCTGAACCTCAGACTCCTTTCGGACTACGATGTTAAAACCCGCATGGAGCTGGATGCCTACCCAGCCATAGAAATTGAAGGCTTCAGAACAGAAGATCGTACTTTCGGGCCAGTGAAGTGCTATCCAGCCATCATAGAGAACAAGGTTAAAGGCGCCCTCGTAGCCGCCCTAAGAAGTCACTATGACGCCTCAGTTATAGAGCTTATTGCACCTGTCTGTCTAAGAAAACACTTAGCCCTTAGAGATGGGCATAAGGTGAAGGTGGAGGTTTTAACTCTCCCGTGAAGGTGGAAGTTTTAACTTCTCTTGTAGTGTTCGATTATTTTCTGCTTTATCTTTGAAGAACTGTCAAGCTCGTCTTCGCTGAACTTGCTTATCCGTACAACCTTGATGTTTAGGCCCTTCTCGCGAATATAGTCTTTAACGGCTTTCTCCATGCCGTCCTGGTCGTGGCCTATGGCTATGACGTCTGGCTTAATTTTCTCGATGACTTTGCCAATGTCAAACTCCTCATAGCCGAGTATGGCTTCGTCAACAACCTTTAAGGCCTCCACGAGGGCCCGCCTCTGGTTTTCAGACATAACCGGCTTGTAGCCTTTCCGCCTTTCAACAGTGCTGTCCCTAGCCACGATAACGATTAGCTCAGCGTTCTCCCCGCCGGCTTTCTTGGCCTCCTCCAAGTATCGGACATGACCCAGGTGGAGTAGGTCGAACACTCCTGAGGCTAAGACCACCGTCCGCTTTTTCACGGGTTGTACGCCTTCTTGGTCGGCCATTCGAATTTCACAGCCCCCAACATTTTCAGGGCATCAAGTAAGCCTTCGCAGTAAGCCACTGAGGCTAGGCTTACGTCAAAACGCTTGCCGTCCCTATAATACTTTGCGTCATGTAAATAGGCTTTTGCCAAACCAACAACTTCTAGGACGGATTCTCGGGACAAGCATAAACCGTCCTCGCCCACAGTGACCTGCAATTGGCCCAAAACATGTTCGGCAGAGGCAATATACTTTGAAACAAGCTGTTCAAGGGTCACTCCACAAGCCTCCGAATGCTTGGAGGGGCATGTGCGAAAGCGACAAGAGCTTCAGCCTCCATGAAGTGGAGTTTTCCAGGAAAAACAAGGCTGTAAGGTGGACCGCCAAAATCGTAGCTTAAAAGCTCCTTAACGAAGCCTGCTTTAATCGTTGGGTTTGGGCTTCCAGCTCTCGCAACGCCAACGGCAAGCGTTTCCTCACTTAAGACGCCAAGCCGCCTTTCAGCCTCCACCCTTAAAAGCATTTCAAGGGCTTCCCGCACCGTTAGGAAACGGTTTTTCTCCACATCAATGTCCAGCAAGCATAGGGTGTGAAGCCCCAGCCGCATGTTCTGAGCCAAAACGTTGTAGGGAGTTTCGGAAAAGTTCTCTGGAAACGGTATGGTGACGCTTTTGCCAAACTTGTAGTTGTGGAGACCGCACAACCCCATCACGGCGGAAACAATGGAGGCGCCATGAACAATCCGCGTCTTTATTCCATGCTTTTGGGCTTCAAGCCTAACAGCCACATGTGTTGTTGCCACCAGCGGGTCTCCGGGAACCAGCAGAACCACTTTGCCCCTGCCAGCGGCTTCCAAAACAACCCGACCATTTTCGTCTTCAAGCTGTCTCCGCGAAACAACTACAACCTGCTTGCCAACAAGCTTCTCAAAATTCTTCAAGGAGAAGCCCGGCATAAAACTCGTGTAAGCTTCGAGGAAAACCGCGTCAGCTGTCTTGGCCTCCTCCAAGCCCTTCAGACTTATCCCGAACTCGTCATGTAAACCCAAACCCACAAACACAAGCTCGCCCAAAACAACCCCTTCTCTCACATACCAGAAACGCAAAACTTTAAAACGGTTTCCACAAAGAAGCGCAACCAAACAACTTATTAACGCCGTCTAAAATGCATATTCTAGAAACACTGGAAAAGGGCCCGTAGCTCAGCAAGGTAGAGCGGCGGACCAAACCGCTGCGCGGGGTGGGTTGAGGCTCTTAACCCGTAGGTCGCGGGTTCGAATCCCGCCGGGCCCGCCACCTTTTGTTACGTTTGCCTTTGGAGTTTTTGATGTGGGTTTGAGGGTTTATGCGGAGGGTTGGGGGGATTGATTTGTTTTCTGGTAAGGTACCTTATGAACAGTAGGGGGTTTGAACCAGCGGGGTGACGCTTTTCAACTTCAGGAGCTTGTGGAGCTGTATGCCCGCGTGACTTATAATTAGGGGCTAATAGCAAATTGGCTTGTGCTTTTCAAGTTTTAAATCCTTTAAATAAAACGGTTGCCGTGGGTGTTAACTGGACAAATAATGATGGAATAGCCTCTTTCAGTTTTAGGGTTCTTTGGCCTTCTTCAAAGGTTGACGAATGGGATGTTTTTGGTGAGTGGAAGGCTGTGGCAACTGTTATGATTACTGATAAAGTTTTCATGGACACTTTAACTTTTCAAGTTGGATGGCTTGTTCAAGTAACTGCTATTAAGACGTTGAACGCTGATCTCGTCCCTCAAACAAGTTTTTCAGCCCGGGAAGAGCTTTATTCAAGTTATTTCAAAAGTGCCCGATAACGCGATGGAAGGGCAACAGTTTCCGCTGTTGCGTACACGGCTCTGCCGGAGTATGGCGGCATCGCACATAGTCCTCCATGCACGTCGCATTTTGATGTGTTACCGCCTCTTAAAGTGCAACATTACTTGGCCGTGAAAACGGAGCCTTCCGGCATTGTTCTTATTCAGGTGAAGGGTGGTACGATAGGGGGTGAATGTGTCTTTAACGCCCCGGACGTTGTTCCTGTTTTTCATGGTGAACTGTAAAAGTTTAAGTATTGGGATGTTGACGGTGTGGCTTTGGCTTGAAACACGGTCACCGTCGTTATGGATAGGAATCACACGGCAACCGCCCACTACACGCTCCAATATTATTTGTATGTGTTTCGTCTTATGGTGTTGTTGGGGTGAAGGTGGTATGATGCTAATGAGACGGCTTATGCGTTTTTGGATGCTGGTGTTTTGGATCATGGTAATAGGACTCGTCGTGTTTTTGTTTCTTGGGGTAAGGATGCTTCGGGTGTAGACTATTTTAGGAACGATCCATTCTTATAGATGGACCTAAGACGGCTGTTGCGTGTTGGAAGACTCGGTATCTTTTAATTGTTGCTACTAATCCGGCGGGTTTGAAACCGCAGCCTTCCAGAAGCCCTGCTGGCGAGGCTGGTCCGGTTGGCGGTTGGTGGTACGATGCTTTTGTTAATGTTTCCCTCGTGACTCCGCCTGTGAAAGGGTAGATTTTAACCAATGGACTATTGACGGTCAAGCTTTTGATGTTGGCAAGTATGAGTTGACTATTTTCATGGATAAACCCACAACGCTGTAGCCCGTTACAGTGTTCGAGTCGCCGGCCGGTTTATCTTAGAATGGTTTTACTGGATTCTTCTTTTAATCCTTGTAGTGGCCATAATCCTCCTTGCGTTGGATTTACTGTAAGAGAAGGGAAGCGAAGGCTGGGAAAGCCTCTTTTGGGAGTGGTTGACGCCTGGTATTATGGTTATGACCTTTTGGGTAGAAGACATCATCAAGGGCACTCTTTTCAAAAATAGTGGTGATGGAAGCCTTCCCCTTCTCCTTTCCGGCTGAAAACGTTTAGGGTGTTTTGTTATAAATGGTTTACTGTTGATGTCGGTATATGTCTCTTTTCCAAAATATGCCAGTTTGTAAGCGTATTTCATTGTGGAAATTTTGCTTTTAACTGTTAACGGCCGTGTTAATGTTGAAGGTTTGAGGGAGGCTTAGGGGAATGTTTGAGGAGATGGCTGTGGGCGCTGTTAGGATGTTGGTGTTCTTCTTCTGGGCAACGTTAGGCTTTTCCATCTTATGGAGCGCCCTTTGGCTTAGGGATGAGGTTAAGAGACTTTTTGAGGAAAGGGTGCTGCGAAACGGTTAAATTGGGTTTTTCAACTTTAAAATTTTGGCAAACGGGCGGTAGCTCAGCTTGGTAGAGCTTCCGGCTGTAGACACCTGCCCAGGGTAGGTGTCCGTTCCAGCCTACCAAGCGTACAAGTAGATGCGGAAACCGGAGTGTCGCAGGTTCAAATCCTGCCCGCCCGACCATTCACCACACTTTTTCGGTTAGGGCGCCGTTTTGGATTGCCTGTTTGATGTTTTCTATGTCTTTGTTTAGGGGTTTGTCTTCTCTTACTGGTGGGGCGGCTTTTCTGATTATGATGTAGGCTTTCCTTGTTCCTTTTCCGAGTTTTTCTGGCCCGCGGATGTCTATGGCTTGGGCTGCGCAGAGGAGTTCTATGGCTATAATGTATTCGGTGTTTTCTAGTATCTGGTCGGCTTTCTGGGCTGCTGTTGTCCCCATGCTTACGAAGTCTTCGAAGTTAGCTGATGTGGGGATGGAGTCTACGCAGGCCGGATGCGCCAAAATCTTGTTTTCTGAAGCTAGGGCTGCGGCGGTGTATTGGGCTGTCATAAGCCCGCTGTTTAAGCCTTTTTCCGCTTGAGGTGGTATTAGGAAGGCTGGCAGTCCGTTGTTAAGGTTTTCGTCTAAAAGGCGGGCTATGCGTCTTTCTGAAAGGTTTCCAACCATTGTTATGGCTATTCCAAGCATGTCCATGGCTAGGGATATGGGTTGCCCGTGGAAGTTTCCACCTGAAAGGCATACTCCTTCATCCGGGAATACCAGGGGGTTGTCTGTTGCCGAGTTCATCTCAACTTCAACGATTTTTCTCGCGTATGCTATAGCGTCTCTGGCGGCGCCTAAAACTTGGGGTGTGCATCTTATGCTGTAAGCGTCGTGGGGTCTCCCTGTATATGCAGCGGCTTCCTCGCCCCTTCTGACAAGCTTGCTTCCAGTCACCAGTTTCATTAGGTTTTTGGCTGTTAATGCTTGTCCATGGTGGGGTCTGGCTTTGTGGATTTTTTCGTCTAAGGCGTCTATCACGCCCTGCAGTGCCTCCATGGAGAGGGCTGCGGCGATTTCCGCTGCCTTGATGAGGTTTTCAGCCCTGTGGATGTTGAGGGCGGCTATGGCCGTCATAAGCTGGGTGCCATTGTTTAGGGCTATGCCCTCCTTAAAGTCCAGTTGAACAGGCTTTATTCCAGCCTTTTCCATGGCTTCCCTTCCGCTTAAAACCTCACCCTTGTATTCGGCTTCGCCCTCGCCCATAAGCACTAAAGCCATGTGGGATAACGGCGCTAAGTCTCCGCTGGCACCCACTGAGCCTTTTGCCGGTATCACTGGGTGCACGCCTCTGTTCAGCATTTCCACAAGGGTTTCGAGGACTTTGAGACGGACGCCCGAATATCCCTTAGCCAAAGTGTTAGCCCGTAAAAGCATCGCAGCCCTAACAACCTTCTTGTCCAGTGGTTTTCCAACACCGGCAGCATGGCTACGGATGAGGTTTACTTGGAGTTGTCTGACCTTCTCCTTGGGTATTATGGTGTTGCTCAGGGCTCCGAAGCCTGTGTTTACGCCGTATATAGTTTCGCCTTTCTCTAGAAGTTCCTCTAAAACTCGGCGGCTTCTATTCACCTTGGCCTTCACGGGTTCTGGAATGGAAACCTTCGCCCTTTCATAGGCGACTTCAACAACATCCTCTATGGTTAAGGTTTCACCATCTATCTGCACACTTCTATGCATGGGCTTCTCCGCATAAACCTCAACGTTTAAGATTTTAAATTCTTTTGGAAAAGGCGTTTTCTGGAAATGTTTTTCATAAAACTTTTATATGTAATGTTTCTGTGGATTATGGTTAGGTAAGCTCTAGGTGCTGTTATGGAGCCTAGCAAGAAGCCTTTGAACGTTCTTGTTAAACAGTTAAATGCGCATATTGCCGTCGTCTTGAAAAACGGCTGCGAGTATAGAGGTAGAATGGTTAAGTGTGATGGGCATATGAATATTCTACTGGAGGGGGCTATGGAGTATAGGGACGACCAGCCTATTGCAAACTATGGGAATGTTCTGCTGAGGGGCAATAACATCCTCTACATAATTTTGGATGCTCTCAAAAGGTAGTGGGCTTTTTCCTTCTGCCAGTTGCGTAGGCAAAGGCTTCTTCGGCGTGGGCTTCCAGCAAGTGTTTACGTTTGAAGAAGGCTATGACGTTTTCTATGTCGCGTTTTAAGAGTTGCTGGGCGTTTGGGTGGTCCTTTGTCACATATTGGGGCCAGTCGATTATGAGGATGTGGAGGTCTGGTTTTAGGATGATGTTGTATTCGCTTAGGTCTGCGTGGATCACTCCGGCCTTAAGGTAGGCTTTTCGAACGTTGTATAGGATTTCCAGAAACACTTTCTTTGGGTTTGGGATTTCGCGGCACTGGGAAAGTTCAACCCCTTCTATGGCGCTCATGGCTATGGCGTGGCGGTTCTGGCTTATAGGTTTTGGAACGGCCACGCCTTTCGGATATACCAGCATTAGCGCCTCATACTCTTTTTCCGCGGCTTTTCTTGAACGTATCAGCCAATGCACGTCCTCTGTTGTCCAGCCTCTTTTCCTCTTTGTTTGGCGGAAGCTTATCCTTCCTAGGCGGTGGAATTTTATGGCTATGCGTTCCCCGGTAGGCGTCAAAGCGTCGTAGACGTCGGCTTCTTTGCCCACGCCCAAAGGTTTACCGAAAGCCTCCAGTATCCCGGCTTTTACAAAGAAGTTTATGGCTAGGCAGTCGTAGCCCGCATAGTTCAGCGTAAAGCCCAAGTAAGGCTGTTTTGTCTGGCGTATCAAACGGAACTTGTGGAGTTTTTCAAGGCGGAAGGCAACTTCCTCCTCTGGAAACTTTGAGTATTTGACTATGACATCCTTTGGCACGAATTCGTGTTTTGCCATGGCAGCTTCGATGACCTGAAGTATGCGGAAATCCTCGCTTTCGAGGTTTCTATAGGCTTTTATGGCTTCAGCCGACATCAATTGCCTAAAATAGGCTTGATGCCCTATTAAACTATGCATGTTTCAAGTGGTGGCGGCTGTGGGTGGCGAAGGTGAGGCTAAAGCGAAATTGAGTTAATGTGCGGGAGGCAAGGGTGCGACCGCTACGCCGTTTTCGAGTTCTACCACCAAACCCATGAAATACCTCGAATGCGCGAAAAGCAAAGGCGTAAAAGTTGTGCGACTCCTAACGGAGTCGGACAACGTGGCGGATTTAGCTGCTGTTCAAAATATGGGCTTTAAACCAGTTGCGGAATTCATTGAAATGATTGCTGAAAACGTATCAATTGGAAATGGCGGCAGCAAAGCTTCATCTTTGGCGAACAAAAGCCAATTAAACGCTGTTTGGCGTTATTTACAATCTTTTAGAAATTTACCATTGGGCTGCGGGCTTATACAAGCTCTTTATCATTGGTACTCCTTGGATAAGCACGATTTAGAACACTTTGTAGAGCAGAGAAAAGCCATAATAAACACCAACAAAGACAAAACTATTCATGGCTTAATTTTAGTGGACGACGCCGTCTCAAACGACGGCGGGAAAACTCCATCTAAACATGCTACATAGACGGAGAACCCACGGCAATTTCAGACATGACAAAGTTCCTTTTAGCATATTGCCAAACAAGGGCATAAGGAAATCTACGCTTCACAGGCAACAATCCATCCATAATAAAAACCTTAAGAGAAACTTAAATTTGAAAAACTAGCAAAAACAGCCATAATCTTTGAGAAACAAATATAGAAAATGTCAATTATGATGTTGACGAGACACCAAAATTGGACTAGTCCCCAATTTTATATGTTATTGAAAAGTCACCGAAAGTTTCATCAAACCTACGCTCGTTAGTGGTGGTGGGGTAGCTAAGATCTGAGCCTCAACATAATTTTTAAGAATTTTTGTAACGTGAAAATTTGCGTATTCTGATCGTAATTTACTTAAGCATTTTTTCTTCTTCTTCACTGCGGATACGTAGACTTCCAAAAACCGCAACGATAAACGCCACTAGAAAGTCTGATAACCAAAGTATAAGGGCGCTGGCTGTCATCTTATAAACTAACGATGCACAAACAGCCGCAATTGCAATCACTATGAAGATTGACATGAAAATCTTATTTAGGAGGGAGGGAGTAGGTACAGCTCTAATTTCCTTCAAGGAGACGAACATTGTTATTGCTGCAACTATGGCCGTCCAGAAACCATAAGATGGTAAACCTTTTGCTAGATCGTCTTGTAAAGTCGCCGCAAAAATTATCGCAGACAGTATAGTAAAAGCCCCACTGCCCATAAGCAAATACTTTCCAAAGGCTTTCGTACTTTTAATAATTCCCAATAAACCACCTGCGATTCCTAAAAAGCTACATATTAAGACAAGAGCAAAAGCAGTTTGACACTGCCATACATAGAGATCAGTAGACCACCATGGAAGTGCGATGGTGACAAATGCAAGTATGCCTCCAATAATACCAACATGATACGCTTTCAAACACTGCCCTTCCATTTCCATATTTTTGGTTTTTATCTATAACGTAGTTCAGCTATAAATAAGATTTTCTACTAACTTCTAGATGTAAGGACTATATCCATAGTTGAGAGACATCTTCGCAACACTGCATGCATTGTTTCCTTCTTATTTCAAAATTTCGTTTTTCATTTTAACATCCGGAACACCGTCCTTGCCTATCGTTAATCTAAGCCTCTTGGTCGATGTTATAATCTCATTCTTTTTCCTTAAAGTGGGGTATTATCTTTTCGCTATAAACTTTAAGAGTTTGCTTTGGATCAGGACCAGCATTTACGAGTATAATGTGTCTCGCACCAGCCTTTATATACTCGTTTATTTTTTCAATACAGTCATCAGCTGTCCCTGCAATGGAAAATTCA
>CAZRXM010000006.1:0-32622 GCA_964604045.1 uncultured Candidatus Bathyarchaeia archaeon
TGGCAGCCTTAACTTCAGCAAATAAAATGTCATCGAAGGTTTTTACTCCGCTTACCATGGCTGCAGCCACGCCTAAACGTTCAGCCGCCTCAATGTTTAGGAAGCCACACATGACAAAGCCTTTATCTGCCACAATAAGCACCAGCGGCGGCGAGTCTGGAAGCTCAACCCTAACCCCCAAAAACCTCTTGTCGCCAACCTTAACGGTGCCAACGTTTATCAAGCCTTAACACGCTCCAGGTTTACATCGACTCTACCTTGTTGTAATTCTTAAATAAGAATTGCCACAATGAGAAAGGCGAAAGCCATGCTGACAAGACTTAAAGCCAAAGTGCAATCCGCCATAAAAACCCAGGCAAAAGCAGCCGACAAACTGGGCTTAACACCAAACACCATAAGCGCCTTAGGCATAGTTTTAGCTTTGCTTTCAGCCCTAGCCTACACGGGTGGAAGGCAAAACCTTCCATGGGCTGTGATGCTGCTTCTGTTTTCAGGCTACTGCGACATGCTGGACGGAGCCTTGGCTAGACTCTGCCAGAAAACATCCCCATTGGGAGGCTTTTTAGACTCGCTGCTAGACAGATACGCAGACGCAGCCATATACGCGGGCATAATGCTTGGCGAAATGTGCACACCACAATGGGGGTTAATAGCATTGGCAGGCTCGCTGCTGGTAAGCTACACCCGCGCCAGAGCAGAAGCCGCCGGGATAAAAATGGAAAGCATAGGCTTGGCTGAAAGGGCTGAACGTCTAATAATAACGGCGGCGGCAAGCATAGCTGAGGTTTTCTGGAAAGGCGCCCTCGAAGCCGGCATAATATTGTTGGCGGCGCTCACAAACCTGACAGTGCTACAGAGAAGCCTCCACGTGTATAAGGCTTTAAAGAAAGAGGAGAAAAGTGCCTAAACCTTCCTGCCAGCCCGAAGCTTACGTTCTTCTCTAGCCCGAACCTTAACAATGCCATAATGCACAGCGCAAGAGACACAGTAATACCTTGTTTCAGCAGGAGCTGAAATATAAGCACCCTTTTGGCGAAGCTCCTTGGCCAAAACCGGGTCTACCAGCGAAAACCGACGGGTAACCTTTTTAGCCTTGTCCCTAGGCACAAGTTGACCGCAATTTGCACAGTGGACAAAGTCACTTCTGCCCTTAGAACCCTTTGACCTTCCACGGCTCTTCCGCTTGTACGGCATAGCAACATCCCGCAACAGTTCACAACCATTGAAAACACTGTTCTCACTTATATATCTGTCCTCAGCCTAAGCAGGTAAGCAATGTTAGCCTTCGAGTCTATCCTCGGAATTATCTTGCCCTTCGAAGAGGTGAAAAGCGTCGTTACACCCGGACCATGCCCAGACGTCACACAGTTCGTGTGAACAATTATTCCTACAGAAACAGCGCCTTTACGGTAAATCCGTCCAAAAGAGTGGTCCGCGTCCAATATGGCCACTAAGTCACCAAGCCTCAAGTCGTCAAGCCCATACTCACGGCGGGTTGCCTCATCAAAAAGCTGAATATCATAGTCCCCCGAATACGTCTGGTTTGCTCCAAGCCCAGAACCCATAATGGCAGCCGGAATCACATGGGTCACTGGAACTTCAAGCTTGTCGCCAACGGGTCTGGGGTCTAAAGCCTCCAAGAAACTAGGATCCATGTTCATGACCCTTATGTCCGGAAAGTCGAGGAGCTTCAAGCCAACCCCAAAAGCCTTCACGAGAACCTTGTCGCCTAACATGAGCTTTTCAAGAACCTCCGGCTGAAAATCGACGAGAACATGCTCGATTCCGCCATGCTTGCCCGTGACAACACCCTTGGCGCCCTTCGCATCTCCAGAAACAACAACAGCCTCGTTTCCAACACATGAAAGCACATTCAAAGCCGTGTTGGCGCCCTGCCCAAACCGCGGGTCATTCTCCTTGTTTACTATGCTGACACCCGGTTCAACATGGTCTGCCTCCCACCCGCAAGCCGGATCGCCAACCCTTACATTGTATGTTATGCCGCCAACACCGGGCAGAACCACCGGGACTCCGTCGGCTGAAATGTTATACACGCTTCTCCCATACACGGGACTTGCCACCTCGCCAGCAACCGAAATCTTGACAAGTTTATCCACATTCGTCCTAAGCATGCACACACCTCACGCTGGTTAAAGACAAAAACGCCAAGATAATAAGCTTCCTCCTAAAGAGAATCCTCCAATGGATTGTGGGAAGTTTTAAATGCCACTTTTTATTCTGAGTTGGATGAGCAGCCGAATACTGAAAAAGGGTAGCGGTTGGAAAACTAATGGCTGAAATAGGTTTAAGGCCGAGAATGCTCGTAAGGGACGTTATGAGCAGCCCAGTTATAACGGTGGATGAAGACGCAACAGCAGTCTGCGTTGCAGAACTCATGGAAAAACACGAGCTGGGCTGCATAGTGGTTGTAAACAAGGAAGGAAAACCCATAGGGATAATAACCGAAAGGGATTTGGTGACAAGGGTTCTTGCAAAAAACCTCAAACCAGACGCTGTGAAGGCTAAAGACGTGATGACCACACCATTAATAACCATAGAACCAGACGAAACCATAAACGAAGCTGCAAGAAAAATGAGCAGACTAAACATTAGAAGGCTAGGGGTAGTTTACAAGGGCGAGCTTGTCGGTTTAATTTCAAGCAAAGACATCTTGGCAGTCATGCCCGAACTCATAGAAACCATATACGAAAAAGTACTGATAGAAAGCGAAAGCGCTACACAAACAGTACCGGAAGAGGAGGAAACATCCCTTAGCGGCTACTGCGACCAATGCGGAGGATGGTCAGACAACCTAAAAGATGTAGACGGCTCTTTCCTATGCGAAGACTGCCGAGCCGAATTAGAAATTGAAGAATAGAATCCTCCCAGTCATAAACGGTAAAAGAAGGCTTGTTGAAGTTGTCTCCAGAACCTCTGTTATGACCATATCCTCCTCAGTTTTACCAATAAAAGTGAAAGGCATAAGGACAAACCCAAAATACACTGCCACCATGGAAGACGACGGGACAATGTATGGCGATTAATGCAGGAAAAAGTATTAACCGGGCTTCCAGTGGTTGCCAATGACAAGGTTGTTGGAATAATCACACAGAAAGATGTCCTCGAAAGCGAGGCTCTGCTTCCAACCCTCGAATCCCACAAGGGAGGGTTAGGTCACCGGCGAAAGTTTCAACAGTTATGAAGACAGACGTGATGACCGTTCAGCCTTCAATAAGGGCGATCCGCGTTGCAAAAATAATGGTCTCAAGGACATTGGACGCATTCCAGTCATCGACGAAAATGGAAAAGCTTGTCGGTGTGGTGGACCGCGAAGATATAGCCAAACTGGTTGTAAAGTAGTGGGGATGAATGTTGAGTAGGGAAACTTTTAGACGCACCCTCAGAGGAAAAGGGCCTGTGTCTTTGAAAAGCTCCACAGCCAAAAAACGAAAGAGAGAAATACTCCACATAGCCAAAAGCCCGATCGTGACAATGGCTCCCACAACACCATCTACGACGCCGTCAAGATAATGGCGAAAGAGGGTTTCCGAAGGATCCCCATAGCCAACCCTGGAACAAAAGCCCTTGAAGGAATAGTAACGGCTACAGATATCATTGACTAGCTCGGCGGAGGGAAAAAATTCGAGATAATTGAGCAGAAGTTTTCTGGAAAATTTTTCAAAGCCATAAACGAACCAGTAAAGCTGGTAATGACCTAGAAAGTTTTCATGGTCAAAACTACATTGGAGATAAGCGAAGCAGTACAGTTAATGAAGGAGAAAAACCTTAGAGGCTTACCAGTAGTGGACGAAGAAAACCGCGTAGAGGCGATAGTAACTGGAAGGGACATAGCCCGCATGTTTGCCGGACGCATAAGTGGAATGAAAGTCTCATAGCTCATGACAAGGCAAGTGATAACGGCTACACCTCAGACGACAATTTTCGAGGCTTAGAAAACCATGATAGCCCACGGTTTCAGAAGGCTTCCAATAGTTACTGACGGCAAATTGGTTGGCATAATAACAGCCATGGACATCATACGATTCTTCGCAGAGGTGAGGTTTTCAAACACCTCCAGTCCGGAGCAATAACCCAAGTCCTCAACACACAAGCCATAAAAATAACTACAAGAAAAGTTGCAACTACCAGCCCAGACGAAGACGTGGGTAGGGCAGCAGAAATTATGAAGGAAAGAAACTCGGAGCCCTACCGGTTATCCAAAATGAAAAGCTTGTGGGCATAATAACCGAAAGGAACATTTTTTAAGGTAATAGAATATTCTTTTAGGCGTTTTAAATGGCGAAAAATGCTCCATGCCTCAAAATACCGAAGATTTACGGAGAAAAAATCATAACTACGGTCTACAGGCTGGGAATAATTGACAAAGAACTGGAAATAAAAAGAGATAGCAGCCACATCTACGTGCCCTTAACCAGGAAACCTAAGCCGGAGGAGCTTGAAAAACTTAGGGAGCAAGCTCATCCCATAGAAATTTCAGAAAGCGTTTTCCAGGAGCGGCGAAAACATCCCAGAACAGTTCATGAAGCTTTAGAGGATAAAATGCCGCCCCACCTTTTGGCTTGTCTTCCCCGCGCCATGGACCTTGTAGGAGACATAGCCATAATTGAGATCCCGCCGGAGCTAGAAGCGTACAAGAAGGAAATAGGAGACGCCATACTGCAAGTGCACAGAAACGTGCGGACGGTTCTGGCTAAGGCTGGAGCCGTGAAGGGCGAATACCGCCTCAGAGAGTTCAACCTGATAACCGGGCAGCCAAAAACGGAAACCATCCACAAGGAACACGGATGTCAGTTCCACGTGGATCTGGCAAAAGCCTACTTTTCGCCGCGTCTGTCCCATGAACATATGCGGGTGGCGTCCGCGGTTAGGGAAGGTGAAACAGTAGTAGACATGTTCACAGGGGTTGGGCCATTCGCGATAATTATAGCTAAAACCCATGTGAATGTGAAGGTTTACGCCATAGACATAAATCCGGATGCCATTAAACTCCTCAAAAGGAACATTGGGTTAAACCGTGTGAATGGAAAGGTTCATCCAATTCTTGGCGACGCAAGACAAATCATAAAACAACAACTCCGCAAGGCTGCAGACCGTGTAATAATGAATCTGCCCGAAAAAGCCACCGAGTTTATTGACGTAGCATGCGAAGCATTAAAACCGGAAGGTGGCATCATACACTTTTACAGCTTCGTAAAAGGCTCAGAAGGGCTAGAGGCCTTGAAAGCCCAGTTTAAAGGAGAAGTTGAAAGATGTGGAAGAACCCTTAAAGCGTTTCTCTTCTCAAAGTTTGTCCGTGAAACAGCTCCCTACAAATGGCAAGCAGTTTTAGATGCTGAAATTCTTTAAACTTCAACCGTCAAGATTATCTGCACCTTCTGCGTTGGATTTTGTAGCCTCGTCACAAGCTCCCTAGAAAAATCAAAGGCAGCCTTATCCGCCCTTATGGCCAACGTCCTACCACAGATGTAGTTGCTTTTCCTAACAACCAAATCAGTAGGATGGGTTAGAGTGAGCTTTGAACTGCCAAGAGCAGACACGGCCTCCACCATTCCATCAACCTCTATTTGAACCTTTAATTTTGCGCCGTCTCTGCGGAGAAGCTCCTTAAACTCGGGTCTAAAGTCTGGAAATCCTTTGTCAGCTGAAACTGCAACTATGCAGTCTCCCCTGACAGAAAGCTCCTTCTCCTTTGTTATTTCAAAAGTGGTTCTATGCGTAGCTTTGATATTTCTATGTCCAAAGGCGTTGACAACCTCAGTGACCATCATGTAGAATCCCTAAAAGCCAATTATTCCAGAACCTCTATTGAATCCACTTTGCCATCACCATCCAAGTCAAACCCTTGTATAACGGTTGCGAAAGGCTCCTCACCCCTATATTTTTCCAAGGTTTTCTCCCAGAAGTTTGTTAGAGCCAAAACACACGCCTTTGTGCCCACAGCCTTGTTCCCAGCTAAAACGATAACACGCTTGCTAGAATCCCACGGATTTACAATTTTAGCCACAAGACCCACACTGTCAGCGGTGTAAACGCGTCCAGTTCTAGTGGAGAAAAGTCCTCCAAACAAGAAGCCCTGCTCGGAGGGCTGCATGTTAAACTTTATTGGCAGATGCTCATTAAGTTCCTGCGTCAACAAGTTTGTTCCAGGTCCGCCAACGAGAATTAGATTATTCCTCTCATCTTTTTCAGCTTTAACATCCACGTCCAGCTTAACAGCGAATTCTCTAGGCATACGGGCAAACTGCCCAAGGAAGAAAGCTAAATGGGAAGCGTAATGCCCATCCCTAGCGCTTGTTCTAAAAGGACCGTGAGGCAGCGGACTGCCAACAACAATCTTTCCATCAAAAACCCCGTCTTCCCGCAAAAACTCGCTGAAAAACCTCTTAAGAGTTTCGCCAACCCAAGCGGGTAAAGACTGCTCCACAGGCTTATAGCCATGCGGAAGCTCCACAGCAAAAGCTGGCGCCGTTGCACGGTAGTATTTGGCTATAGAGCCCTTTTTACCCTCTTGCCGAACAACGGATATCGCCCCTGCCCTGGCAAGCTTCCTAATGTGGTAGTACACCTTCTGCTCGTGAACCCCAAGCTCCCTCGCTATTTGAAGAGGATACATCTCCCTCTCAGAAAGCATGTTCAAAATCTTCCAGCTAAGCCCACCCAAAACCAGCTTTAACTTCCTAGAGTCGTCAAACACCATAACCTCTTTAACCATACACGTCGTTCCATCATCATGCAACAACAGCTTTCTAGCCATAGTAATCAATAGCCATAAGGGCGCACGACTATTAAAATCTTCATTACAATAGTTAGGCAAGGCCAAGAAAACTTAACTACCTTCCCACCGAAGTTCTATAATCACAAACTGAAGCTGGCCACATCAATGATAGGATGCTATGTCACCGGAATCCTCCCAAGACCAAAAGACTTAATCGAAATCACAAGAGCCTACGATAGAAACAGAACAAGCAAAAGAGAGCTAGAAGAAGCTTTCAGAAAAGCAACGGAAAAAGTTATAGAAGCACAGGTTCAAGCTGGGTTAAGCTACGTCACAGACGGCATGCTAAAATGGCAAGACCTTCTAAGGCCTTTCACCGAAAACCTTGAAGGTTTAAAAGCTGGAAGCCTCGCAAGATGGTTCAATAACAACACTTTTTACAGAAAACCAGTAATCGTCGGACCCCTTCACCATGCAGAGGGAGTAGTTGTCAAAATCACATACATCGAACTTATGCCTAAAAACTTTCTATGGAAAGCCGTTTTACCAGCACCCTATACCTTTGCAAAGCTTGCTGAAAATAGATTCTATAAAAGTGAAAGGGAGCTAATGTTCGCATTCGCAGAAGTTCTAAACAGAGAAGTCAAAAGCCTATCTGAAGCGGGTTTCAAATACATCCAGCTAAGCGATCCTGGCCTCGTCTACAACCCACTCGAAGAAGACATTTCAAAAGACAAGCTGGCGGACGTTAAAGAAGCCCTGCGGATAACGATAAAAAACACAGATGCCAGAACGTGCCTCCAAACATTTTTCGGTGACTTCGCAAAAATCTTACCTGAAGCCCTCGATTTCCCAGTGGACGATTTAGGAATAGACCTGTACGAAACAGACATGAAGGAACTCAAAGAACACACGTTTGAAAAAGGTGTCGCCCTAGGCCTAATAGACGCCCGCACTTCTCTGGTAGAAGATGAAAATGAAATCGTAAAGGTTGCAAACGAAATAGTTGAGGCTATTTACCCATCAAAAATGCGAGACGTTTTCATATGCCCAAACTGCGATCTCGAATTCTTGCCCTGGGAGAGAGCTGAAGAAAAAATAAGGGTTATAGGTCGTGCTACAAAAATCCTTGAAAGAGGATACCGTTAATGAACAAGCTTTTCCCGACGCAGGAAATAGGAAGCCTAGCTAAACCAGCGTGGAGGGTTAAGGCCTACAGAGGAGAAACCCCTTCCAGAGAAGAAATAGTCGAAGCTGTCGAATGGGGACGGATTTTAGGATTAGAAAACCTTGAAGCCCTAAAAAAACTGCTAGAGAAACCTGAAAAAACAGCTGAATACAGAAAAGCAATACTCCAGTGGTCTGCGTTATACGCCATACGTTTCTTCGAAAAAGCTGGGCTAGACATAATTTTTGATGGAGAACAATGGCGCTCAGAAATGTACGAGCACGTTATACGAAACACGGAAGGCTTTAAATTTTTAGGCTATGTCAAATCCTTCGATTATAGATACTTCAACAAGGCTGCATGTGTAGGTAAACCAGCATATACAAAATCCTTTTACGTTGAAGAATTCGTATTCACAAAGAATAACACTGGAAAAATGATTAAGGTTCCCTTCACAGGACCATACACGCTTGCAGATTGGACTTTTAACGAATATTATGAACGAAAGGCAACCGCCCAGATAAAGGATTTCAGACAAAGAAAAAGCTACGCGAGAAGAGAGTTCATCTTCGACTTGATTAAAGAAGTTTTAAGACCGGAGATAGGTCGCTTGATAGAGGCTGGAGCTAAATGGATTCAGATAGACGAACCAGCGGCCACAACAAACCCCTCAAACGAAGAGATGCAACTTTTTGTGGAAGCTTTCAATGAAACAGTTAAGGGTTTTAACTGTGTTTTCAGCCTCCACAATTGCTACAGCAACTACAAGATCTTAGCCAAATACGCAAGCCAGCTGAGAAACTGTAGTCAGCTAGCCTTAGAATTCGCCAACAGAGACGCTACACAAACGGGAGTAGGCGAAACGAGGATCGGATACAACGAGTTAAAAATTTTTGAGGAAAACGGCTATCAAGGAAACTATGGTCTAGGTGTAGTGGACGTACACACGGACTTTATTGAACCCCCAGAACTCGTTAGAGACAGAATCCTCCATGCAGCAAAAATCGTAGGCAACCCAAACAGAATATTCGTTAACCCAGACTGTGGATTGCGAACAAGAAAGTGGGAGATAAGCTTCGTGAAACTTAGGAACATGGTTGTGGGCGCGGAGCTTGCAAGAAAAGCCCTCCAATAAACAGTTATAAAAATTTTCACAACACCATACAATAATCGAAGCAAAAACGGGTTCAAGTTAGAAAGGAAATTACAAAAAATTTTGGAGCCAAAAAAGTTTCTGTTAAAAATGCTTATTAAAACAGAAAAACCAGAGTAAAACAAGCCTTTCAGGGAGAGTAAATGTGCGGAATATTTGGCTGCATTCTAAAGAATGGAAGCCCAGCCGCGCCGGTAATACACCAAGCTTTAAAACGCCTAGAGTATAGGGGATACGACTCGGTTGGAGAAGCAACAGTACACGAGGGAAAACTTTACATAAAAAAGGACAGCGGTAAGATAGATGAAGTCCATAAAATTCATAATCTCGACGATTTACCCGGAAGCACAGGTATAGGCCACACGAGATGGGCGACCCACGGAGCCCCCTTGCAAATTAACGCACACCCCCATGTCGACTGCACTGGACAAGTGGCTTTGGTCCACAATGGCATAATCGAAAACTTCGCTGAATTGAAAATTGAACTCGAAAATAAGGGACACGTGTTTGTTTCGAAAACGGACACCGAGGTTATCGCCCATCTCATTGAAGAGGCATTTAAAAACAATCCGTTTCTAAGCCTTGAAGACGCTGTACTCGAAGCTGTGCGGAAGATTGAGGGCTCATACGCCATCGCGGTGATCTCCACCAAAGAGCCGAACAAGATTGTTTGCGCCAGAAACGAAAGCCCTCTAGTCCTCGGGTTAGCGGAAAACGCAGTCTACTGCTCTTCAGATATCCCAGCCTTCCTGCCATTAACCAACAAGACGGTCGTCATCGAAGACGGGGAGCTTGCAATCTTAACCCATGAAGGTTTTGAAATAAAGAAAATTGCAGATGCAAGCCCTGTAATGCGAGAACCAAAGATAGTTGATTGGACTCCTGAGATGGCTGTCAAACAAGGCTTCCCCCATTTTATGTTGAAAGAAATACACGAGCAACCAGCATGTCTAAGAAACACTTTGAGGCTTCAAGAGCATTATCTAGATTTAATGGCAACATTCTTAGACCGTGCCAAGGAAGTTTTTCTAGTCGCCTGTGGAACATCCTTCCATGCGTGTCTAGCAGCTTCTTATATGTTTTCCAAACTCGCCTATTTGGCTACATACCCTGTGATCGCCTCGGAATTTATAGAGCAACATGGCAAGTCCGTAAACATTGACAGCACAATCTTGGCGGTAAGCCAATCTGGAGAAACAGCTGACACCCTCGCAGCGGTAAATGTTGCTCGGCAGAGAGCTGCCACAATTTTAGGCTTGACAAACGTGATAGGATCAACATTAACAAGGGTTTCCCGTGTTTACATATGCCAACAGTCTGGGCCGGAAATAGGTGTAGCTGCTACGAAAACCTTCACGTCTCAGCTTTCAGTCCTTGCACAATTAGCCCTCAGACTAGCCAAGAAGAGAGGGAAAATATCCCAAGACGAAATGGACTACATAGAGGCGAAGCTTAGAAAAATCCCAGAAATAGTTGAAACAGTACTAGTAACCCAAGAAGAGAAAGTCAAAGGCATCGCTAAAAAATACAAAGACGCGAAATTCTTCTTTTTCCTTGGAAGGGGGATAAGTACAGCCACAGCCTATGAAGGCAGGCTTAAGCTTATGGAGATAGCCTATGTCCCCGTCATAGCTTTCCCAGCTGGTGAAAGTAAACATGGACCAATAAGCCTTGTGGAAGAGGGAACCCCTGTAGTTTTCGTATGTCCAAAGGATGACACCCACAAAACCGCCGTAGGAAACATCATGGAAATGAAGGCTAGAGGAGCTTCAATTATAGCCATTATAGAGGAGGGAGACGAGGAAGTGAAGAAACTCGCCGACGATTACGTGGAAATACCAAAGGGCGTTCCGGACGTTTTATCACCAATACCATTCGTTGTCCCACTACAGCTTCTGGCCTACTACATGGCTGTGGAAAAGGGATACGACCCGGACAAGCCCAGAAACCTGGCAAAATCGGTGACAGTGAAGTAGTGGTTAAACCACGTCTAAGATGCAAACGTATTAAAACTTGTTTCACATATTCTGGTTTGGTGTCATGTTTGGAGAAAGATTTGGAAAGAGCTTGGGAAAAACTGATCCAAAGCTTAGTAAAAGAGGGAATACTCCGAACCCCTATGGTTATAAGGGCTATGCAGGCGGTTCCCCGCGCCAAATTCATGCCAGAAAATTTGCGACAATACGCCGCTGCGGACACACCCCTTCCAATTGGTTTTGGGCAGACGGTTTCAGCGCCACATAGCCTAGGTAATTGACTCCTAGGCTAGGCGAAACATGGTAGCCATTATGAATGAAGCCCTCCAATTGGAAGTAGGCCAAAAAGTTTTAGAGGTGGGGGCAGGTTCAGGGTGGCATGCCGCCACAATAGCTGAAATAGTGGCGCCGAGCGACGTGCCCAGAAGCGAGTGGGGACACGTTTACACTGTTGAAATAATAGAGGCTTTAGCCGAATTTGCCAGAAAAAACATTATGCAGGCGGGTTATGGAGACCGTGTCACAGTGATATGCGCTGACGGTTCAATGGGTTATCCGGAAAAAGCCCCCTATGACAGAATTTTAGTGACGGCGGCTGCGCCGGATATACCTAAACCTTTGATTGAACAGCTCAAACCTGGCGGAATTATGCTTATCCCTGTTGGAAATGTGCACTTTTTCCAAAGTCTAGTAAAGGTGACCAAAAACGCGGGTGGAAGAATAGTTAAAGAGAATCTCGGCGGAGTTGCCTTTGTTCCTTTGACGGGGCGCTATGGACATAAGCTTTTTTGATGGTTAATTTGTGCTAGTTTCAGTTTAATGGTTCAAATCTCGCTGTGAAATGCCCCAGAACTTTAGGGGCGTATACGCGTTTTAAGCCTTTGATTTGATCTCTTTTCTCGTAAAGCTTTATCAGGCTCTCAGCAACGTATTTCAAGTGATTGTCAGTGTACACTCTTCGTGGAATGGCAAGCCTCACAAGCTCCATGGGGGCTGGAATGAATTTTCCGGTAGCTTCATCAATTTTTCCAAAACATGAACTGCCCAGCTCAACAGCTCGAACACCGGCTTCGACGTAGAGCTGAACAACCAACGCTTGTCCTGGGAACCGTTCTGGAGGAATATGCGGCAAAAATCGTTTAGCATCAACATATACTGCATGACCCCCAGGAGGCTCAACTATTGGGACACCCCCTTCCCTTAGCAAACTTGCAAAAAAGTCCACCTGCCGGCGCCTGTAGGCTTGGTATTCTTCGTCTATCGCTTCATACAAACCTATAGCCATGGCTTCTAATTCTCTACAGGCTAAACCACCATACGTGATGAAACCTTCGATGGCTATGGCTAAACTTTTGAATCTCTCGTAGAGTTCTTCAACGTTTGTGCATAAAAATCCGCCAATGTTTGTCAGAGCCTCCTTTTTACCGCTAAAGGTGCAACCATCTGCATACGAAAAAAGTTCTCTGGCGATTTCCTTAACACTCTTGTTTCTGTAACCCTCCTCCCTCATCTTAATGAGGTAACAGTTTTCAGCAAATCTACAAGCGTCTATGAAAAAGGGGATACCGTATTTTCTTGCAATCTCGCTAACCTCCCTAATATTCTGCATCGAAACTGGTTGACCGCCAACACCATTATTGGTTATCGTAACCATTATCAAGGGAATTTTCGCCGGACCCTTCTCCTTTATTAGTTGTTCAAGCTTATCAACATCCATATTGCCTTTAAACGGTAGAACCTTCTGTGTGTCAAAGGCCTCCTCAACCACAAGGTTAACGGGAACCCCGCCCCTCAAAAGCACATTAGCCTCTGTAGTGTCAAAATGCATGTTGTTTGGGACATAACAGCCAGGAGAAACCATCGTAGAAAAAAGTATGTTTTCAGCGGCCCTTCCTTGATGGACAGGAATAAAGTACTTAAAGCCAAATATGTCTCTAATCGCTTTTTCCAAGGAGTAATAGCTCTCGCTTCCAGCATACGCTTGCCTCGTCCTTATCATGCCAGCCCACTGTTCATCGCTCATGGCTGAAGTCCCACTGTCCGTTAAAAGGTCTATGAAGACATCTTCAGCCCTAAGCATGAAAACGTTGTAACCGGCTTCTCTGATCAGCCTTTCACGGGTTTCTCGGGGATGTAGCCTTATCCGTTCAACCATTTTAATCCTAAAAGGTTCAGGTAAATCAAGCATCTTCTCGCTCATACGTCCCTCCCTCAGAAGGTCTTCAATCGGTTTAACCAAGAATTGTTAATAAGAGTTTAGATTACCCGAACCACTTCTCCAACGTTGTTTTACCCTTCAGCTTCACCAAACCTTTTTGCGCCCTTTCAAGGGCCTTTCGCACGCGATCTTCAGAGAAATCCCTTTCACGGCAAAGGAAAGCTACAACGCCCTCAACATCAGGCTCTTTCCATTCTATCTTATAATCGTCAGTAACCGTGGGGTGTAAGAAAATCTCCTTGATTTTTCTCGGATCCACTGGAAACTCCGCGTCTTTAAGATGTGGCAAAACATTTTCCAGATTGCCATACTCTTTAATAAGTTTTAAGGCTGTTTTCGGCCCTATGCCCTTTACGCCTTCAGGGTTAAAGTCGGTTCCAATCAAAATCCCAATGTCAACCAGCTGTTCATGGGTTATTCCGCACTCCTCTAAAACACGTTCGAGCTCCACAATCTCAGGCTCAATTTCCACATACACGTTTTTCCCCGGAAGCTTCCTCCTCCCGGATATTGTCACATTCCTAACAAGCCTTGGGGCACCGAAGAGTAGACTGTCATAGTCTTGGCTTGCACAATAATTCGCATCCCCACGTTTAACTATGTGGGCCGCTTGGGCTTCCCCCTCACTTGGAGCTTGAACCCACGGAACACCCATCAAATCCAGAAGACGTTTACTATCCTCCACCATATAGTCCTTGAGGCTGGCAGTGGCTTGCGCATACATCCGTGCCTCTTCGATCCTACCCTCCCTCAAAGCCTGCTCGTACTTCACCAAAGCCTCTTCCTTGACTTTCATACGCCTCTTAACTTCAGCCTCCTTTAACGCAGGAGGGGTACCGTCAAACACGTAGATAGGTTTAATGCCCAACTCAAGGAAGTTGCTTGTTCTGTAAAGTAAACCGCTCAGATGGCTTGTTATACGGCCACTACTATCTTTCAAAGGCGTGCCGTCAGGCTGACGTATTATTGCCAAAAACTGGTAAAGCGCGTTATAAGCATCTATCGCGATAGATTTGCCACTTAAATCTTCCAGCTTAATGGGAGTTTTCGGAACGAGATCCCTAAGGTTTACACCCAAACCTTAACGCGCCCAATCTTTAAGTGAAAAACAAACAATAAAAGCTTTAAATTTCAAATACCCCAAGGCTGAAGGAAACCATACAAAATATAAGGAAGCTCAGCGATTTACAAACCATCAACCATAATGGAGGAGCACACTTGACTGAAAAAACAACCACACTAACGCTGGTCGCATGTACAAGTTGCAGCAAGCCCATACCACCCGGAGTCGAATCTACAAAGTTTCTATGCCCAAACTGCGGCGAGATACTGATAAGGCGCTGCAAGAAGTGTAGAAAATTCGGACGTACATATAAGTGCCCAAAATGCGGGTTCACAGGCCCGTGACATGGTGATGAGTATGGGAAGCGTTATTATCACATACAAAATTTTTCCAGCGGACATAACAGTAAACTTCGACGACCTAAAAAAGAAAATTGAAGCGTCACTACCAGAGTTCGCTACAATACATGGGTATGGCGAGGAACCAGTGGCTTTCGGTTTAAATGCACTGTTGTGCGCCATTAAAATCCCAGAGGACAAAACAGGCGTTTTAGAGGAGCTTGAGAGGAGACTTGAACAAATAAGCGAGATAAGTCAAGTGCAAACCTTGATGGTGAGAAGGGTTAGCAAGTGAGGGGTTAAACCTTTATATAGGAATTGTGCTGTTTCGAACAGAGGAACATCGTTTATAGAAGGGTTTTAAGTGGGCGAGAAAGTAAACGAAGTTCAGCTGCGCGTCGGAGACGCCAAACAAAGAGACGTAGGGAGAGGTATCGCCCGCATAGACCAAAGAACAATGCAGAAGTTAGGCATAAGCGCCGGCGACGTCATAGAAATCGTGGGTAAGAGGACGACTTCAGCCATCGCATGGCCCGCATACAGCGAAGACCAGAACCGCGACATTATACGCATAGACGGATTTACACGGAAAAACGCAGGAGTAGCCATAAATGAGTATGTTATCGTGAGACCCGCAAAAGTCAAAGAGGCTATCAGCGTAACCCTCGCACCTGTTGACATGCGATTAAACGTGGACGAAGACTTTACAAACTTTGTTAAAAACCGGCTGATGGAGAGAACCCTCGTCGAAGGGGACACAACGCTTGTGATGATGTTAGGCCATGCCATACCCTTCGTGGTGACAAAAACGCGTCCCCACGGCATAGTCAAGGTTACAGCAGATACGAAGTTAACGATTCTAAGTGAACCAGCACCTGAAGGCAGGGGTGTTCCAAGAACCACTTACGAAGACATTGGAGGATTACACGAGGAAATTCAGAGGGTAAGAGAGATGGTGGAGTTACCGCTGAGACATCCGGAACTCTTCCAGAGGTTAGGCATAGAGCCTCCCAAGGGAGTTCTACTTCACGGGCCACCTGGATGCGGCAAAACACTGTTAGCAAGGGCTGTAGCAAACGAATCTGAAGCTAACTTCTTCTCCATTAACGGACCAGAAATAATGAGCAAGTTTTACGGTGAATCGGAGGCGCGTCTCAGGGAGATCTTCCAGCAAGCCCAGCAAAACGCTCCAAGCATAATATTCATAGATGAACTGGATGCCATAGCACCCAAGCGGGAGGAGGTAACCGGAGAAGTAGAGAGAAGGGTGGTGGCGCAACTTCTTGCTCTAATGGACGGCTTGTCCGGGCGGGGAAACGTCATAGTGATAGGTGCAACGAACAGGCCAAACGCTTTGGATCCTGCTCTGCGGCGTCCAGGAAGATTTGACAGGGAAATCGAGATAGGCGTGCCCGACAAGCAGGGACGATATGAAATCCTACAGATCCACACACGTGGAATGCCGCTGGCTGAAGACGTTGACCTCAAAAAGCTTGCCGAGATGACACACGGTTACACAGGTGCCGACTTAGCTGCTCTTTGCAGGGAAACAGCCATGAAAGCGTTAAGGCGATATCTCCCACAAATAAACCTCGAGGAAGAACGCATACCTCCAGAAGTCTTAGAGAAAATGGAGGTTAAGATGGAGGACTTCTTAAACGCTTTCAAGGAAATCACACCCACAGCCCTCCGAGAAGTATACATTGAAGTGCCCACAGTTCACTGGGATGACGTTGGAGGACTAGAGGAAGTGAAGCAAGAACTTAGGGAGGCTGTTGAATGGCCTTTGAAGCATCCTGAAATCTTCAAGAGAATGGGGATTAAACCGCCAAAGGGAATACTTCTATATGGTCCGCCTGGATGTGGCAAGACGCTTCTGGCCAAGGCTGTTGCAACTGAAAGCGAAGCCAACTTCATAACGGTAAAAGGCCCAGAGGTTTTCTCGAAGTGGGTTGGAGAGTCTGAAAAAGCCATAAGAGAGGTTTTCAGAAAAGCTAGGATGGCGGCCCCAGCTATAATATTCCTAGACGAAATAGACTCGCTAGTGCCTCGTAGGGGACTCGGGTTCGCAGACAGCGGTGTAACAGAACGTGTAATAAGTCAACTATTAACGGAAATGGATGGCATAGTGACTTTGGAAGACGTTGTTGTGATAGCTGCGACAAACAGACCGGACATAGTTGACCCGGCAGTGCTGCGTCCAGGAAGATTTGACAGACTTATATACGTGCCAGAGCCAGACGAGAAAGGCCGACTTCAAATATTCAAGATTTACACGAAAAACATGCCTTTGGCTAAAGACGTTAACCTCGAAGCGTTGTCAGCCATGACAAAGTACTATTCAGGCGCAGACATAGAAGCCGTGTGTAGAGAGGCTGCCATGCAAGCATTGAGAAGAGACATTAACGCAAAGGAAGTGACTATGAGGGATTTCGAGGAAGCTTTAAAGAGGGTTGGTCCGTCCATAACACCGGACATGGAGAAGTGGTACAAAAGCTTCATGCAGCAAATCAGACAAGTACAGAAACCGGCAACACCGGTGGCGTAAAGCAAGATGCCAACAAAAATATGGAAAACACAGCCAGCGTACCATTTCGTACTTGAGGTTTTAAAGAAGAAAGGTGCTCTGACAGACACGGAACTTTTCGAATACTTGTCAGAGGAATACAAAGACGTAGGGTTCAGAGATTTCAACCAAATTTTAATGAGGCTTGAAATAGCGGGAAAAATACGTACAACATCACTTGCACGTGGCAAAAAAAGGGTAGAACTCATATCTTAGCCCTAAAACTCTAACGTGTCCACGACAATGGAAAATTTTTTAGAAGTAATAGTCATCGGAGGAGGCCCTAGCGGATCTTTCTGTGCCTTAAACATAGCCGAAAAAGGCGTAAACGTGATTGTTTTTGAAGAACACGACGAGATAGGTTTCCCATGTCACTGTGCTGGACATTTAAGCATCAAGGGTTTAGAAAGTCTCGGGTTCTATCCACCACAGGAAAACTTTTTAGAGAACCTTTTTTATGGAGTGAGGATTTATTCACCTAAAGGTTCAAGCTTTTCTGTACGTTTTCCCTCACCCGTAACATGTGCTGTAAACCGTGCATTATTTGACAAGCACCTTTCACAATTAGCCGAGAAAGCTGGAGCCCGGTACTTACTTGGTGTAAGAGTAGAACGTTTAATCCATAGAAAAGAGTTTGTTGAGGTGATCGCGTCAAAAAGAACTGGAGAAACTTCTAGGTTTTTTGGCAAACTCGTTGTGGACGCAGAGGGAGTTGCATGCAAAATACTGAGGCAGATGGGTTTAACTCCACCAAAAACCATGGTTTATTGCGTTAACGCTGAAGTTGAAAACGTTAGAGACATTGAACCCGACAGAGTTGAAGTTTTTCTTGGAAACATGTACGCACCCGGATTTTACGCTTGGCTAATTCCTAAAAAGGATGGAACAGCCAAAGTTGGTCTTGGCACAAGAGTTGGAAATCCAAGGACGCTGTTGAAGAGGTTTATGAAAAAACATCCAGCTGCCTCTTTAAAGCTAGGACGTGCGAAAATTTTGCGCGAAAACTTCCATTCGATACCCTTAAGCGGGCCTATAAAAAAGGCCTATGCCGACGGCTTTATTGCAGTAGGTGACGCAGCGTCCCAGGTGAAACCTACTACAGGTGGCGGGGTTATACTTGGCTTAAACTGCGCAAGGATGGCAGCGAAGGTTGTGGTGAAAGCTGTGGAATCTGAAGATTTCTCCGCAAAAATTCTCAGCACCTACCAGAAAGACTTCATGAAATTTTTGGGTTTTGATGTGTGGGTAATGCGGGAAGCCAGAAGAATATTGAGCTTAATGTCCGACAACCACTTGAATAACTTCATAGATTTTTGCGGGAAAACCTTTGCCGAAGATAGCTTTCAAGGCTTAGAAGAGATAGATTTTCAAGGAAGAACCCTTCTCAAAGCGTTGAAAAAACCTAAGAGCACATTGGTTATAGCGTATTTCATGACACTTATTTTTAGAAGCGCATTTAAAATGTGATCCTGAGAAGCAATTAAGAGGTGACGTGGCTGAGCGCTTTCCATTACAAGCAAGTTATAGTTTTCAGAGCAGACCTCAAAATGAGCAAGGGCAAAATAGCGGCTCAGGCTGGTCATGCTGCAGTCTCAGCGGCTGAGGAAGCCAGAAAAAATCACAGGGAGTGGTTCAAAGCCTGGATTGATGAAGGCCAATGTAAAGTTGTTGTTAAGGTTAAAAGCGAAAAGGAATTGTTAGATTTGGAAAAACAAGCAAAGGAGATGGGGCTTCCATGCGCATTAATAGTTGATCGAGGATTAACAGAGATCCCTCCGGGAACAATAACATGTTTAGGAATAGGTCCTGCGCCCTCCGAGAAAGTGGATAAAATAACGGGAAAACTCCCGCTCCTATAATCTGAGGGAGCCATTTGTATGTTTCAAGGCTTGAAAAAAGTTTAGGAATAGAAGTTTACGTCACCCGTTCTCCAGGTATAGGGGGAGTTATCCGACACCTACCAGAAGACTTTTTAGTGGAGGAAATTCTTGTAAACGGCTCCTTAGCTGAAATTTTTCCATCAAGGAAGAAACCAATAAATGGAGATGTACCACTTTTGCAACGGCATCTGCTTTGCATATTAGTGAAGCGCAACTGGGATAACTTGCAAGCCGTAAAAGCTATAACACGACAACTTGGCATAAACATGCGGCAAGTGGGTATTGCGGGATTGAAGGATGCAAAGGCCTTAACAGCCCAACACATTACGATGGAGGGGATTTCCGCAGAGGACCTTCAAAAAGTGAAAATTAAGGACCTAAACATTTACCCTGTTGGTTATTTTAACGTCAAACTTTCCCCACATTTTCTTCTTGGGAATTCATTTAAAATCACCATACGCCGATTAAGCCACAGTAAAACAAGCACACAAGAACGAATCTTAAAAACCATCATGGAGCTTCAGGCTTTAGGTGGAGCGCCAAACTTTTTCGGCCACCAACGTTTCGGAACAATACGACCAATAACACATTTAGTAGGGAAAGCCCTTGTCAAGGGGGATGTCCGTGAAGCAGTTATGTTATTCCTCGCGAAGTCAAGTCCAACGGAACACCTAGAGTCTAGAAAGGCACGCGAAGAGTTATGGAAAACATGGAACTTTAAAAAAGCATTGGAGACTTTCCCAAAGAACCTGCGTTATGAACGCTTGATGCTAAGGCACTTGATAAAAAAGCCTGAAGACTTCGCTGGTGCCCTCAAAAGATTGCCAATAAAATTGCAAAGATTATTCCCACAAGCCTATCAAGCTTATCTTTTCAATAAAATCCTAAGCAGAAGAATTGCACTGGGGCTTCCGATAAATAAAGCTGAAGTTGGAGACTATGTTGTAGAGGTTGAACCCTCAGGGCTGCCGAATACCTCGAGGTATAGAATTGTAAGCCAAGAAACAGTCTCCGAAATCAATAAGGCAATAGAAGGTGGAAAAATGCTCCTAGCGATACCACTAGCCGGTTTCAAACAAAAAATTTCCCAAGGTGTTCAGGGAGAAATAGAGAAAGCGGTCTTGGAAGAAGAGGATGTGACACCGGAAAACTTCAAGATAAAGGGGCTGCCAAAGCTAAGTCTCAGAGGAGATTTACGCGCAGCTCTGTCACGCGTAAAGGGTTTCTCTGTGCATGAAGTATCTAGAGATGAAATAAACGCGGGCAAAAATAAAGTTGTCATAGGTTTTATGCTTTATAGAGGTTCATACGCAACCATAGTTTTAAGGGAGTTTATGAAGCCTAGGAACCCCATAAAGGCGGGCTTTTAACCTTTCGTTTTTCGCTGAAGTATCGCATGCTCGGCATTTTCGAGAAGCATAAACTTTTTATCCTCTGGTAAAACCACGTTTGCAGCATACTGATGGCCGTCAGCTACACCGAAGGTTTCGGACGCTTTCTCCAATAGATTTACAGCTCCAGGCATTTCTCCAGCATCTATCATCCTCTGTAGCTGTTTTGGGACTCGCATAGAGGCTTTCACAAATTTTTCTTTGAGTTTTCCCCATTTGGGTATGTCTCGCGGCACATTAACAAATCCCAGAATGTACTTGTTTGGCTTTATTAGACGTGCTTGATATGAAAGAAAAGAGCAGAATTGCCCAATAACTTTTGTCCCCATGCCTTTGTACATATCTCCAGCGTCGAACCATTGTATGTGCTCTGTTTCCTTTAAACCTTCACGATATAGTTTGCCTAGAAGCATACGGTTAACCTCTTTTCGTCTTTCCTCAAGAACCTTTATTTTCACTTCAACAGCCCCGTTTATGCCATCTAAACATGCCTTTATTCCCATGTCTGGACCACCTTCATAGTATCCCACCGCCCCGAGAACCTGCAACTTTGAGAACAAAGCGTCAACTTTAACGTTGAGACGGGGGATTTCTAGATTTCTTCCCTTTTTCTGAATGACCGCCTTTTCCAAGGCTTCTTTTAAGACGAGCTCGTTTATTGACTTGAACCCTTCGGGAATTTCACAGCTTCCAGTAATGGCTAAATAGCTTAAATCGCTGTTTTGTTCACTCAATTCTTTGGCAAAAAGATAACAACATGTTGCACCTGAAAAGTCTGTTTCACCTTTGAAACCTAAATGCTCCAAGTTTAAATCAAAAACTTTCGGGTCGCTTGAAGGTTTTGGGTCGTGGTGGTCAAGTATTATAGTCAGATTTCGACCGCGATTAAGTTCGGATATTAAGTCAGCATGGGACGACCCGATGTCAACGTAAAAGAAAGTCAGACCTTCCTTTGAATGCATGTCAGCTATGACTTCGGTGTATACTTTTTCTAAACAAAAAGTCTCGACGGATACCCCTTCACGCTCAAGCGCCCGCTTGACTATGGCGGCTGAACATAAGCCATCGGCATCATCATGATGCACTATGAAAACTTTTTTAGCAGTCTCCCTTCTGAGCTGCATTATCGCACTTTTGGCTCTTTGCTTAAAATCCTGCAAAGACATTAAAATCACGCCCATCCTATGATTTTCAAGAGGTCTGACCGAGTCACTATACCAACAATTTTTCTACCCCTCGCAACTAAAACTCCCGGACGTCTTTCTAATATTGGACGTATCGCGCTTATACTTGTATCCTCAGAAACCACTGGAAGCGGCGGCCCCATAATGTTTTCTACTTTCTCCTCAGCTATGTTTGAACCCAGTTTACGTATTATATCCTCCTCAGTCACGGTTCCAACAACTTTAGAACCATTAATCACGGGTAATTGAGATATCGCATGACGCACCATTATTTCACTTACTTTTAAAACACTGTCGCTCGGTTTTGCGAAAATAACACCTCTGGTCATTATGTCTTTGCATTTCTTTTCCCTGTTTTCGGCTAAGACCTCTAAAATTTTGTTTACCGTTGAAAGTCTGGGATCAACTTTTCCCTTTTCTATCTTCGCTATATGTGCTTGCGAAACACCTACAAGTTCTGCCAATCTTTTTTGAGTTAACCTCGCTTCAAGCCTCATTTTTCTGAGGAGAGGTCCCGTTATCAATATAACCACCAGTTATTATCAAATACAAAACTGATACAGCAAAGTATATATCTGCTTTCCCATACACACTCAAAACTTCGTTAATCTGAGGACCTGAGAAAATGAGGAACATAATAGTCGAAAAGCTTAAGCAAACTCCTCTTGAAAAGCAGAGACTTGAAATTGTTGAAAGGAAGGGTTTAGGACACCCTGACTACATTTGCGACGCGGTGATGGAACAAGTTTCACTTCGTCTAAGCAGGGAATACTTAGAAAAGACGGGAACAATACTTCACCATAACGTAGATAAATCCCTCCTCGTGGCTGGACAGTCTGAGGTTAGATTCGGAGGGGGATGCGTTAAACAACCAATGCTTTTCGTTTTCGGCGACAGGGCAACAACAGAGTTTGACGGCATAAAAATTGATGTTGAAGAAATAGCCATAAACACGGCTAAAGAGTGGTTTAAGAAGAACATGCGATTTGTGGATCCAGAAAGACACGTAAAATACCAAGTTGAGCTGAAACCGGGTTCCGCAGGTCTCGTTGACATATTTAAACGAAAGGGGAAAGTGCTGGGCGCTAATGACACTTCTGCAGCTGTAGGCTACGCTCCTATGACTCGAACAGAAAAGATAGTTCTAAAGACGGAGCAGTTCTTGAACTCTAAGGAGTTCAAGCAGCGTTATCCAGAGTCTGGTGAAGATATAAAAGTTATGGGATGTCGAAATAATAACAATCTAAACCTTATCATCTCGATGGCTTTTGTCGATCGATACATCAGCAGCGAGGAGGACTATTTCGAAAAAAAGGCAAAGATATTGGATGAAATCGAAAAGTTTGTAAGATCTAACACGGACTTCGAAAACGTAAACATTCAACTAAATACTCTAGACGTGCGTGGACGTGGGGTTAGTGGAGTCTATTTAACTGTTTTGGGAACAAGTGCAGACAGCGGGGACTCCGGTCAAGTTGGGAGAGGTAATCGGGTAAACGGTTTGATCTCCTTAAATCGACCTTTCTGTTCAGAGGCGGCCGCGGGAAAGAATCCAGTGAGCCACGTTGGGAAAATATACAACGTTTTAACTTTCAAAGTTGCCCAGCACGTGTATGAGGAGGTTCCGGAGCTGGAAGAAGTTTACATCTGGCTTTTAAGCGAGATCGGAAGACCCATTGATCAGCCAGCGGTAGCAGCAGCCCAAATTGTGATGAAGGAGGATGGTTCGATAGATAAGGTTAGGAGCAAAATAGTATCAGTGCTAGAATATGAGTTGGAAAATATTGATAAATTCTGCATGGATTTGGCTCAAGGCAAAATATCAATATGCTGACCTGACAACGAATGAAACGGTTATATTCGAAACTAGTTTCTCTTGGTGGATTTTTAATTCGTATTCAGAATAATAATCCAAAAACGAATAATTTTATTAATTCACAACAGCAAGTCACAAAAAGGGCGTTAGCTATGGAAAGCGAGCAAGTAGAAGTTGAGGAGGCGACGTTTAACGAGCAAGTTGTTGAAACTTCGGAGCAAACATTCGTCGAGGAAGAAATCAAAGAGACTGAGGAAAAACAAAAAGGGAGCGAAATGCACAGCGAAGAAGATAGGAGCAGCTTTGTCCACGGATTATCTGTTGGGTTAGGTATAGGTTGCATTGCAACCTTTGTAATCATGTGGATTACGGTGTTCTTCTCGCCCATGCTGCCGTCTACGGTAACTTATGAGTCAATGCTTTCAGTATTCATCTATCCACTAATATACTTGTTGGCGGTAGGGCTTATTGCACTGACAGCAGGTGTCGTAAGGGAATATTACTCGAGAAAGTGATCAATTCTAGGTAACTCTTATAATTTATGAGCTAACTGGATATATTGTGAACTTATGCCCCGCATTAAAAGACTCTTGGAAAGAGTTTCAAAGGAGAAAGCTCCAGGTCCGGCTCCAACATTCTCTGTTCTACATGTATTGAAAACCCTTGAACTCATCGCTGAGAGACCTATAGGTCGTACAAAGCTTGCTGAGGAACTTAGAATAGGACAAGGTGCCACGCGGACAATAATCAACCGTCTGAAAGCTGCGGGTCTAATTTCAACGTCAAAAATTGGTTGCATCCTGACGGAGAGGGGACGTAAAGTTTTAGAGGAATACAAGAAGACGTTTTTGAAGAAAGCAGAAATCAAAGATTTCAAACTTGTGGACGCAAAATACAATTTTGCAGTTCTAGCAAAAAACTGCGGGCATAAAATCAAGTCGGGAATGGAGCAACGTGATTCCGCTGTTAAAGTTGGAGCGAAGGGGACGGTGACGCTCGTCTACAAAGATGGTAGGCTTATGGTGCCATCGGTGGATATGGACTTTGTAAGCGATTTTCCTAAAACTGCTGAGTACATCATTAGAGTCTTCCAGCCCGAAGAGAATGATGTCATAATCATCAGCGGTGCAGATTCAACAGATCTGGCTGAGTACGGAGCTGCCGCTGCAGCATGGACCCTTTTTGACGATTGTTAAAATTGCCGTCAATATGTGTATTTATCTCCGCCTGCGAGTATTCGCTCCAAGGCCATGTTAAAGTTTACCATCCCTTCATTTGTTTTCGCTGAAACAGGTATTAGCAGAAAACGCAGGCCAAGCTGGTAAATGGCTTTCATCATGTTTCTGCTCAACAAACGTTTTGTCCCTTCAAGTTTTTGTTCAATTGAATGCTCCAAAGCCTTTGGATTCGCAGACCAGTCGACAATTTTGTTAACATCCTTTTCGGAGAGCATGTCGCATTTAGAGAGCACGTGCACTTGCGGCAGGAAAAAGCGGCTGTAAACAGCTGCGGAAAGGAAGAGGTTTGAAACATAGTTTAAAGGGTTTAACGAGAAAACAGCGTCAAAAAGGTAAACTATAGCTTTTGGCTCCTTTGTAAGTTCGTTTGCGATGTATGGGCCGCAGGCTCTGAAGGCGAAAAGCTCCATTTGCCCTGGAGTATCCACCAAAACTATGTCAGACTTTAAGTCTTCAATTTCCTTAGAAAGGGTCTCCACCTCTTCCGCCAGCAAATCGGCAGCCATTATTAAGGCACCATTCGGCCCCAATCCATATTCTTCCATAATGTTTTCCACACTCACATAATCCCGGGCGTCGACATCCGGCGTGTAAGGTAAGTTTAAAGCACCCGGGTCCAAGTTTACTATCGAAACATCTTGCTTTGACATTCTTAGCCATTCGCTGAAAGCCGCTGTGAGTGTCGATTTTCCAGATCCAGCTGTTCCGATAATAAACACAATAAACATTATCCACCACCCACGATAAATTTTGTGTATAGACTGCAAACAACCGGATGGTAAAAGCTTTTCCTTTAACACCTAAACTTTGGGAAGTCCCGACTCACCAGCCACAATATGCTCACGGGACATTGCTAAGAGGGCTATACCCACAGAGGTTAGGGCCACTGTCGTTATGATAAGAGCTACAAAGAACCCGGACATTACTGTTAATACCACTATCTGGCTGTCTGCCCCTGCATATCCATCATCGCCAGACCAGCTTGCCCGAAAATAGAAGACTCCGGCCCCCTGTGCATTCCACTCGTAATAAAACTTTCCATTTAAATCTGTACTCACAATAGCTAATACGTTCCAGGAGGAGCCTCCCGTTTTGAAATAAATCGTTATTGATTTGTTCGTAATTTCCGGTGAAAGTTGTCCATACAGCGTGATGACGCTTCCTTCTATGACGAAGTTTGACGATGCTTTTAAGGAGATTGCTGAGGGTTGTAAGACACTATAGCTTGCAGACACTTGACCAGGAGCCCATTCCTCACATTCCTCGAGCGGAATTACTTTACATGAAGCTTGCCTCAAACTTTCTGGGCATTCACCCACTCTCCAGCCTGTCGTCCAGTTGTCTCCGGTGCATTCAGCTATGTAGTAGCGAACATTATTGTATGTTACGAAAGAAACCGGTGTTCTTGCGTGTTGGGGTGGGGTTGGAAGGTGCACACCAACATTCATGTGGGTTTCGTCTTCATAGTATAGAAGAACAACGTCCAGTCCACCTGCCTTCATTATCGAAGCTGCAATGTAACTGAATAGGTCGCAATCTCCAATATTTTCAACCATCGTCTCGACCGGATACTTGGCAGGCAATGTCACATTATACGGTATCTGATGCACCAACATTAGGACCCCATTCGCAAAATCCTCGGGGTTATCGTATATTTCCCAAAGCCGTTCCGCCACTGGTTGAAGAGGGTAGGGAGTTACAAAATTCGAAAAGTCTTGAATGGAGGCTTGTCTATGGGGCTTATCGCGGTAATATTCGTAAAGCGATTCGGGTATAACGACGTTAAGCCGATATTTTTCTGAACCGTTGAAGCTCTTAAGTAGAAAGTAGGAGACAGAGTAAGAGCTTGACGGAAAACATGGTGAAATGCTCGATACAATAGCAATAAAAATTATCGTAAAAGTTGTCGTGTTCCTCCGCTTCATATGTTCAAACTTGGTATTGCCGTTTATTGTCCTTGTGAAGCACAAATCATTACTCCAAACAAATATTTTGAATTCGGTTGCTCCGGACCCGGATTTCCAATCATCAAAATCAGAGTCTAGCCTGCTCCCTCATCGCAACCAAATGGAAAATAGCATCAAACTTTAAAAGTTTTAACTTTTCCGCCTTTCTCTTTTATCAACTCAGAAAGCTGCACTATGGCCTTTCCCAAGCGATCTTTCGCCACTTTCGAATCCTTCGCTGTAGTGGAGAAATGGATTTCAATGTGGGGTCTCTTCTCTTCTCCCTTTGGATGGGATTTTATGTAAACGTAGGGGTTATCGCGCATAGTAATATCAATAAGCGGAGCCAATGTGGACTCCATGATATCGTCCACGTATATGCTAGTTTCAAAGAACATTAAATCTCCAGTTTCCCTCTTAATTAGCTCAACCACAGAACTCTCAAAAATTGCCTCCATTTCTGCGGGAACACCAGGCAACGCAATTATGGTGGCGCCTTCTACCTCCAAACGCACACCAGGAGCTGTGCCCACAGGGTTTGGTAAAGGTTCTGCACCTTCGGGAAGCATTGCCATTTTAACTCGATGTAGAGTCAATTCAGTCGAGTCCAACCTACCGGCCTCGGCGTACTCCTGGTATTTTTCCTTAACCATCTGTAAGGCTTTGCTGTTAAGCACAAGATTACGGTTTAGGGCTTTTGCTATACCCTCCAGTGTCTTGTCGTCGAAAGTAGGCCCCAAACCACCAGTGGTTATTATGAAGCGAGGTTTACGCTCCAAAGCTTCGCGCACGGCACTGGCAATTTCATCAACATCATCACCTACAACCGTTATCCTACGAACAGTTGCACCTAGGGATACTGCACGCTTAGCCAGCCATTGCGCATTAGTGTTTAACGTTTTCCCTATCAGAAGCTCGTTGCCAACACAAATTATCTCAATCCACGTGTCCATTTTCCATATTCCCCTCTATCGTTTATGGTATACAACAAATAAGAATCCTTTTATGCTTTACACCGCATTCTCGAAGGCTTCGGATCGCATTACTTTTTCTTGCTGCTGAGCCACCATTTTAGGTACTCTTTTCTCCGTCTTTCTTTTTCATCGTCCTCGACTGAAGTCCTCAGTTTTTCCCTCAGTTCAATAAGTTCTTGCTGAGTAACGGATAGACCGCAGCTTTGGCAAACATAATGCCTTGTAGCTGCAATGTAACGCATTTCTCCACCGCATTCTGGGCAATAGGGCATTTGAATCCACTTTCCGCCCATAGGAAAAGACAAGGGTATAAGAAATAGCTTTCGATAAGTACGTGTTAGCTGTGTCACCTATCTTATGTTATGAAATTGACTAAGCCAGCTTCTTTTGCTAGCCTAATGGCTCTTTCCATTTCTTCCCTTGTTAGCCTTCTCCGCAGCTCTGGAATCTCGTATGCCCGCCATTCGGGTCTATACTGAAACATAACGTTCACTCTTGTCTCTCTACCAAGGTTCTCCGCTATCCAGTTCAGTATAGGCTTTGTACAGCATTCCAAATGTCCGGGCAGCACTAGAACACGTATAATGAGTTCTCCATACTTGTTCGCTGTTAAATGATTCTGTGTACAAACCTCCCAGTATTTTGGCGCTTCCGAAATTTTAACGGCGCAGTCACCAGGCCCATATTTAAAATCCAACAGATAAACGTCCACGAAACCAGCTAAAAGTTGAGCTGTCTCATAGCTATAATAAGTGTTTGAGTTCCAAACAACCGGTATGTTAACGTTAACAAACTTAAACGTTTCAAGCCAATGTCCAAGCCATGGTGTGGGGTCTCCACCAACAAGGTTCGCATTCCTACATCCACTACGACGTAAAAGTTCAACCTCCCTCGCCAACTCTATGGGCTGATAGGCTGTGCCTTCTTCAATCCATTGAGATATCGTCCAGTTTTGGCAATGCTTACAACGCATCGTACAACCCATCGTGAAAATGGTTCCAGACGGAACAAGCTCCGGTTCCTCACCCATATGCTCAAAAATACTGGAAACTTTTATCGCCGAACCACATTTACAATACCCAAACTCACCCTTAAGCCTGTTAACACTACACCTTCTAACACAAAAATGGCATTTCTCTAGCATGCGTTTCGCAATTTCGATCTTCAAGTCAAGATAAGAACTCTTAGGGACAGGTAGGTCGTCTAGAATTTTTTGTTTTGTGTCTATATCCCTTTCTAGTTTGTAAAAGTCTTGTGTGAGTTCTTCGTGTTTTCGCCAAAGCTCCATTAGAGTGTCATCTTTTCCAAAGTCTGCTGGAAGTTTTTTGGCTATCTGAAACTTAGCTGGCTTAATATCCTGCATGACTGCAAAATATCGGGACAAACTTTTCCTCACCAAATCATCATTCAGCACAGCCAAAGCGTCCGGCCGCAAAAATCTCCACATGATTTTCACCATGGTTAAGGAACTCTAGAATAGTGCATATGGGTAGGCGCAACTGCTTGAATGAAGCGTTCCCCTTATTGGAATTTCACGCCCGCAAACTGGACAACGCATGTCCTTTGTCAAATTCCAACGAGTGATCGCGAAACTAAACCGTTTAATTAAAAGCTCGTTGCAGCTTGGGCAGTAGGTGTTCTCAGCGGGGTGACCGGGGACATTTCCTATGTAAACGAAGTTTAGGCCAACGCTCTTGGCTGCTGAATACGCTTTTTCTAGCGTCTGGATGGGTGTTGACGGGATATCAGTTAACTTGTAATCAGGGTGAAAGCGAAGTAAATGGAAGGGTGTGTCTTCTCCAAGGTTTTCTTTAATCCAAGACGCAAGTTTTGTAATTTGGTCTATTGAGTCCCCTATTTTAGGTATTATAAGGTTTGTGATCTCTATGTGGATACCTTGGCGTTTCATTTCCTTCAAACATTCGAAAATGGGTTCAACAGAGGGAACCATTGAAAAAGTTTTATAGAACTCTGGGTCGCCGCCGCCTTTAAAGTCTACGGTGGCTGCGTCAAGATAGGGAGCAATAGTCTTAACAGCTTCAGGCGTCATGTATCCATTTGTAACAAACGTGTTGAAAAAACCAACGTGGTGGGCAAGTCTGGCTGTTTCGTAAGCGTACTCAAAAAATATTGTGGGCTCCGTGTACGTGTAACTTATTCCCTGACAGCCGTTTTCCTGGGCAGCCTTCACGACCTCCTCGGGTGGGAAATCTCTGCCCACTATCTTTTTTTCTTGGCTTATCACCCAATTGTCGCAGAATTGACAGCGGAAATTACATCCCACAGTCGCGATGGAAAGAACCGACGAGCCGGGATTAAAGTGTGAAAGTGGCTTCTTTTCTATTGGATCCACACAGGCAGAAATGGCTTTGCCGTAAACAAGTGTATAGAGAACCCCATTTTCGTTCTTTCTAACCAAGCAGAAACCAGTTCCACCATCGTTTATCGTGCACCTCCGCCCACATAGGTTGCATCTAACCGCCCTATTTTCTAAACGTTCGTAGAGCACAGCTTCACGCACGACTATCCCTCCACGAAATGAAAGCCGTTGCCGTTGAAATCTATGCTTATCGCCCTTCTCGTAGCCCTAAACCCCTTTTTATGCCCGTCTGTTGTTATGAGACCAGCTTCTCGAAGCTTTTTTTAAATGGAAAGAAATAGTGGTTGCTGAAACATTTTCAGCCAGCACTTTCCGTATTTGATTGATAGTTTGGGCTTTGGGATACTTTTGGAGTAAGTATTGTAGTATTTTTGTCCTTGTTGGATCGCTTAGGGCCTCGCATATTTTGTGGCCGTTAGAATATTGTTCCACATTAACCACTATTTTTATATCAAAATATTAAAACTTTTAAGCTTTCGCTCCAATTACTGCCTAGAACTCGTAAACCTTATTTCGAAAACAAATGGTGCTGTGAAGGTTTTTATGTCCAATTCTACACCTAGCAGACCTTCTAGAAAGCCGGCCCATACTTCAGGTTCGCTGATGAACGGTGCTTTTATCATTAGATATTTATCCTTGATGAAGAAGTCTCCAAACCCTTGAACTCGTAAACGTTTAAAGACCTCTTGCCACTTTTCTTGGTTTGACGTTTGGATGCCAAGAGTTGCCTCCATGGAAACTTTCGCTGCTTCGCCCATTTTTCGTCCCACTTCACGCCACTTTTCCCTCGGGATATTGTGAATTAGAATATCTACAAGTTCTACGTTGAGGAAGGCTATTCGGCTTATTCCACAATAATATTCGCCTGGAAAACGCCAATCATATATCATCATGCTTCTGTAAACGTCAAGCATTTTTGAGATAAGAGGCTTTATGCCCGGCTCTTTCCCCTCACTAATTAGCTTGTCAATAAACTCCCGCTCTTCTTCATCTAGAATAACGGTTGTCCTCTTTGCTGAACCTTTTCTTCCGTTTAGAGTCCCGCCGTTTTTCTTTTGCATAATCTGTATATCTTTTAGCATACTTTATATGCTTTGCTCCATCATATACGTGAAACCTCAACGTTTTTAACCTTCTAAGTACTTCTAAGATTTTGCCGATGAAGAACCAAACGGCTGAAGTCTGATGATGCCCCCTGGGGTATCTGAGGCCCTTTCTCAGACCACTTTCTTTCTGATTAAGAAAGCAAGAAGCACTAAACCTATCATGAACAATGAAAATCCAAGGACCATTGAAAGAGCATAATCGAAATCAAACCACCTCCATAAAAACAAGACGAAGTAGGTTGGCCCTACAAAGATCAGCATTACAGTGAATAAGGTGAGAAAGGTTCTCAAGAATTTTGAGTTCAATAGGCTATCTCCTTTTCTATCCATGTTTTAAGCCTTCCATTCGCGTTTTTACACATAAGTTCATGCTTTACTTATAACCCTTCCTTTACCTCGTTTCCCAACGCCTTCATCAGGAACCTGAAAACTGAAAACGCTGCGCCGCGGTCCGCCCTAAAACCTGTAGTCGCACCTAGGAGACAAATTCCATCTAAACCGTGTTCCTTCGCCATGCCAAGCATCAATCCTGTAGCGCCTACAATTCTTCCCTTCGCATATAAAACTGCACCCCTTTCCATGAACTCAACAGCCAGCCTCGATGATGTCGCAGCTACATAAACGTGCCCGGTGTCCTCGGCTGAAGGAACCCCTCCTAGCGTTATTATCATGGAGCAGTCGTATCTACGGATGAAATTTAGCACTTCGCTGCAAAGTTCGTAGTGGGCAACCACGTCTTCAAAGGATGGCTGCGTGTCACCCGTCATAATGATAAAGTCGTTTTTCTCCATAGGGGCTGCATAAAACTCATATTTGGGCAAACGGCAAACCCCGTCAGAACCAACAGAAACGTAATCAGGAAAATATGGCGAATACATTTCGGCAAAGGGCTTAGCCCCACAAAACTTTATGAGAAGATGTGCTGCAATTTTTCCAACATTGCCAAACCCAGGCAGCCCTTGAACAAAAATAGGCTTCTCAAGCATAGGAGAGAAGAGCTCACGGAAATACGGCTTATCCATAGATCCCGCCAACCTTCTTCTAAAACAGCCAAGAGAATAAATGTTTACTGGATCAAGTACCCTAAAAGGATTTAAGAAAGTTTGCTTCAGCATACACATAGCGGGGTGGGGTAGCCAGGATTAACCCGCTGGGCTCATAACCCAGAGATCGGTCGTTCAAATCGACCCCCCGCTACCATTTCTTGTGAGTAAACGAGGTATGTTATTCAGGAGTTAGGGAGAAGGGGGTATAAGGGGTCCATTCAAAGAGTTTATGGGTTCAACTGCTACGGAATATGGAGTCTCGTATTAAACTTAGGGGAAGTATCTTGCAGAGTTTGAGGGTTAAGGCTTGATTGAGATTTCTGGGCAATACCCATAACCTAAAATGTAGTTTTGTATATCTAATGTTACACATGAAACATCTTGAATAGAAATTTTACAGTAAACCCTAACTCAAACTATGGCTAAAGTCTATTTCAAAATGG
>CAZRXM010000007.1:0-30040 GCA_964604045.1 uncultured Candidatus Bathyarchaeia archaeon
TTGTTAAGGACGCTTCGCCTAAAGAGGCTGTTAAGACTGTTGAGGCTGTTGCCCAGGCCGTTGACGTGCCACTAATAATCGGAGGCTGCGGCGACCCAGTTAAGGACGCAGATGTTTTCCAAGAAGTTTGCGAAACCTTTGCTGGCGAACGTTTCTTGATAAGCTCGATTACGCGGGATATGGATGTGGAACGCTGCGCCAAATTCATTAAAAAGAATGGGCATGTGGCGCTGTCGTTTACGCCTATGGACTTGAACTTGGCTAGGGAGCTGAACCGCCGACTCTACGACTTCTTGCCAAAAGAGGACATCGTTATGGACTTGACAACGGCGGCTTTGGGCTACGGCTTGGACTACGCGTTTACCAATATGGAGAGAGCCCGCCTAGCAGCTTTGATGGGCGACCCAGAGCTGGCTCATCCCATGTCCTCTGGAACAACAAACGCTTGGGCTGCCCGCGAAGCATGGATGAAGATGGCTCCAGAATGGGAACCCCGCGAACTCCGAGGACCATTATGGGAAGTTGTTACCGCTTTGACACTTCTACTAGCTGGCGTAGACCTATTCATGATGATGCATCCAGCAGCTGTTAAAACAGTCAAAGACGTTATCGCCCAACTGATGGGTGGCAGTTCCGGCAATGCTGAACGCCTTGTGGAATGGGTTACCGTTAAGGTTTAGGCGCTTTAATGGAGGTTGAAAGGCTTATGAGTGAAAGAGAGGCGAAGGGCAAGATTGGCGTTAAGGAGCTTAGCCCAATAGACGTTTACAAGCTTCTGCCCCGCACAAACTGTAAGGAGTGCGGCGAAGAGAACTGCATGGCTTTCGCCACAAAAGTCGTAAACCGCGAAGTCCCAATTGAAAAGTGCAAGCCCATATTAAAAAAGGAGTTTGAGAAAGCCTACAAACAGCTTAAGGAAATGCTCAAGCCAGCCATAAAAGAGGTTGTTGTCGGCACTGGCGAAGGGGCTGTTAAGATTGGCGGAAAACTGGTGATGTACCGCCACGAGCTCACATACTTTAACCCAACAGCCATAGCCATAGACGTCACAGACGAGATGCCAGAAGAAGAAATCCTAAGCCGCATTAAACGTGTTGAAGAATTCCGCTACGAATATATCGGGCAGATTTTAAAGCTGGACATGGTTGCCGTTCGCTCCACGTCCAACGACCCCGACAAGTTTAAAGCAACAGTGCGCAAAGTGGCTGAAAACACAAAACTGCCAATGATTTTGTGCTCGCTGAACCCAACGGTTTTGGAGGCTGGCTTAATGGCTGCACCCAAAGCTAGACCACTCTTGTACGCGGCTACTAAGGACAATTGGCGGGAGATGGCTGAACTAGCCCTAATGTACGGCTGCCCCCTAACAGTTTTTGCGCCGAACAACCTTAAACTTTTGAAGTCTTTGGCTAAAACGCTCCTGGAATACGGTGTTAAGGATTTGGTTTTGGACCCGGGCACTTTCTCTGGCGAAGGGTTGGCAGACACCCTAAACAACTTCACAATGATTAGACGTTTGGCTTGTAAGCATGGCGACGAACTTTTAGGCTTTCCACTAATGGGCGTGCCAATGACCGTTTGGCTAGAAAGCGCCGGAATAGCCCAAGAAATCGTAAAATGGCGGGAAGCCTACTTGGCGGCCATGCTCATAGTGCGTTTCGCTGACATCCTAATAATGCACAGCCTAGACGGATGGGCTCTATTGCCAAACGTCATTTTAAGGGCTAACATTTACACAGACCCCCGCAAGCCAGTAGCCGTAGAGCCAGGCTTAAAGGTGTTCGGCACTCCAGACGAGAACTCGCCAGTTATGTTCACAACTAACTTCGCCTTAACTTACTACACAGTAGCCTCTGATATAGAATCAGCAAAAATAAACGCTTACTTGCTGGTTGTGGACACGGAAGGTATAGCAGTAGACAGCGCAGTAGCCGGTCGCAAACTAACAGCAGAAAAAGTAGCTGAAGCCCTAAAAGCCTCAGGAATAGAAAACAAGGTAAAACATAGAAAACTAATAATTCCGGGAAAAGCGGCGCGCCTAAGCGGAGAAATAGAAGAACTAAGCGGATGGCAAGTAATAGTGGGCCCAAGAGACTCATCAGAAATCCCAAAATTCCTACAAGAAAAATGGCGAACAAGCCAAAACCCTTAAACTATTTGTTTTAGTAAGTTTTCAACACTAAAAGGTCTAGAAACCTAATTTTTACCTTCACATTTCACTCTTATTACTCTTCTTATTTTAGGAAATCTAATTGTATAGCTAGATTTCTATAAGGGATGGTTTCTTTGTGGTTGTTCGGTAGCATAAAAACGACTTGAAACTAATATACGTTCAACTTCTTTTGAGAGGGAAAAGGAAATAAAGAGTGAAGAATAAACCAGCAAAAGAAAGCTTAACTGTTGCCAAAAAAGGTGAAAAGTGTGGAAGTTTCTATAAAACAGCTTGAGGCCTTCTTTAATCCTAAGTCCGTGGCTGTTATTGGCGCCACTAAAAAAATAAACAAGGCTGGGCATGTCATTTTCAAAAATTTTGTTGAAAATAAGAGAAGAGGCGTTTTTAAGGGGGAAATTTACCCCGTAAACCCCCATGAAGATTACATTTTAGGCTTCCAGTGCTATCCAAAATTGACAAAGATCCCCGGAGAGCTTGAACTCGCCGTAATAGTTGTCCCAGCCGAAGTAGTTCCAGAAATAATGGAGGACGCTGCAGCAAAGAAGGTTAAAGCCGTTGTTATAATTAGTTCAGGTTTTGGGGAAATTGGAAACCACGAACTTGAGAGAAAGGTTGTTGAAATCGCAAAAGGGGCGGGGATAAGAGTTCTAGGTCCCAACTGCTTGGGAGTCTACGACTCCACAACGGGCGTTGACATGCTTTTTCTGCCAGAAACAAAGATTTTGACAACTGGTGAAGAGGTTGTTGCAACTCCTAGGCCTATGAGGGGAAATATAGCCGTAGTAACCCAAAGCGGAGCCTTCGGAGCCGCAGCCCTCGACTATTTGGCTGGCAGACAAATGGGCGTCAGCAAATTCGTAAGCTTCGGCAACAAAAGCGACGTAGACGAGGCTGAAATGCTCCACTACCTACTTCACGACAAAGAAACAAAAGTGATACTTCTATACGTTGAAGACGTGAAAAACGGGAGAGCCTTCTTGGAGGCGGCCTCAAAAGTAACATGCAAAAAACCCGTAATAGCCCTAAAAGCGGGCAAAACAGAGGCTGGAGCAAGGGCGGCAGCCTCTCACACTGGGGCCGTCGCAGGCTCGGATCAAATATACTCCGCAGCCTTCACGCAGGCCGGGGTTCTAAGGGTCCGCGACATGGAAGAATTCTTCGACGCTGCGAAAGCACTTATCATGCAGCCTCCAGCTGCCGGAAAAAACATAGCAATAGTAACGGACGCCGGCGGCCCAGGAATAATGGCGGCGGACGAATGCGAGCTTCAAGGGTTAACAGTCAAAAAACTCTCAGAGAAAACCCTCCAAAAATTTGAAAAGCTTAAGGATGAGGGCAAAATTCCAAAGTTTGCAGCAACCCTCAACCCCGTGGACTTGACAGGCTCAGTTACGTCAGAAATGTATGAACTCGCCACAGAGCTAGTTCTCCAAGACCCAAAGGTCCACGGTGTCATTCTCCTAGGGCTGCACCACACACCCGCCCTTCAAGAGGACTACGTGGACAGGGTTGCGGCTGTTACCAGCAGATACAGCAAGCCGATAGTTGCGTGTGACATAGGTGAAACCGAAATGGCGCTTCACGTTCGCTCACGTTTCGACAAGCTTGGAATCCCAGCGTACATGTCCCCGGAGGACGCCGCAAGAGCTATGGCAGCCCTCGTAAGATACGGGCTTTACCTTAAAAAGAAGGGTGTCTTCAAAGAGTACGTGCAAAGCTTCTTGAAACAGAAACGTGGATAAACCCGTCTACTCGAGCACTATGCTCAAAACCACTAATTCTCCGTCTTCGAGTCCAAAACTCTCCCTCAAATTCACGGGTGCAACAACCTCAAGCACGTCATCTGGATAACCTTCAACCTCTGGTATGACGACAACCACGTCCATGAAACCCAAACGGGCTTTGAAACACTTACCACGACAATATCCGTTTTCAGACGCGATAACTTTTGGATTAACTTCCAAAACCCTTCTTAACCTCTTGCCCTCCTCGTCAAGCTTCAAATTCAACGTTCCCGGATAGGGGGTGAAGCCAAACTTCTCTACAATCTGCCTTTTAAACCAAGGAAGCCCCGTAAACTTTGCGCCCTCGCCTGATCCCGAAAAAACTCGTCCCTCAATGCGGATAAGTTTTTCAAAGTTCCCTACTGTTAAAAAATCGTGGTTTTTTAAGTTTGTTTTTGCTCTTTCAGCCAGTTTGCCACCTTCCTAAACATGGGGTTTGAAGACATGTCTATTACCGGAACAATAATTTTCTCTCTTGTTTCGATTAAAGGCTGATATTTTGGCATAAGCGAGTATCCCACAAAAGTCCAGTAAACACGTTTGTTTTCTACAAGAGCTCTAGCTGCAGTTTCAGTTGTGGCTGGGAGTGGGAAATAAAGGAAAACAACTCCATCAGCCCAATAAAGTCCAGCTGTTTTCCCGCCAGCTATTATTGATGCAAACCTAGCTATGTCTTCCGGAGTGGCGAAAAAGTTTCTTTCCATTATAACTATTTCCTTGAAAGGTTCGAACTTAATGTCCACTGCCCCTTCGTCCATGGAGTTCACCTTTTAAGGTTTGAGAGTTCATGCTTTTTAACCTTGCCGTTAACTGGAAAGGGTTATAGAGCACGAGCTCTAAACCCTTTCCACAACGGACGAGGGATAAGAACTTGGCTGAAATCCGAGTGGCAATAGTTGGAGTCGGAAACTCCGCATCAGCCCTAGTTCAAGGTGTAGAATACTACAAAAACGCTAAAGAAAACGGAACTGTTCCGGGCTTGATGCATGTAAACTTCGGCGGATATCACGTCAGAGACATAAAATTCGTAGCAGCCTTCGACGTGGACAAAAACAAAATTGGGAAAGACTTGTCAGAGGCTATTTTTGCAAAGCCAAACTGCTGTGCAAAATTCGCTGAAGTGCCAAAACTGGGCGTGAAGGTTCAACCTGGACCCGTGCTAGACGGTGTTGCTGAACACATGAGGGGAACTTTCCATGTTTACGGTGAAGATGAGGTCAAACCGGTGGACGTCGTAGAAGTGTTGAAGGAGTCTGAGGCGGAAATCCTAGTAAACTATATGCCAGTTGGAAGCCACAAAGCCACAAGATTTTACGCCCAAGCCGCCCTAGAAGCCAAATGCGCCTTCATCAACTGCATCCCAGAGTTCATCGCCTCAGATCCAGAATGGGGTCGAAAATTTGAGGAGAGAGGGCTTCCAGTGGCAGGCGACGACGTTAAAAGCCAGCTCGGCGCCACCATACTCCACAGAAATCTTGTGCGCCTCTGCGTTGACAGAGGAGTTATCGTCGACGAGACGTACCAGCTAAACCTCGGGGGAGACACGGATTTCCTAAACATGACCGTTGAAGAGAGGCTTAAAACAAAACGAATAAGCAAGACTGAAGCCGTGAAAAGCTTGGTGCCTTACGACCTGCCAACTCGCATAGGCCCATCTGATTATGTACCTTTCCTAGGAAATAAGAAGGTATGCTATATCTGGCTGAAAGGCAGAAAGTTCGGTGACAGACCCCTAACAATAACCGTTAAACTCGAAGTGGAAGATTCGCCAAACAGCGCTGGAGTTGTCATAGATGTAATAAGGGCTGTAAAACTGGCTTTAGACCGGAAAATAGCCGGACCGTTAATAAGTATATCCTCCTACGCCTTTAAACATCCACCCGTACAAGTTCCAGATCCGGTAGCTAAAGAGTGGGTTGAAGAATATATTAAAGGGTTGAGGGAACGCTAAAAGCCCGTTTGGCTCCAAGCGAATTCAAAACGGAAAAAACATCAAACAGACTGGAAATCCACCTCAAATAAGCATTTAAGGCAGCCCGCAAAGCTACAGTATCCATGGCTTCAACTTTCAAAATTAGAAAATCGCCCTCAACCTCCAGCCGTGCCCTGGAACGAGTTGTTGGGGGTTTAGCTACCTCAGGGGCAAGTGCCTGAAGGATGATTTCCAAAACTTCTTTTGAGGGCATTTTTAAACGTATAATGGCGTTTGTTTTCATGGCTTAAATCCCATATCATGTGAGATATCCTCATCATAGGACCAACTTCAACGTTTTCTGGAAGAAGCCTAAAAGTCACAACTATTTCGCCCGCGGGATTCGTTTTAATCTCCATTAATGCGCTGAAACGCCTCTTTTCTTCATCAGCATGTATAACTGGAATATGGAAAAATTCCGAGAATGCTTCCCCCAACCTTATGACTTCTAGGGGGGCCTCCGGCAAAGCCAATATAGCGGTGGATTTTATCCTTTTCCCCCTGGGCATTGTTGCAAACTCTCTCCGAAGTTTCACGCCCCTAACATAAATCAGGGGTGGTGTAGGCTGAAGTTTTCCCTCCTTAACTTTAAAAAACTCAATTTTTCCGGGTCCACCCTTCCACCTGTCAACGATTACAACTCCGTCGGCTCCAAGCTCCAAAGCCTTCTCCGCCAAGCCTTCAAGACTCAATTTTCCACGGTTTATTCGCATAACATTTGGTATACCGTGGGAAAAATCTTTACAAAAAGTTCTAATCCTTCTAGTTGGCCTGCGGGAGGTTGTTAAAAGTATCAAGCATTTTCAGCCTACTCTTCCTCGGTTTCCAACACTGTTGAAACTTCAGACTCTTCAACAAGTGCGCCTTTGGCGATTCGCTTAGCAACCATTCCAAGCTTTGTGACGGGTGTATACGCTCCACCTGTAAACTTAAAGCCGCATTTTTTACACTCCCAAACGCCCACACTGACCCTTTTAACCCTTTGAAGACCACACTGGGGGCATTTATGCTTCTTCCTAAGCTCCGTGACTATCTTAACGTAGCGTTTCCTAACTGTTGCTCCGTAACGGGCCCCTAACCCTCTTGTTGGGCCAACCTTCTTAGTTCTTTTACCCAAACTTTACCACCCCAGCTTTTTCCTTATTTCTGAAGCTTTTTCTCTTGCTATTTGAACGGCTTCAAGCACTTGTTTAAGCGTAAAACATCCGCTTCCGCCCTTTTGGACAGCGCAAACATTTCCGTCGTCGTCTGTTGTTATTGTAAGTCTAGCATCCATTATCTGCTCTTCTTCAAGCCATGGATCAACCACCAGTTTATCGTTTATCTTCGCAAATGTCACAGCAACGGGGTGTCTTCGAATGGGCAAAGGCGTGAAGCCGGGTTTTATCTTAACCTCGCCATTCTCCACTTCATGGTTGAAGACCTTGGTGTTCATCAAAGCCGCCATTGCGGCTAAAGCCGAAGCATCTATCAAGTTTCCGTCGTGGTTTAGCACGTAAATGTCCACAAATAAGACAAAAACTTTTTTCCCGGGCACTATGCAAAGCTTTTCGAGGTCTATGGCTTTTGACTCCCTAATACCCCTATCTACAACCCTCGCCAGTTCTATGGCGTTCTCGTCTGGTGGACCGGGCTCAAAAGTGGGTGAAGCCAAAGGAACAAGCTCAGCGTTAACGGTTAACACGCCTTCATTGGGGGTGTCTGGAAAAGGCTCGCCTATCTCGATTTTGACTCCAACCATCACCTCTGTTTCTCCAAGCAGAACTCTTGCTGAGCCTTCAGCCTTCTCGATGATTCCTTGTTCAATCTTTATCTCGCGGTAGTCATTTAAGCCTCGCCCGTCAAGTCTCTTTCCTTTGGCGATGAGCTGCGCTATCTGTTTTTGCTTTACCCGAACAACAGTTGGGGCTGCCGTGGTCATCACTCCTCAACCTCCTTAACGCTAACATACCTAGCTTTTAAGGCTTCCTTTTGCATAGCGTAAATTTTTTTACACCCCTCGATAGCGAGTTTTACAGCCTCTTCAAACTCCTCTTGAGTTAAAATTCCATCCATCTGCAGAAGCGTGATGGCTCCTAGATTTGGCATGTAAGCTACTGGAACGTCGGCGGAGCCCACCTTATCCTCAATGTCGTTCAAGTCTAAAACTATCAAATCCTCAACTTTGCCTGCTGAACACGCCGCCACCAAATCCCGCATTGGAACACCGGCGTCAGCCAAAGCCAGCGAGGCGGCTGTTATGCTTGTGCATCTTGTGCTTCCATCCGCCTGTAAAACCTCTATGAAAATGTCCACTGCTGTGCGTGGATAATACTCGACAAAGACGGCTGGCTCAAGGGCCTCCCTAATAACCTTTGAAAGTTCTATCTCCCGCCTTGACGGAGCTGGAGACTTGCGTTCTTGAACGGAAAAGGGTGCCATGTGGTAGCGACACCTCAAAACCATGCGGTCAGGTAGAGCTAAATGTTTCGGATGGAGCTCCTTCGGTCCATAGACGGCCGCTAGAATCTTGTTTTTGCCCTGTTCAATGTAGGCTGAGCCATCAGCGTTTGAAAGCACACCAACCTCAATTTTTATGGGCCTAAGCTCGTCCGGCCGTCTTCCATCAAGCCTTAAGCCTTTTCTGTCCAACAATTTTTCAGTCTTCTCGCTCATAGTCAACTACTCCCTCTTTTCTCCTTCTCCCTTTTAATCATCTGAAAGATGCGGTCGGTTAACCCAGTGGTGTGAGACTCCTCCTCAATCTTGTGAATGGCCATCATCGCCAACTCCTCATCCTCCAAGCTTTTCCCGGTGATAAGTATGACCCCGTTTTGGCCGAGAATTATGTGACATCCAGTTTCCTGCTTTATCATGGAAATCATTGACCCCTTCTTTCCAATTACACGGGGAATTTTTGTGGGTGTTATCTTAACAACTTGCCCGCGGGTTATCTTCCCCAATCCAGGCTCATCCACACTAAGTTGGGGGTTATGGGTTCTGTCGTAAGAAACTATTTTCGCCACAACTAGGTCGCCAACGTCAAGAACCTGTGTTAAATCATCTTTTTGTGGTTTAAAAGGCCTATTGAGCACTTCAGAAGCCCTTAAAAGTGCCAGGTATGGTGCGTTGATGTCGACGACCCATCCGTTGAACCCCACTTCTACCACAGTTCCTATAACGGTATCTCCAACCCTCGGAACATAAAAAGCCCTTAAGGCAACAACACTTACCTTCTTGTCCTCATACTCCACAAGACCTATTCTGGAGGCGTAGATTTTATTATTCGACCTGAAAGTATTTTCTCCAGCAATGTAGTCGCCTTCGGCAAGCAGGTCCCCAGGAACCACAAGCTGTCTCCTTTCGAAAAACATGGGCATAAAACTCACATCCAACCATTATTATCAAAATCACGAAACTATCTTTGCCTCAGCGTTTCCTTTAGTTACCTCTCCAATTTTTTCAAGAAAAGGCCCATAGAGACCGGCGGGCATTTCAATTATCCCAAACCATGAACCGTCAGCCCGCCATTCCTCACGTTTAATAGTTCCCATGGCTTTTATTGTTCCATAAGCTTTTGCCGCGTACTCTGCTGGCACATGGACGCTTACTGAAACCTGCTCCATCTTCAATGGCAGAACTTGACGCAGGAGCTTAATTACCTCTCTTGCTTGTTCTTCAACTGCTTTGAAGGGGTCTATTGAAAAGTGGATTTGCCCCATGGCCTGCTCGATGCGCATAGGTGGATGGGGGAGATTAGTTCTCGGGTCAACACAGTTCCTTGATATAAAATCTATTATCTGTCTACGTTTCTCCTCAATCATTTTTCTACGCTGTTCCGTGGTTAACTGTAACGTGCCCTTTTTAATGATTATGTCCGCAACTTTAAGCGGGTCTGTTGTTCCGAAAGCTTTACGAAGGGCTTCTTCTGAAACCTTTGCTCCTTTGCTCGCGTCTGAAAAAATTGTTTCCGTGACAAGAACTTCCGTTATGGCGGACAATTTTCCCATTCGATAATCTAAAGCCTTGTCGGGTTTCACGAGAACCTCAAACTGCTCATTACCCCTCGAAATGCGGGCAATGGTGTACTTCTCACTCATTTCAAATTCACTTGCCTAAACCTAACTCTTTTATGTATTTATCAACAACCTCGTCTTTAAGCATCTCCATTTTCTTTGTGGCTGCCGGAATAACTGCAATCTTTATCCTTGGCTGAAGCCCTCTGGCTTCAAGGGCCTTTATTAAGCACTTCACGGCAAGCCTTATGGCGTCTTCTAGGCGCATGCCGTCTCGATACTCTTCCCTCAAAATGCTCATCACAGCATCCTTTCCAGCACCTACTGCCACGGCTTTATGCCCTCTATAAGTGCCGCTTGGATGGGTTGCGAATAGGCGACAGCCCGTCTTGTCGACACCGCCAAAGATTATGGAGACTCCGAAAGGCCTCACACCACCATGCTGCGTATATAACTGCTTTATGTCACAGACTCTTTTAGTTACAACTTCAACGTCGATAGGCTCGTCGTATGTTAGTCTATTGCTTTGGGCGTAAATTCGGGCGTTATCAATCAGAACTCTCGCGTCTGAGCTTAACCCAACAATTGCAGCCCCTATATGCTCATCAATCTTAAAAATCTTCCAAGAGGTTTCAGACTCCTCAAGGGGCTCAATGGTTTCTTCAGCTCCTAAAACAACACCTTCTGGACACTTAATTCCCAAAATTGTTGCTCCACGGTTAACAAGCTCCATAGCATATTCAACTTGAAAGAGCCTACCATCTGGCGAGAAAACAGTTATAGCACGGTCGTATGCTCCCGGAGCCGCGAAGACAGACATCAACACCAACTCCATGTAAACGTTTGCTGAACACACATATAACAACTTAACTAAAAACCTTTTCCTAACTAAACCAATTAACGTTGTTGCCAAATCAATCAATAACTCTTTATAAAGATTCCAAATTATATCAAAGGGTGAAAGATAATGGGCTATCTTGCTGTTTGGAAAGTTTTGGAGGAAATGATGACAGACATCCGCAGGAAAGGAGTCCAAATACCAGCCAACATTTTCAACGATTTGAAGTACGCCAGAACCCTGATCGATATTTTGAGGGCTGATCCCTCGAAGCTTGATACAAGTCAGAAAATTGAGGAGTGCCTAAGCGGTGTGGAATCCTACCTGATTTCGGAAGCACAAAAATATGGAGATAAATATGTTGAAGAATGGATTAGAAAACTTGAAGATGCATATGGAAAGACGGATGAAGACGCGGTTTTTTCAAGGTTTGTACCCGGTCTTCCAAGGGAGCAACGTTGGATCCGTGTCAAACTTTCAGACGAAATGTCTGTAGAGACGCTTAGGGCTTTGGCAGAAGAGCTGAAACTTTTCTCAGAAGTGCAAATGGACGGCTATTTGCTTGTTTACGGTGAAGAGGAGCGTATTAAACAGTTTGTCAAGAAAATGGCTACACTGTACGGCTCAAAGGTCTGTAAATAGCCTTTCCGAAGTGCATAATCGTTAAAACATGTTGATGCAATACTTTTATACAAAGATCCCATAGAACTGGGTCGAGATGCTGTTTCATGTGAGGTGAGGGCGCAGTTTAATGCCCTACATCAAGAAAATAGAGCTTAAAGGCTTCAAATCTTTTGGACTGCAAACTGTTAAGATTATTTTTGATAAAGGTTTTACGGCAATAACGGGACCCAACGGTAGTGGAAAAACAAACATCGTTGACGCTGTTTTATTCGCCCTTGGAGAGCTAAGTGTAAAGAGGCTTCGCGCAGAGACCGCTGCAGGGCTGATTTTCCAAGGTTCCGATAAGGCAGGCTTGGAAAAAGCTAGAATGGCTAAAGTTGTGATACAATTTGACAACTCTGATGGCCGTATACCCGTTGACACGGCAACGGTAACGATTTCCCGCGAAGTGTATCGGAACGGTCAAAGCGTGTATAGGCTTAACGGGAGAAGAATCTCACGCGCCTACTTAACGGAAATTCTCTCTATGGCTGGTATAAGCTTCACAAGCCAAAACATAATCCCACAAGGAACCATAACAAGGCTGGCAGACGTCTCCCCCATTGAAAGGCGTAAGATAATCGAAGATTTAGTTGGTATAGCCCAATATGACGCCGAAAAAGCCGAGGCTGAAGAGAAGCTTCGAGCCGCAGACCTTTCAATACGCACCGCCATGGGAAGAATAGACGAAGTGCAGAGACGAGTCGAGGACTTGGAAAGGGAGCGGAACGAGCTTCTTCGCTATAACTTCCTAAAAAACGAGATCAGAAAATTCGAGGCTGTCAAACTTTCCTATGATATAGCGCAAATTCGTGAGAAAATAGAGCGTGATTCAGTCCAAGCTGAGAAAATTAAGAGTAGGCTTGAAAAGATTAAAGCGGTTCGAGATCAGTACAGGCTTAAACGCAGGGAGATTGAGGGTGAGTGGCGGAAGCTAAGTTCCGAAATTGTGGAGGAGGGCAGCTCCCAAGTTTTAAGGGTTCAGATGAAGATCGGCGAACTCAAATCGAAAATCACTGAACTGACAACGAAAATAATCTCTGGAAAATCAAGCCTTGAAGGCCTCAGAAAAATCAGGGGAAATAACCTTCAGCAGTATCAGTCGATTAGAAACGAGATCCGTGAAAACAGGCTAAAAATAAGACGTTTGAGGATGGAGTATGAACAGCTTTTAAACGAGATAAACGCGAAGCAAGCCGAGCACGATGCCCTTGCAAAGGAGATTGCTCAACTCTGGGAGAGTCTCGGCGAAAACAGCAAAAAGATACGCGAAATAGAACTCCAACTTGACAAGAATTACAAGAGGCTTGCGTTCTTGAGGTCTGAGCAAGCGAAAAGCCACACAGCCATAAAAATCCGCGATAAAAGACTCAAAGACTTATGGGAGCGGAGGGAACGGTTTGCTTCAACCCTCAGCGAACTGGAAAAGTCCAAGGCTGAGCTGGAGAAGGTTCAAGGGGAACAGAAAAACCAGCTTAAAAACTTAGAACGCATGCTAGAAAGGAGGATAGCTCAAAAAGAAGCTATAGAGAGGGAAATCGCCGAAGCTGGGAAAATAGCAAACTCGGCCCGAGAAGCTGTTGTGGAATTCGCCACCCAAAAGGAGCTCGCGGAAACTCTGGCTGCTGAAGAAAAAGCTTTGAAAAGCATAGAAGAGCTCGGCGAGCTCGGTGTGATACAAGGAATTTACGGTAGATTACGTAACTTGATAAAAATCGACAAAGCCTATAGGCAAGCAATCGAGGTGGCCGCCGGCGGCTGGCTGGACGCCATAGTCGTCAAAGACTTAAACGCGGCCTTCACATGTACCGAGACGCTTCGAAGAATGAAGCTTGGACGCATAAAGATAATTCCCCTCGAAGGAGTTTCAACGGCAAAACCCATAACTGTCCCAGACACTAAAGGCGTTAACGGCGCAGCGTTTTCTTTTGTCAGATGCGCAAAACAGTATGAGCCAGCCGTGTACTTTGTTCTCGGAGACACCTTGATTGTTCAAGAGGATAAAATAGCCCTAGAGTTATCCAGCAAAGGCTATAGAGTTGTAACAGTTAACGGTGACCTTTATGAGCCAGGTGGCGCTTTAGAAAGCGGTTATTACAGGGCTCCAATAGATTTTTCAGCCATTATTCCAAGCGAGGCGGCTATAAAGAGCTTGGATGAGGCTGTTAAGGCTTTACAGCAGCACCTTGCGAGAAGGGAAGGCGACATAACAACTCTAGAAGAGGAGATAGATAGAGTCCGTGTTGAAATCGCGCGTTTGTCAGAAGCCGTAACAATGCTCGACAGGGAAATAGCCAGAGTGAAGAGAAGCATAAGAAGGACAAGAGTCAACATTAAGAGGATTGATTCTAGCATTAGGAAGCTCGAAGGCGAAATAGAAGCGGAAAAAACGAAGATCTGGACATATAGAGCCGAAAAAAGCGCTCTGCATGGGGAAATCCGTAGACTTCGAAGCGAGTTAACTGTTTTGAGGCGGAAAACAGACCCTGCGAACATCCAGGAAATGGAGGCTCGTAGAGAAAAGATTGCCGAAGAAATAAACACTCTCAGGCAGAAGCTTAGCATAATTCAAGCCGAAATTTCAACACTTCAGTCCCAGTATGACAATGTCTTAAGAATCGGGTACAAAAACGCCAGAATCCAACTGTCAAAGGTTGAGCAGCAGCTTAAAAATGTTGAAAGCGAAGTTGAGGAGGCGTTAAAGGAGAGAGAGCAACTAAAACAGGAATTGGCTGAGTTGGAGAAGAACCGTGATGAACTTTCAAAAACGGTTATGTCCGCCAAAGAGGAAGCACAAAAATTCACCACTCAGATTGACGAAATTGACAAAGTGCTTCGCAAACTCGACGCTGAATACGAGGAAACGGACCGCTTATGGAACCAGTACCAGTTAAACATTCAGACATCTCTAATTCAGCTTGAGCAATGGCAAAATCAGCTGAGACAATTCGGCTACGAAAAACCATTAAATGTGACGCCAAAAGAGGTTGAAGAGGCCGAAGCTATCTTGAAAATGCTGAAACTTGAGTTTGAAAGGATAGAGGGTGTAAACCAACTTGCGCTTTCGCATTATGCTGAACAAATCGCCCGCTACAAGGAGCTGTCCTTAAGGCTCAACGAGCTTGAAAGGGAGAAACAAGCAATAATAAAGTTCATGGAGGAAATTGAAAGCAAAAAACGCAAAGTCTTCCTTGAAGCGTTTGAAAGAATAAACCAAAACTTGCAAAAATACTTTTCAAAACTAACCGGAGGCGGGTTCGCCACCCTGAAGCTTGAGAACCCTGAAGATCCTTTCGTCGGCGGGATAGAAATGATAGTTCAATTCCCAAATAAACCTTCCATAGTTGTCAGCGGAGCCAGCGGTGGAGAACGTTCCGTAGCTGCTGTGGCTTTCCTGTTTGCCATAAAAGAGTTTACACCTGCAGCCTTCTACATTATGGACGAAGTTGACGCCCACTTGGATGCATTTCATGTTTCTAAACTCGCCGACCTCCTCCTGGAGGAATCGGAGAAAGCCCAGTTCATAGTTATAACTTTGAAGCCTGAGATGGTTAACAAGGCACAGAAAGTGTACGGGGTTTATGGCCGTAATGGTATTTCCCAAGTCGTTTCAGCCAGATTCCTTGAGGTGTCCAGCTGAATGGCTTCGGTTATCAAAAAGCCTTTTTACCTTAGACCTCCATGGAACATTCTATTCGAGTTTCACAAGCTTGAAAAGTTAAGCCCGTGGAACATCAACATAGCCTATCTTCTCACAACTTTCCTGGAGGAGATGGAGAAGACTGGGCAGGTGGATTTTCGGGCTTCAGGTGTAGCCCTAGACTCTTCAGCCTTCATATACCTAATGAAGTCGAAGCTGCTTCTGCGTCTTCAAGAGCCTCCCCAACCCCCAAAACCCCCTCGGGACCTCGTGCCTCCCCCACTCTTCCTTCCCCTTAGACACGAGTTGACGGCTACAACTATAAGACACTTACTTGATGTCTTAGACGACGTTCTTAAAAGCGAAATGCTTCTAAAACCCCCGAGAATTCAAACCGAGCCCATTCTCCCATCACCGGCAGAGATTCTCCCTCAAATGGACTACTACTTGGTTGAAATTGAACTTCAAATGGAGAGACTCTACGAAAAGCTCTGTGAAATGGTGAAGGGCGCTGGAATAATCCAATTCTCAACCTTGATTAGAGGGATGACGAAGCTGGAAGCCATCCGCACCTTTATCCTACTTTTGTTCCTAGCCCAAAACGAGAAGATAGGCTTGTGGCAAGACGAGGAAACTGAGGAAATTTATATAACTGTTGGAGGCCCCAGCGCTGGAGGCGAGAAGCCAAGATAACTCGGAAACTTCACATCTAACCAAGCAGAAGGAGAAGTTAAACGAGCTAGCCTTAGTTGAGGCAGCATTGTACGTTTCAGGTCGCCCTTTAACAATATCCGAGTTATGCTCGGTTTTGAAAACTAGATCGCAGCGTAAAGTGAAAATGCTTGTGAAAAAGCTTATGCAAGAATATGCCAGCAGAGACACGGCTCTAGAAATTTTGGAGCTGAAGGATGACAGATACGTCATGCAGCTGAAAGCTGAGTTCACACCCTACGTTAAAAAGCTGGTTAGGAAACCGCTGCTTTCAACAGGTCCCCTTAAAACATTAGCCTACATCGCCCTAAGACAACCAGTCTCACAGAAACGAGTTGTGGAAGTTCGAGGCCGCCACGCTTATGGACACATAAAACTCCTTAAGGAGATGGGGCTTATCGCTTCCGAAAGAAGGGGTCGTTCAGCTGTCTTAAAAACAACGGAGTACTTCGCGGATTATTTTGGCCTAAGCCACGACGTTCAAACAATGAAAAGAGAGTTAAGGAAAATCCTTGAAAAGGACAAAATATCGGAAAAAACCTTGGAAACCTTGGATTCTTAACACTTCGAAAAGGATAGGTTTATATTTCTAAGCAGCGTGATAGTGAACAAACCTGAAAAAGGGGTTAAAATGTCTGTTTGGCATGGTGACCTGCACAAAAGAAAGCCGACTGGTGGCAAGAGGAAGCCTTACAGAGGCAAACGAAAATTTGAACAGGGCTCGTTCCCCACGGAGACGGTTCTAGGCGAACCAAAAAGGAAGGTTGAAAGGAGAAGAGGTGGAAACCTAAAGGTCAGAGTTTTAAGTGAAAAGTACGCGTGTGTAACTGACATAAAAACCGGCAAGACTCAAAAGGCAGAGATAATTCGTGTTGTCAAAAACCCTGCAAACGTTGACTATGATAGGAGAGGCGTTATAACAAAGGGCACAATCATAGAAACAAGCCTCGGACTCGCGCGGGTCACATCCCGTCCAGGTCAGAATGGTGTAATAAATGCTGTTTTAATTGGTGAAGAAGAAGCTGACTAAAAAAATCTAACTAGACGCCGCGGATTCTCCGCAACTGCTTGGCAACTTCTTTTAACGTTCGATTTTTAGTTTCTTTTTTCGCTATAAGGAGCATGCCTGTTCTTAGCCAAGGCGTTTTAGGGTAAAAGGCGTCGGGGATGAGCTCGTGTTCGAGGCCTAACTTTTCGGCGGCTTCTTTCAACTCCGAAACTTTCGGCGAGGGCACAGCCAGAGTTTTAGGTACTTTTCTCCCTTCTCTTCGCGTTTTTGTGGAGTCGAAGTACGCGGGCCATAGGATTACTTTGTCTTGCTTACGCATCTTTTAATCAACTCTACTTTACTTGTGGGCGAAATAGGCTAGAATTTTCTCTTCGACTCTATCTATTCTTACAAAGCCAAATCTTTCAAACTGCACTATTTCGTCGGGTTTAAGGTTCCCACATGCTTTTTCGGCTACTCCCTCGATGACGGCGGCATCCGGCATAACAACCTCGCATGGTATATCTTCCCCTATGGGAACCCAGTGTATCAGGGGTGCATTCATTTTTTTCGCGTCCTCATAAGCCTCGCTTAAAAAGGAGGCTTCAACAGCATACACTTCAACTCTATCGATTTTAATGTTGAAAAGCTCCATTAAGCGAACAGCCTTTCCAACGGCCAGATTTTTCAAATCTTCTCTTGAAATCCAAAATAGAGCGCTGGCTTCAGAGGTCCTTATGGTATATTCTCGGAAACCTCTACCAGGATGTTCGGGGTGAAGCCTAACCTTGACTGCAAATGTTTTCGGCACACCGTGCACTGTCAGCTGGATGGGATTTGGCACAAAGAAGTAGCGGTTCACTTTTGGATCTAAGATTTTCCTGTTATATGCATAGAGGTTTTCCCAGCTTAAAACGACATCTGAAGTTTTTGGTCCTACATCGATTATGAGCCTTTTTATGGCCGCAGGGGTTATTCCACGCTTTCTCAAGGCTGCGAAAGTTGCCAACCTGGGGTCATCCCAACCCTTGTATATGCCATCCCTAACTCCCTGGACAATTTTGGACTTGCTGAGGTGCGCCCCAACCATCTTAAGCCTACCATAATGTATGGCCTCCGGATACTTCCATCCAAGGTGACGGTACATGTATTCCTGGCGAACCATGTTTGTCAAGTGTTCCTTGCCCCTAATTATGTGCGTGACCCCCATCAAGTGGTCGTCTAGGCCGCATGCGAAGTTGTAGAGGGGCCAGACGCGGTATTTGCTTCCAACCCTCGGGTGGGGAAACTTTTCGGTGTCTATTATGCGTAGGGCTGGCCAGTCTCTGACGGCTGGATTTGGATGGTTCAAATCCGTTTTTATGCGTACGACAGCCTCACCCTCGTTGTAGCCTCCATTCAGCATGCGCTGCCACCTTTCCATGTGATCCTCTGGTGGCAGCTCGCGGCATGGGCATGGTTTTTGGGCTAAAACTTTTTCTCTGAAAGTTTGAGGTTGGCATGTGCATACGTAAGCGTTTCCGCCTTCAAGCAGCTTCTCCGCATACTCGTAATAAATTGGTATTCTGTCGCTTTGAATATATTCCTCGTCAGGTTTGCATTCCAACCATGCAAGGTCTTCACGTATGCGATCATAAAACTCTAGAACGGGTTTTTTCTGCTTCGGGTCAGTGTCCTCAAACCTTAGGATGAACTTTCCATTATACATGCGGGCATACTCGTAGCTAAGAACTATAGCCCTAGCTGAACCAAGATGGAGAACGCAGTCGGGGTTTGGTGAGAAACGCGTAACAATTTTCTGGTACTTGTCCACGTTTGGCAGAGGTGGAAGCTTTTTTTCTTCGATTTTCTCCCTCACAAGCAGTTGGGGCCAATTCTCTTCAACTAGGCGTTTCTGTTCATCTAATGGAATACTATTAACTTCATCAACTACCTTATTTACTAGAGCCGCTACCTCCCTTACTTTCGTTCGCAGTCCTGGTTTTTCGGCCAAAACCTTGCCCATGACGGGTCCTGTTTGAGCTTTTCCGTCATGTTTGATGGCGTTTAGTAAAGCGAATTTACGTATTAGCTCCTCTAATTCTCTGGAAAGCTCTGTCAAGTTTGGTTCTCGCTTCCCTCTATATTTTTCTTTCAATAAGGAATTTGGCGAAGGCGTCTAATTTTTCCTTTGCTTCTGAGGGTGGAAGAAGCTTTTCCACTTCTTTCCAGCTTTCTTCAACAATTTTTCTCGCGAAGTTTTTGGCATAATCTATTGAACCATATTTTTGCATGATGGCTATCGCCTCGTCCCTAAGCCTTTGATCTGAAGTGTGCATCCTCAAGATTTCGATTAGCCTTTTCCGATCCCTGTTGCTTGCAACCTTCAAGGTATGGATAACGATTAAAGTGCGTTTTCCTTCGGTTATGTCTTGCCCTCTACCTCCCTTCCTTTCCGCAAACTCTTGTCCTGTCAAGTCTAAAATGTCATCTTGAATTTGAAAGGCTATGCCTATACTTTCCGCGAAGGTTCCCAGTTTTTCAACGAGATTTTCGCCGGCGTCGGCTAAAACTGCGGCCATTTTAGCCGCCATTCTCGCTAAAGTGCCGGTTTTGTAGGCGCACATTTGAAGGTAGTCCTCTTCATTAATTTGGTCAGCGTTGGCCAAGCCTTTATGCCACGCTATATCCATTGCTTGTCCAAGACTGAGGTTTATCATTTCTTGAACATAGATCTCATATATTCTCGCCAGTTTCTCCACACCAAGTTTTTCCCGGTTTTCCATTAGAGGAAGAAGCGGTAAATAGTACATAGTGTTTCCAGCGTTCACGGCGATGTCGATACCATAGATTCTGTAGGTACATGGTTTCCCTCTTCGATATTCAGAGGAATCTTCAATATCATCTATCATCAAGGTTCCATTATGGACGACCTCTGGAATTATGGCGTAGTCAACGTAATCTTCAGGGTTTTTACCTAAAGCTTCACATATGAGCAGAAAAAGCGTTGGACGCCACCGTTTTCCTCCCCGGTCTAGGAACTCCCAGATTGGTTCAGCCAGCGCCTTGTTTAAGGCTTCAGTGTTATGGGAGTATCTTGGCGGGTTAATCTTAAAGATTAGGGCGTTTTCGGTGAAAATTCTTGGAATATACTTTTCGATAGCTTTGTTTATGAGCTGGGCTTTCTCTTCCAAAAGTTTTTCAATGCTCATTTTTAGGTTCCTCCCCTTCTGGCGTAATATTCAACGTCAAACCCTCTGAGCCTTAGCCATTCCGCGGTTTTCCCGGTTATAACTAAGGGTACTCTTTGCAGTTGCTGGAGCTTCTCGGCGCCGACCAAAAACATGGCATTCTTCAACTCTTCAATAAGTATAGTTAACATTTTCCTCGTTTTTCTCAAACCCCCCTCCACGGCGGTTTGCAAAACTGGCTGAGCTAAACTTGCTAGGCTTGCACCAAGAGCCAAAGCTTTAGCCGCGTCCAACCCGCTGCGTATACCTCCGGACGCTATTATTGGAACTTTGACTGTTTGAACGACTTCCACGAGGCTTATGGCCGTGGGGATCCCCCAATCCCAGAAAGTGTCGCCTAACCTTCGACGGTGAAAGTTTCTTTCACCTTTCGCACGGAAAAACTCAACAGCGGCGAAGCTTGTGCCACCAGCACCACTAACATCTATTCCGTCGACGCCTACAGATTCCAGTTTTTTAGCCTCTTCAGCAGCTATTCCAGCTCCTGTTTCCTTCACTATTACTGGCTTATCGATTTCTTTGACGATTTCACCTATTCTCTCAAGAACTCCTTGGAAACTTGTTTCGCCTTCCGGCTGGACGGCTTCTTGAAGCGGGTTCAAGTGTATGGCAATGGCATCTGCATCGATCATTTCAATGGCTTTCTGAACTTCTTTTATGCCGTATCCTCTAACAAGCTGAGCTCCGCCTATGTTCGCCACCAAGAAGGCTGTTGGAGCCTTTTTCCTAACAACTGCGAAAGTTTTCTCAAGACGCCTATCCTCTAGAGCAGCTCTCTGACTTCCAACACCCATCCCAAGCCCTAGTTCCTCCACAACCGTGGCTATAACAGCGTTGATTTTTTTCGCTTCGCTTGTCCCGCCTGTTAGAGCGCTCACCATGATGGGTGCTGAAAACCTATGGTTAAAAACATTTGTTGCTAAGTCTACTTTTTCCTTGTCAATTTCCGGTAAGGCTTTGTGAACGAAATGGACGTCTTCGAACCCTGTGGTGTTTTTTCTCGCCTGAACGTTGTAGGTTGTTGCTATTCGAATGTGGTCTGCTTTCCGTTTTCTTGTTTTTTCAGCCAACGATCACTCCTTCTCTATGAGGGTGCCCCTCACTTTTTCTCCTTTAAGGGCTTTGTAAATGTATTTTGGTTTAGAGGCGTTCACAATCAATACGGGTATGCCTCGCTCTATGGCAGGTATCAGTTCGGCAATTTTGTTTGACATGCCGCCCGTCACGTCGCATGCACTTGAGCCAACAAGTTTCCCTTGAATCTCCATAAGCTCGTTCAACCTTAAATGTTCAAACATTTTTGCCCCTGAGTTGGTCTTCGGATCTGCGTCGTAAAGGCCGTCTACGTCTACACCTATCACTATTTTCTCCGCCTCGAGTTTTAAAGCCAAAAAGGCTGTTATTTGGTCTCCAGATAAGATCGTGAAGCCCAGCTCTGTGTCTAGGACTGCATCGCCATAGAGGACAGGGATAAAACCCATTTCTAAGAGTTTTTTCAGCAAACCTTCTTCAAAACATGCTATCCTGCCGTTTTTGGTTAGCATGCAGGAAGATGGAGCCATGCTTAGGGCGGGTATGCCCCGCCATATTAAGGCGTCCATGAAAAGCCCGTTAAGCACAGTCATAACGTGGTGGGTTTCCGCAAAACCTATTATTTGTGCTGGATCCCTAAAACCCCCTTTTATTGCGTATTTCTGCGCCACTGGGTGACCGAAGCTCCCTCCACCGTGAACTATGATCAGGTTCTTTGGTTGGGCTTCGAGGATTTCGTCGGCTAGGCGGCTTATTGCATCCATGCGTACACCCATTTCCATGTTTTTGTCAGTTATGACGGAGCCACCTATCTTTAGAATAGTTGGTCTAACATATTTCAATTCTAACACCTTCATCTGTTTTCCTAGCTATAAAGGCGCTGGCTCCAGCTCTCTGAACAGCTTCCAAAACTTTTTCGAGTTTTTCCCTAGATGCAAGGGCTATCATGCACCCGCCGCCTCCAGCGCCTGTTAGTTTAGCACCAAATGCTCCGGCTTTACGGGCGGCGTTTATGAGCCATTCAAGGGATTCGTCTGAAACCCCCAAGCCATATAACAACGCGTGGTTTATGTTCATCAGTTCCCCGAGAGTTTGAAGATCGCCTTCCCTTAACGCATTCACAGCTTGAAGCACTATTTCCCTGGCCGTCCGCATCATGGGCTCGACGATCTGTGGATATTTGTCCCTTAACTCGCGGACCTTTGCAACTTGAACGCGGGTTGATCTTCCAATACCTGTGTTGCCAACTACGAGCGGAATATCTGCTCTGACTTCAATGGGCTTAAAGCCTGTATCAAGCTGGAAGAGCATGGTCCCTCCGAAAGTCGATATTGCCGGGTCTACTCCGGAGGGTGTGCCATGCATGATTTTCTCGGCTTCGAAGGCTATGCGGAAAATGTCCTCTTTGGGCATTTTGACGGCTAATGCTGTGCTAACAGCTGCAGCCACGGCGGAAGCCACAGCAGCTGATGAGCCAAGTCCAGCTGCAACGGGCACTGTTGAGCTGACTTCAATGTTTAAACCGACTTTTTCTCCAGCTTTTTCCCAAACCTTTTCCACAGCACACTTGATTGGTTCAAGCTTTATTTTTGCCTCTTTTGGGTCGCCTTTTTCAACTTTGATGTTACCGTTTTCAAAGAGGGCCGACAAGCCAAGGTTTTGTGACCGTATGAACAGTTTTTTGTCTTGGCGAGTTTCCACCCTGGCGTAGGCTCTTTTGTCTATGGCTAAAACGATGGCTGGTTCACCGTAAACGACGAAGTGTTCTCCGAAAAGAATCACTTTGGCGGGAGCTGAGGCGACAACTACCCCCATTCCAAACCCTATTTCGTAAATTGCACGGCGGCGTACCCAACAACAGCTGAGTAGTCGCCACTAACATCTCCACTGGTCTTGTAACATAATAATTTTGCCTCTTTCGCCCCCAAAGCCTTAACGGCGGTGATGAGGGCGACTATTGGGCCGTAGCCGCATGCAGAAACTTGATGCTCTTCAATGATGGAATAAAACTTCACTTCATCCATTTCTAAAACAGCCTGAAGGACCGTTTTATCTTTCCTCTCTGCCACCCTATGAGGTTCATAATGTGTCATATCTGAAGAAGCTATAATTACAGAGTTTTTTCCCGCCAAAATCTTGGCTGTGGCTCGCCCCACCTCCATAGATGAACGCAAATCCTGCATCATAAAGCATATAGGCACTATTTTAAAATTTGAGCCAAAAAGGTACTGTAGAAACGGAAGCTGAACCTCAATTGAGTGTTCATAGCGGTGAGCAACATCGTCAACATCGATTATGCGGGATTCTTTAACAATCTGGTTCGCCGTTTCACCGTCAACCTCAACGTCTCCTAAGGGTGTACGCCAAACACCCTCATTCATTATGGCTAAAGCGCTTCCATACCCTGTGTGATTGGGACCAAAAATAACTACGGTTTCCGGTCTTCCATCCAACGCCAAACTGTAATAGGCGTGAGCTGCAACAGGCCCGGAATACATGTATCCAGCATGGGGACTGACAAGCCCAACTATCCGCCTTGGGCCAGCTTCGGTGACTGATGGAATTTTCCCAGGTCCAAGTTCGTGGAGAAAACACTTTTCAATTTGCCTTTTCAAGGCTTCGGCTGTTCCAGCGTAGAAGGCTCCGGCTTGGCATGGATGCCTAACCTTCACCATCTACGCTAGCTTCCCTCCTCTTCTTTGGAGATTTTAGCCTCAAAATCCTCAATCGTTAAGGGCGGATCCTTGTCCGGAAGGAGTTCTCCTCTTTCCCGAAGCACCTGTCTAGCCAGAAGCCAGTATATGACGGCTAGCGCCCTCCTCCCCTTGTTGTTTGTTGGAATTACGAGGTCTACCCCGGAAAAATCGTTGTCAGTGCTGCATAAAGCCACCACTGGGATGCCCACGGAGGCGGCTTCCTTTAATGCTTGAGAATCGGCTCTTGGGTCGGAGACTATTATCACGTCCGGCTCAATGCGGTTTGGATAGAGTGGGTTAGACAGCAACCCGGGAATGAAACGACCCACAACCGGTATGGCTCCTGTAAGCTCACAGAACTTTCTAACGGGCTCTTGAGCGTAAAGCCTCGTGGCCGCAGCTGCCACTCTATGAGGTTCAAACCTTGCCAAAAACTTGGCTGCAATTCTTATGCGTTCATCCGTCTTCTTAATGTCAAGTACGAAAAGCCCGTCAGGTCTAACGCGGTAAATAAATTGTTCCATGTCCTTTGTTTTCATTCTGGTTCCTATGTGTATTCCAGCTGACAACAGTATATCTCGTGGTAGTAGAAGCTCTTCTTCAGCACTTACGCCTATTTCTTCCTCAACTTTTTCCTTTTTAGGCTCTTCGCTCAAACTTTCATCTCCACCATCAAAGTATTTGGATTTCAGCCATTTTAGCTCTGTCACCTAAAAACTCTTCTACTCTAATAAGCTCGTTTATTTTTGCTATTCTAGCCCCTTCCACCACTCCGGCTTTTATAACGGGGCATTTGAAGGCTACGGCTAAGTGGGCTATGTGCCAGTCGCATGTGTCCCCAGAGCGGTGGGATATGACTGGGACATATCCTGCTCTCCTGGCGGTTTCAATGGTTTCCAAGGCATCTGTCAATGTGCCAACTTGGTTCACCTTTATTATGACGGCGTTGGCTGCTTGTACCTTTATTCCATGGGTTAACCTCTCAACGTTTGTGGCGAAGATGTCGTCTCCGCAAACAATGCAGTCCTTCAGTCTTTTGGTTAACTCTGCAAAGTTTTCATAATCTTCGTCATGAAATGGGTCCTCCACGTAGGCTAGATGGTATTTCTCAACAAGCTGTCTAATGAACTCCAACTGCTCCCCTGGGTCCAGCTCTTTCCCCTCTCTTCCATAAACGTATTTCTTAGTTTTGTTGTTCCATAGCGTTGATGCCGCTACATCAATTCCCGGAAGGCACTTAAAGTTCACTTCCCTACTAACTTCTTCGCAGGCTTTTGCAAGGATTTCTAATGCTTCAAGATTTGTGATGTTCGCCGTCCATGCGCCTTCGTCGCTTTTTCCATGATTAAACAGCTTACCCCTTTTCTCCAGCAGTTCTCCAACCTTCTTATGAACTTTCACGTTTGCCTTGGCGGCTTCTAAGAAGGATTTTGCTCCTAGAGGTAGCACTAGAAACTCTTGGATATCTGGTGTTTTGCCGCTGGTGTGACTCCCCCCACTTATGATGTTTCCGAGTGGGTATGGAAGCTCACGGGCTGTGTAGCCACCCAAATACTGGAATAGGGGTAAGCCGTAGGAGTTTGCAGCGGCTTCAGCGTTTGCCAGCGAGACGGCGAAGGCTGTGTTTCCACCTATAATCCTAAAGTCCTTTGTATTGTCTATCTCGTGGAGCGTTCTATCTATTTCTTCTTGGAAGTCAGCGTTCAACCCCACAAGCTCCGGGGCTATTAGCTCCTCAACTTTCCTTATAGCCTCATCCACTCCACCCTTTGGGTAATAAATAACCTCTGCTTTTCCTCTGCTTTTCCCCTCAGGGGCGGAGGCTCTTCCAAAACCTGAAGTCGTTATCACATCAACTTCTATTGTTTCTTCCCCGCGGCTGTTGAAAACTTTTCTTGCAATAACATCCTCAATGACCGTGGCCATATCCAATTCTCCGCGTTATTGCTGGAAATAGTAGCTCCTAGCCTCCTTCCTTTTTTCAGCCTCTTCGTAGAAGCGTAGAACCTCGTCTATGATTTCGACGTGGGAGAGGAGCATGCGGCGGCAACAGTACCTTTTAATCCCTAAACTGTCAAGTACGTCGCCTGGGTCTTCGCCCATTTTAACTCTTCTGGCAAATTCTTCCCATTTATCGGCAATAAGCTTGCCGCAAGTGAAACATCTTACAGGTATAATCATGTATACTCCTCCTTTACCTGTAGCTTTTCTGGTCTCTAGCCCTTGCTCCAGGCCCTCCAAACTTTTTAGGCTCCTTCCTCCTAGGGTCTCCGACAACCATGGTCCTATCATACTCTACAAATTTCGTGCGTAAGTGTGTGCTTTTCGTCCATTTTAGAAGGGCATTTGCTATGGCCATTCTGGCGGCTTCAGCTTGCCCCATGTATCCTCCTCCCCAAACTTTCACGTCTATGTCCAGCTGTTTCCAAACTTCGTCTCCAGCCAGTGTAAGAGGTTCCATTATTTTTTGACGTGCAACCTCTGGTTCATATATTTCCAGGGGTGTTCTGTTAATTCTTATTCTGCCGATTCCCGGTCTCACAATGGCTCTCGCTATGGCTGTTTTTCTTTTACCACTAACAACTAAAACCTTTTTTGGCGCCGGCATTTCACTCTCCACTCCAACCTATTTCCCTGGCGAGCTCTCCAAGAGTGAAGTAGGGGCATGTTAACTTTTTGGCCTGGGCCTCCTCTATGGTTTCCATTTTAGCATTTTTAAGCTCGTCTGGTACACCTATGAAAACTCTAAGCCTTTTGAAGGCTTGTTTCCCCTTTGGCTGCTTGTATGGGAGCATTCCCCTAATGGCTTTTCTTAAGATCCTGTCTGGTCTTCTGTAGTGAAAGGGACCTTTCCATGGGTGGCCTACCTCTAGAAACTCTTTCACCTCAGCCACCTTGCTTTTCCTTTTACCGGAGACCACGGTTTTTTCAGCGTTTACTACGGCTATTTTTTCGCCTTTCAGCAAACGCTTTGCTATTACGCTGGCCATCCTTCCGAGAATAAGGCCCTCAGCATTTATCACGGTGTAATCTCTAAGATCTTCCATGGTCGTCACCCTATAATTTTAACATTTGAGCCTTTGGGGTTTTTCTTAACAAGCTCGGGTATTGTCAAACATTTTCCCCTAGCCTTCTTTATCTTATGTTTGGCGGTTTCTGAAAAGGCGAAAGCAGCCACGGTCACAGGGTGGTTTAATTCACCTGCACCCAGGACTTTCCCGGGGACTACAACGGTGTCATTCTTGCTTGTGTAACGGTTTATGCGGCTTATGTTGACTACTATCCGCCTTCTTCTTGAGGCTGATAGTTTCTCCGCTATGGCTTTCCATATTTTCGCCTTGTTTTCGCGGCTTTGCTTTCTTAAAAAGCGGATAAGCTCCAAAAGCTCCGGGTTCGTTGTCTTAGTTTCCCTCAAGCTCTTGCACCTCAATTTGGGACATGAACTCCTTCAACTGCTTCTTCAAGACCTTGACGGCTTCAACCATTATTCTTTCTGGTGGAAGGGCTCCTGTGGATTCTAGGCTGAATATGAAGGCGTTCTTCTCCCAGTCAACTTCTATGGCTGGAGGTTTTTTGGGACAAACGTCCACGCAGTCTTGGCATAGGGTGCAAGCAAACAAGTCGCGGACTTCTATTTTTCCACTTTTCTTTACGAGAACTTTTCTTGGGCATATTTCAACACATTTTCCACAAACATCGCATTTTTCAGCGTTAACCGTTATTTTTGGAAGGTATTTGTAGGCGCATGTGGAGACAGGCTGCCATTTCGCGTGGTCCTTTCCCCTTCCAAGTCTCGCGTAGGCTTCAAGCCTCAACCTTTGCCCCTTTGCAAGCTTGACTATGGGGATGCTGTCGCTTATTGGCACGATATTCGGGTTTTCGGAGACAAGGTCTCCCGAATAAACCGTTATTGTTCCCTCCTTCGCCTCCTTGTCCAGAGTCAAGGTGACCCGGCATAGACTACATCCGAACTCACTTTTACACGTGCACTCTTCCGGGATGTTGTAGCTGTCGATGTCTGTTTTTAGGGGGATGAGACCAAGCCTGTGGGCTATTATTTCATCGTTAAGCACGGAAGAGTTTTCAATCATTACAACTTCGTCTATGGCCATGCATGGTACTTCAGCCAAAACGTTTCTCCTAATAGCGTTGATAAACGAAGTGTCCACTCCCTTTATTAGGAGGCGCATATTTAAGTTGTCTTTCTCCAGTACTTTTACTTCCACTCGGTTTAACCCCGTAAATGCGCGGTTTAACCGTGATGCCCTTGAATAGAGTAATAGTGCATTATTTCAATTTTTCTATGAAACTGGCAGAACGTAGCCGGTGAAATGGAGGTTTAAACCCTTCTACCTCTTCTACCGCCTGGTCTTCGCGTGCCATCGTGGGGTATGGGCGTAACCTCTTCTATTCTGCCTATGCGGAAGCCTGCCCTTGCAAGGGCTCGTATAGCTGCTTGGGCGCCTGGTCCAGGTGTTCTTGGCCCCGTCCCGCCCGGTGCTCTTACCTTTATGTGGATGGCGGTTATCCCTTTGTCTTTGGCTATTTCAGCGGCTGCTGTGGCTGCGCGCATGGCTGCATATGGCGAGGATTCCAGCCTGTCGGCTTTAACGAACATTCCGCCTGAAGTGCGGGCTATGGTTTCTGCTCCTGAAAGGTCTGTTATGTGCACTATTGTATTGTTGTAGGAGCTGTAAATGTGGACTACGCCCCATTTTTCGGCTTTCTTGGTTGTAGAGGATGCTCCGCCGCTGCTCATTCTAAATCTTCACCTCTTTCCTCACTCGCCGTGGCTATGTGGGTAACTGCTATCATTTGGCGGAGTGGGTGGCTTGGGTTCACCAACGGGCTATCGGGAGCGTAGGTCACCAGCTCCTCCTCTTCTTTTGACACTACGTAGCTTGGCACCGTTACACGTCGTTTTCCTATGGCTATATGTCCGTGAGTTATGAGTTGGCGGGCTTGGTGTATTGTTTTGGCAAGGCCCTTCCTGAAAACTACTGTTTGAAGTCTTCGCTCGAGGATGTCTTCAACAGTTAAGTCCAAAACGTCGTCTAAGACTGCGGATTCATGGATTATACCGAGTCTTTTGAGGCGGGAGAGGAGCTCTTCCTCCATCTTTCTCCTTTCTTCTGGGGGTTTGCCTATTAATGAGCGAGCTATACCCCTAAACTTTGAAAGCATGGTTTTGCAGCGCCAAAGCTCACGTTTGTTTCTTAAGCCGTATTGTCCGAGAAGTTTAAGTTCCTCTTGTAATACGTCTGTGCGCCATGGAAACCTGGGCGTTTCATACTTCTTCCTCTGTCTTTTAGGGTCTCCCAAGGTTTACGTGCCCCCTCCTTTAGCGGCCTTTCTTTTGACTCCAACGGTTTTGCCAGTTCTCCCAGTTGTCCTCGTTCTTTGTCCCCTAACTTTCAAGCCGTAAGCGTGGCGGTAGCCTCGCCAAGACTTTATCTCCTTCAACCTCTCAATGTCTAGCTTAGTTCTGAGGATGAGGTCTGCGCTTATTAAGTGCAAGTCTTTTCCCGTTTCCAAGTCCTTTCGTCTGTTCAGAAGCCATCCCGGTATACCGTGTTTCACCGGATCCTTTATTACCTCCTCTATTTTCTCGATTTCAGCATCCGTCAGGAACCCAGCCCTCATATGGGGGTTTATACCAGCCCTGGCTAATATGGCACGGGCTAAGTTTAGGCTTATCCCCTTAACCTTTTTGAGGGCATACGGCACTTTTAGAGTGCCGTCTACATCTGTGTCCGTTATTCTGAGGATGTGGCGGAACTCTCTGGCTGTCTGGCTTGACATCTCACTCATCCATTATTTTAGCAAACTAGAAGTAAACCCTTGTTTATTTAAACTTTCCTAGTACATGGAACCGAAAAACACTTAACGGTGCCCCTTGAGAAGCATTTAAACCGGGCTCGAAATGAGCGGCGCGCTGCTTGAGGATACTGTTTCAGAGGCTTTTCGGAGAAGGGGTTTTATTGTTTTCACGAGGCAGAACCACTGTGACGTTTTGGCCGTTAAGCCCGACATGAGTTTAGCTTATCTCGTGGAATGTAAGGATTATGCTTTATCCCGCAAACAGCAAGTTTTAGCCGTTCGGGAGTTGAACCGCAATTATACGCACGCTCTCGAACTTCTCATAAGGCAGCGTCTTTGCCCAGAGAAAATCGTTAAAGTTCTCGTTGCCAGAGGTTTTGCTTACCAAGCGAGGGGAATACTGCAGTACACGCCTGAAAAGTTCATAGAACACATAACATCCTGAAGCATTAAAAGTATGCTATTTTTGGCAGCCTTCGCACACGAAGGTTTTTCTGT
>CAZRXM010000008.1:0-9507 GCA_964604045.1 uncultured Candidatus Bathyarchaeia archaeon
TTGAACCCACGTGTAGCTGCTCTGCAGGCAGCCGCCTGGACCGCTCGGCCACCCCGGCGTTATTATGTATTAGTTTTGAGTTTGTGGTAATAAATGTTGTTAGGTTAGGCCTATTTTTTGTTTGATTTCTTTGTAGATTTTTGTGGCTGTCTCTTCGTCTGGCACGTTTTTTATTAGGGTTCTTCCGTTTTTGAATAGGGTTATTTCGTGGTTTTTGTGGGTGAAGACTATGGCTGTTGATGTTTTAATGCGGATTTTGAAGTTTTCTTTTATTTTTTGGTGGATGGTTTCTAGGTTTAGTTCTGTCGGTTTTTCTGGGTTTATGTTGACCGTGTTTCTTCCGCATAGCCATATGAGGTTTCCTTTGTTTTTTGGGGTTGGTTGTTTGCCCTGGCATGCTGAACAGTTTGGTCTTTTGTGGAGTTCTATGGTGGTGAAGTACATGTCGTTGAAGTCGCATATCATTAGTTTGCCTTTTAGGGGTTTGCCTATTCCCGTCAGTAGTTTTATGGCTTCTATGGCTTCCATTGTGCCTATTATGCCGGGTGTTGCTCCAAGCACTCCCCTTACGTCGCATGTGGGGAGGGTTTTGTCGTCGATTTTTGGAAGCACGCATTCGAGACATGGGGTTTCTGGAGGAGCGAAGACTGAAAGGTTTCCTTCAATGCCTATGGCTGCTCCAAAAACATATGGAATTTTTAGTTTCGCACAAGCTCTGTTGACTATGTAGCGAGTTCGCATGTTATCTAGGCCGTCGACGACGCAGTCAACGCCCTTTAGAAGTTTTTCAACGTTTCCGGCGTTCACATTCTCCGGAAACGCTTCAACCTTTATGAAAGGATTCACTTCCATAAGTTTTTTTGCAGAAACCTCCGCCTTCGGGTAGCCTAAATCCTTTGGCGTGTAGAGCACTTGTCTGTGAAGGTTGTGGGGTTCAACAGTATCCTGGTCTATGAGGCGTAAGCACCCTACACCCGCAAGGGCGAGGTATAGGGACGAAACTGTTCCAAGACCACCTAAACCAACAACAGCCACTTTCGACTCAGCAAGTTTCTTTTGTCCATCCGGTCCGAGCTCTTTGAGGACCAGCTGTCTGCTGTAGAATTCATTGTATGCGATTCTGGGTCTTTTAGGGTTTACCATTTAAACCAGCCCTTCAGTCGCTGTTTGATGTTTTCGAGTCGAGTTTTATAACGCCTTTCTTTGAAAACTGGCTTTCATAAATCTCCCTCACCCTCTGAATCGTGTCAGCCTCATCCGGGGTTTTGTCTTCTCTTACGCGGGTTATTCTTGCAAAGCGCAGTGCCATGCCGCATCGGTATTTCGGGCTCTTCTGAATTTCATTGTACGCAACTTCTACGACTATTTTGGGAATTACATATACTCTTCTCGGCTCCTCTTTCACGGTTAACTCTTTGAGGCGTTTCGTCATTTCAACAATTTCAGCGTCAGTTAACCCTTTAAAAGTCTTCCCAACGGTTAAAAACTCACCAGTTTTGGCGTCCCGCGCCGCCAAATAGTAGTCAGAAAGCCATCCACGACGTCTCCCATAACCATATTCAGCCGCAACTATCACTAAGTCAAGAGGGGGAAGCGTGGGCTTTATTTTAAGCCAGCGTTTTCCACGAATTCCCGGAACATATTCACTCTCGACTTTTTTAGCCATAAGCCCCTCGTGGCCGGCGTTTACAGCCTCCGCCAGAAACCTTTCAGCCTCCTCTACGTTGTCGGTTATTATTTGCCTTGTTAACGGAATTTCTCCAGCGTTTTCAGCCAGAATGCGTCTTCTTTCAATGTATGGAAGAGATATTAGGCTTTGTCCGTTTAAGTATAGTATGTCGAAAAGGTAAAGTTTAACAGGGATTGCTGAAGCTAGATATTCAACCTCGTGAACCCTTTTGAACCTTCGCATTAAATGTTGAAATGGAAGCGGATGCCCCTCCCCGTCGACGGCTATGACTTCGCCTTCTAGAATTGCGTTTTCAGCCTTAATATTCCTCCTAACCAGCTCAACGATTTCCGGAAGACTCTCCGTGACGTCGGAGAGTCTCCGGCTGAATATTCTAACGTTCTCGCCCTCTTTGTGGATTTGAACTCTAGCCCCGTCGAGTTTATATTCAAAGGATGTTTTCCCGCCATGCTCCCTTATGGCTTCAGCTACGTCAGCAGCCATTTGCGCCAACATTAGTTTTACGGGTCTGAAGATTTTGAAATCCAATTTTAGGAGGCCATCTCTGCCTTCGTTTTTGGCTATTGCCGCCACTACCCCAACATCACCTAGAACCATGCCGGCCCTTTGGACGATTTCCAATGGAACGTTGAAAGCCTCTGAGACTGCTTGTTCCATTAAGCCTTCATGAAAACCCGTCCGCATCTCTCCAATGATTATTTTGACTAGGTATTTGGCTTCAAGGGGCGAGGCGGAGCTAAGTAGGGCTTCTATTAAACGTTCTTTTTTCTCCCTTGAACCTTGTCCAGCGGCTTCGGCTATGGCTTCGAAGCTTCGACGGACACCCCTCACCGTCAAAGTCTCCCCGAACAAAGGCATCTGCTTTTTGACCCTACTATTTTCAAAAACTATTTTTGCAGCAGCCCCTACGTCTCCGGTCTTGTTAAAGGCTTCCGTGAAAACTTCCCAACCCACTCCAGTTATGCGTTTTATAATCTCGCTTAATGTTGCCCAGCTTACATCAAGGGATTGTTGACTGCCCTGAGGAAGAGCCCTTCCCAAAATCATCGAAACGGCAGGTTCAATCTCTTCGGGTTCAAGGGTCTTCAGAAAATTGGAAACAAGTTTGACCATTGGAATACGCTTTTTCATACCCTCCAACTTGTCACATAACTCAGCCAAAGCCTTGAAAGGGGTCGGCATAACCGATCCTTGACTGGTCTCCATGGTAGTTTATACAAGCTTTGCTAAATAGGTTTTAGAGGAACAAAAATAAAGTGGTTGCTAGAAGGCTTGCTCCAGCCTCGTTTTGACCTCTTTGATTTTTCTATCCAGCTCTTCAGCCTTCTCTTTCTGTGCTAATGCCTTATAGCAGTCTCTCGCGTATTCCAGCGCGCTTACACCGAATCTTTCAAATCCCTTGCTGAAAGATAGATCTGCGGATTTTAGGAAGTATTCGGTGGCTTTCTCGTAGTCTTTGAGCATGAAGGCGCATTCTCCAGCTTTGAAAAGCGAGTAGGCTGCGTCGAAGAAGTTGTTCAATTTCTGATAGAGCTCGAAGGCTCGTAGAAAGTTTTCCTTAGCCTCCGCGTATTTTCCAAGCTCATAAAGGGTGTTTCCGTCCTTGTGCAGTTTAACGGGATCCTCCTTTTCTGCCATCTCAACCAACCATTTTAACAACTTTTGAAGAGCATTTACGCGTTAACTAGTTTAAACTTTCCGCGAAAACCTTTGCTTTGAAGGTTTCAACAAGCGCTGCAGGACCCCCGTTATGAAGGCTAGGGATCTAGCGATGTCCAAGAAAGGGTAGGCTAGCATTCGCTTATACATGCCGTCTCCGGAGCGGAAGGTTCTGAAGGCATAGAACACCATAAGCCCAATGAGGGGGAAGAAAACGAAGGAGAAAAAGGTTAATAGTAAAGCGGTGGAACGAGTTAATGTCGCGTACAAGGCCAGGGCTATGGCTGAGAAAAACCATAGGGAAAAGGCTGTCATGCTCAACAAAACCCACTTGGACAAGGTACTGTTGACTCCTTTAATTTTGGGAATCAGCCCTCCACCCTGCCCATAGCGGTAGGCTTGTTTAAGAAGTTCGGACACTGTTGAGCGATGCTTATGTCTAACGGTAATTTCCGGGGTTAACAGTATCCTGTACCCTTTCTCGCAAACTCTTTCGGCAAACTCCAATTCGTCGAAGCCGTATTCAAACCTTTCATCGAAAAACCCTGTTTTCTCTACAGCTTCCCTCTTCACAGCGAAGTTGCATCCAACGGGATAGTAAGCCGGAGAGCTTATCTTACTCAACAAAACTTTCTTGTTGAAGATCCGCATAACTGGAATAATGCTTTCGTCGGCGTACCTTGCCAGAAAATCGTTATTATATCTTAAAATTTGGCCTCCAACACAGCCAACTTCCGGGTCTTTTAGGTTTTCGACTATCTTTTTAACCCAGTCTCTTGGAACAACGCAGTCGTGATCGGTGAAGGCTATGATTTCACCAGTGCTGTTTTTTATCCCCGCGTTTCTAGCGGCGTTGACTCCGGGTTTTTTCTCGACCAGAAGTTTAACTGGGTACTTGGAAACTATTTCCCTTGTGCCGTCTGTTGAGCAGCCGTCCACAACTATTATCTCAAGCTTATTCCTGTCATAGTCGATCTGCATTAAAGAGTCTAAGAGATCACCTATTTTTTCAGCCCCATTTTTAACGGGGATAACTATCGACACTTTGGGGAAACGGGCTTCACCTTTCTCTTCCAACGGTCATTCCTTCAGTTCGTCCCTCAAAATTTCTTCAGCCGCCCTTTCTACGGCTTGACGGCTGTTTAGTTTGGGTTTCCAACCTAGCTTCTTAAGTTTGTCAATGCTTAACTGCATAAATTTTACGTCTCCTTTCCACCCTCTTCCACCATTAACTCCGCCCGTGAACGTGTACTCAACGTCTTTCAAACCCATTTTCATGCAAACTATGTCAGCTATTTCTTTAACTGTTATATGGTCTTCTGAGCCCACGTTGAAAATTTCTACCCTTTCACGCGCCACATTTAACCCAAATAATATGGCGTCCATGCAGTCTTCGACGTGTAGGTATGACTTTTTCTGGGTTCCATCCCCAAGAATCTCAAGTTTCTTAGGATTTTCCAGCAGTTTCCTTACGAAGTCGTAGACAACCCCGTGGCGCGCCCTTGAACCAACTATGTTTGCCAGCCTATAGATGACTGTTTTGAAGCCGTAGTTGTAGGCGTAGCTTGTTATTAAAGCCTCTGAAGCCAGTTTGGCCGCCCCGTAAACTGAGATGGGTTTCAAGGGACCGTAATCCTCTGGTGTGGGGATTTCTTCGGAATCTCCGTAAACCGCAGATGTGGAGGCGAAAACTATAGTTTTAACGCCGCCTGTTTTGCGAACAGCCTCTAAAAGGTTGAACGTTGCAGCCACGTTCTGTTCATAATGGATTTTAGGATTTGCCGAGCTTATTCTGACCTCTGGATTTGCCGCAAAATGAAAAACTGTTTCACAACCCTTCAACGATTCAAGGATTCTTTCAAAGTCGTGAAGAAGGTCGCCTAAGACAAACTTGAAGTTCCGGGTGTTCAACCATTTTTCAACATTTTCCAGTCTCCCAGCGCTCAAATTGTCAAAAACAACAACTTCCACTTGTTTCTCGCAAAGTTTGTCGACTAGATGGCTTCCTATAAAGCCAGCTCCCCCTGTTATGAACGCCCTTCCAAAGTTTGAGTAAGCCATCCTTCTCCCTTTTAGTTTTAAAGCTGAAGCCCTTGAGGTTTATCTGCATTTTGCTAGGGCAAGCCACAAATGGTCACTGCGCGGACGGGGAAGAGGGGCTACCTCACCATTTTTCCGTACTAAAAGTCGCTGCTTCCTGGAGGGGAGAAATTCGCCGATTATGGAGGCCTTTATACCGTTTTTATCCAGCTCTTCGACTATTCTTTCAGCTTTCTCCTTTCTTGAAGCTATGAGCAAAGCTCCGGAACTTATTAGCTGAAGTGGGTCTATTCCATAAAACCCACATATTTCGAGGGTCTCCCTAGCTACGGGTATTTCCTCCTCAAATATTTTCACGCCAAGACGCGACGCATCAGCCATTTCGTGGACGCCTCCCAGAACACCGCCCTCTGTTGGGTCGTGCATGGCGCTCACACCGCCCGTTTTGAAGGCTAGAACTGCTTCCTTCACGACGCTTATTTCATCAAAAAATCTTTGCGCAGATTTCAATAAGTCGGGGTTGAAACCGTTTTTCAAAAGGAATTCGTAGTGTTCCGTTGCAAGAATTGCCGTCCCCTCAACTCCAGCGCTTTTTGTCAAAATCAGCACGTCTCCAGGTTTAGCCCCTCCAGCCGTCACATATTCACCCTTTTCAGCCAATCCTATGGCGCACCCAATTACGATGGGGTTGGCAAGACCCGGAGTGACTTCGCAGTGCCCTCCTATTATGGCTACTCCGATCTCTTTAGAGGCTTTATCCATCTGAGAGCATATCATCTCAACCTTCTCTTCGTCAGCTTGTTCCGGTAGGAGGATACACGAAGAGAAGAAGGCTGGCTCAACTCCGAAGGTAGCAACATCATTAGCATTTACGTGAACTGCAAGCCAGCCTATCCTCTCCACGGCTCCCGTTATGGGGTCCATGGAAACAATAAGGGATTTATTGCCTAAATCTAGCACTGCCCCGTCGAAGCCCGCTGAAGGACCTAAAACAACCTCAGCCCTTTTCACCCCAAGATTTTTGAAAACAACCCTTTCTAACACCTCAACTGGAACCTTTCCGGGAGGTAGTTTCAAGTACTGTTCGCCTCAACTCCCTTATATTTTAAGTATAGCTTTAATTTGCGGTAAGGCTCGCCTAACAACTTTCACGATGGGTGTTGCAACGGTTAAGCCTACCGTCATCTGTCCAATGTTTATGGGCACCTCGGCTAAAGCAAAAACTCCGAGGGCGAACTGTTCATATAGGAAGTAGCCCAAAACCATAAGCAAACCGCCGAAAACACATGAAACTATGGTAAAGCCGAATTCTGGGTCTGATGTGAACGCCAGGGCTGAAACCATGAAAATGGCGAATACGCCTACTCCAAACCAAAACTCCACGGGGATGAAAATCGTCGACGCAGAGTTTTCCAGAGCAAATCCATAGTGAAACTCGGCGAAACCGCTGTAGTATAGGATGCCCAAAGAGATTATGAGAACGCCCAATAAGACACCTGTGATCGTAGTGAAAGCTCTGAGCTCAAACTTAGTGTAAGTCCCAGTGGAGATGCGAATTTTCCTGCTTAGAAAGCCGACAACAAAGCCCTCAATAGCCTTCACAATAAAGGTTGCCGGGGCATAGTAGTAGTATCCCAATAGGATGTCGGCAAGCATAGATCCCACGCCTCCAGCGAAGGCCCCGATAAGGGGTCCAAAGAGTATGGCTGCAGTGTATATCATGGCCTCTCCAATGTTGAAGTAGCCTTTAGTGCTTGGAATGTATACGGTAAAGCTTATGGTTGTGATGCAAACAAGGGCTGTAAAAACGGCTGCGATGCAGGAATGAACTGTTAAGCTTGTTTTCATAAAGGTCAATAGTATAGCCACAACTTAACTATTTAAATGTGCCGCCAACAAACGGCCGAAAAGTTACGTCAGAATTTTAATGGCATCAAACGCCCGGAGAACTTCCTCTCCACGTTTCGTGATTCGGAAAAACTTTCGTCCATCCTTTTCATAGCATACGACAAGTCCTTTGCTTGAAAGTTCGTTAAGGTGTTGGTAGACAGCCGCTCTAGTCATGGTTTTTCCAAGCTCTTTCCACAGTTCATAACCGTATGCGTCTTTCTCGCTTAAAATTCTCAATATTTTTTCTTTAGTGCTCAACTCCAGCCCGATAACAGCCATTTTCCTTCTTTTGGTTAGGGCTTGTAGGACATCGGTTGCCTTAAGTCCGCTTCCAGTTATCAGACACACGACCTTGTCCGCCCTATCGACTAACTTTTGGTCCACAAGCTTTTTGGCAGCGGCATAAGTGGCGGCGCTTGCTGGTTCGGCGAAAATTCCTTCAAGTTTTGCTATTTCCTTCTCCGCCGAGAAAATTTCCTCGTCTGAAATTGCCAAGGCTAAACCCCCAGATTCCTTTATAGCGTTGAGTGCAAGACGTCCATAGATTGGGTTTTTAACCAAAATTGCAAGGGCTTGAGTTGAAGGCGAAGCCTTAAAAACGGGCTTGCTTGTTTTCTGTAAGAAGGCGTCAACTAGGGGAGCGCATCCTTCAGCTTGAACCCCAACCATCCTTGGCAAAACTTCAATCTTGCCAGTCTCCTCAAGTTCTCTAAACCCCTTCCATACAGCGTGCAAGGTTCCACCACTCCCCACTGGAACAATGAACCAGTCTGGAGTCCCTATTTGCTCGAAAACCTCGTAGGCTATCGTTTTGAGGGCTTCTAAAGCCAAAGGGTTAAGCTCTACAGAGCCCTGGTACCAGCCTGTTTCCTTGGATATTTCCTCAGCCCTTTTCAAGGCCTCATCAACTACTTCGCCATATTCCTCAATCACAGCGTCGTAAACGATCATTTGGGCGAGCTTCCCCATATCCACGGTTCTAGGAACCACAACGTGGCATGTAAGCCCAAACTTTGCACAATAAGCCGCCATAGAAGCCCCTAGGTTTCCGTTTGTGGCGCAGACAACGGTCTTAAAGCCTAGATCCAAAGCGTTTGAAACTAAGAGGGCTGCGCATCTGTCTCTAAAGGAGTTTGTCGGGTTCCGCGTTTCATCCTTAAAGTAGAACCCTCCGAACCCCATGGTTTTGGCAACCCGCTTTGCATCGTGAATGGGGGTTCCACCCTCCCCCATGGAAACCATGTTTCTAACTTCGGGCATAAATTGTCTATAACGCCAGAAAGAAAATTCTCCAACAAACCTCGCCTCTTCAAGCTTTTCACGGTCATACTTATACTCTAAAAGCCCACCACATTTTTCACAAAGACGTTTAGGCGGGAAAGCGTCGAATTTTGAGCCGCAGGAACTACATTCAAGAAAGGACACACACACCGCCCTACATTTACCAGATTTACCAGAAAAGGCTAATTATTAAGAGACACAAATATCTTTCCAATAAACCGTTTTGCTGGCCCGGTCTATGGGAATGTTTTCGTATACATAGGGATTAACGATTTTTTAAATAGGAAATAAGTGTTGCCGCTTAAGAGCCATATTAAGGAGAGTTTTAAATAGCCATTTTTCTGAAACCTCCTGGTGGAGACATAGCCGTAGGCTTGCTTTACAAATTTTATTTTTCCAATTCTGTTTAACCTTAAAGAGCAGTCGATGTCATCTATACAGACACTCCCGGAAAAGTAGCCAATTCTCTTCAAGGCATACTTCTTCATCATGACAGCTGTTCCCAACTCTGCATACAGTGTTTTTCTAGCAAAAGTCCTGGAGAAAAAGTTGGTGAAACTGAAAATACTGTAGACCAGCTTGTTCTTGACGTTGTCTTCCATAGGGAACAAATCGCCGTAAACGGCGACGACGCAGTTATCCCTCAAATGGGGGATTGCGGTGTCTATCCAATTTGGAGCGAGAACCACATCGGCGTCTACAAAAAGTAGAAGGTTGCCTCTGCTTTCTTTCGCTCCGATGTTTCTGCCTTCAGGAATGGAACACCTTTTAACTACAACTTTATCAGCGTATTTTTTCGCTATTTCAACGGTTTTATCCTTTGATTCAGAGTCCACCACGATTATTTCCTTGCAAGGATAGGATTGGTTGCGCAGTGAACGTAGACACTTTTCGATGTACTTTTCCTCATTGAAAGTTGTCACTACGATCGAAACAAAATCGTTCAT
>CAZRXM010000008.1:9607-28242 GCA_964604045.1 uncultured Candidatus Bathyarchaeia archaeon
GCACTCACTTCATAGAAGGGGGCGAAATTTCCCACGGCACTGTACATTGAAACAAAAGTTGCCGTCCATAAAGAGGATTTCGTCCAGCACGTTAAGCAGACGAAAGAGGTTGTTAAAAATAATCCAGTGGTTAACCCGCAGACTATATACTCCAATAATCTCCCCCTCCGATGTTAAGAGGAAACTTGGAGGACTCTTATAGAGGTGATTTCCAGAACTCTCAAAGATTGCGAGATTTTGGCTGTTTGTTAAAAACCATCCTGTCTAAAACTTGAACTAAGGTCTGGAAGACCTCTTCCGCCGTTAGATGGTCTGTGTCGAGTATTAGGTGGAATGGTGTGAAATCTTCGCCTAGGCTGAAGCCGTACAGCCTTTTATAGATGGCTTTCGTCTTTTCCTCCTTGCTCTTCAAAGCCTCCAAGGCTTTTTTAACGCTTATACCGTCTCTTTTAGCAACCCTTTCAGCCCTTTTCCCCGGAGAAGCCTCCAACCATACTTTGAAGCCCCTTTTTAGAAGCCAAGGCATGGTCCAGCTGTCCAGCACGACGTTGCCCCGCTCCGCTATTTCGAGAAGTTTCCGATCTACAGCCTTGTCAAACTCTGGGTTTTTATCCCTATTCTCTAGGAAGGATAGGCCTTCCTCGCTTTCCCACCAGCCTCTCTCTACGGGCTTGTAACCTTTTTCTATCGCCAAGGCTTTTAGGGCGTCTCCACCGGAGTAGTATTTTAAGCCGTATTTCTCGGCTAGTTTTTTGGCCACCGCGCTTTTGCCACTTCCAGCCATGCCGCAGATGCATATGACTACGGGCTGTTCGGCCATCTTTCAGCCTCAGCTGGAAACGCTTTGGGTTCTCGCCGCCTGTTTTAATGCTGATTTTAGACAGTCAGGACACACTTGTCCACCATAGATTCTTGAAACCCTCCTCTTGGAACAGCTGAGCTGCCTAATCTCCAAAGGAAGTAATCGCGGGATTCCGGAGAGCGGGCCGCCGCAGACGCTGCACTTGGCTTGGGCGGGAATTTCACGTTTAAAGTGTATGCCAGTTCGCCCTCCCGGTAAAGCTTTGAAAACGCGTTTTCGACTTCTTGTCCGTAAGGCTGGCCTCGGCATTTCACATCACTCCACGCTTACTAGGCCAAATAAGTGGGAGAATAACGTGCTAAAAAAGACAGAGCACAACGTATACCACCAAACTAGGGAGGAGCCAAAAAGCGGAATGGGCAGATGCCATCCAACCCCTGGAAAATAGGCGATTTCGGCTCCGCCGTATATTCCCCCAAGAAATATCCAAACAGCCCAGAGGGGGATTATGAAAATGAGCATTACTTTAAAGGATTGCCCCGAAATTTTCGCGTTAAGCTGCAAGATGTACTGCTGTTTTTTCATGAGCTTTTCCATCTGCTTTTTATCCCCGCTTTTCTGAGCCTCCCTCAACTGGCGGTAGTACTCCGAGATTTCTCTCCTCCAGGCTTTAAGCTTTTCAGGGTCCGTTAGGAGACGGTTTGCAAGACTCATTAGGAAAGTGATTGTGGCGGCTAATACAAAGAAGAAAAGCGTGGAGCCGGGAGGGGTCGTGGGCAGCACGGATACGCCTCCTCTTACTCTCCAAATAATCTTCTGAAGGCTGGATACATTTCAGCAGCCCTTTCCCGCACCAGAATCTCGTAGTATTGGTATATGATGCCCACTGAGAGGAGTATCCCTATCCCTGAGCCGAAAACCCCGAAGAAGTCCGATAAGCCCGCTATAAGCCCAACTATTATTCCGCCGAGAACCGTAACCGCTGGAATATAGCGTTTAAGAATCTGTTCGACAGCCTTTTCAGAGCGCCTATACCCGGGAATCTGCAAACCCGCGTCCACGAGCTGCTTGGCGACAGTGGAGGGCCCTAAACCGCCAACCTCAAGCCATGTAAGCGAGAAAACTACACAGAAGGCTACTAGAATCGTTAGGTAACCAAAAGCCCTCACAGGCTCAGCAATAACGTTTGAAAGGTTTCCCGGAGAAGTAACATAGTAGACTAGGCCTCCGGCTGGCACATACCGGTTTCCCTCGAGTTTGTACCACCCCAATAGGTTTACCCAGAAGTTGTTTCGGCCCCATGGCTGGCTCCAGAGGATGTAAGAGAAGAAGTATATGTTGGCGAAGAGGGCTGAGGCGAAGATCACTGGGAGGTTTGAAACATACAACAATTTAATTGGGTAGCGACTTCTAAATCCGCGGTAGCCAGCGTAGGATAGGGGCAGCTCAACCCTCACACCCTCCATGTAGATTATTACAAGGAAAGCCGCTATAGTCGCCAAAAGCCCGACTATTGAGGGGTAGTTTCCTCTGAGTAGGAGCCCTGTAACTGGTTTTCCACTCATCACCGTTTGCGCTAAGACTATGAAGATGCCATAACTGCCGTATTCGTCCACGGGCGGTGAGGGGTTAAAGCATTCCCAGAAAATTTGCTGGGCGACGCCTGCCATTATGAAGAGGCTTATTCCGCTTCCGAAACCCCAGCCTTTCTGGATAAGCTCGTCTAAAAGCATGACTATTAGTCCGGCGGCTAAGAGTTGGAGGAAAACGATGACGGCTGTTGTACCTAGCGGGCCATACATGCCGCTTATTATATACGCGGACGCTTGAACGCCTGTAAGTATTAGGGCGAGGACTTTACTCGCCGCCGTAAATAAGGCTCGGTCCTCTGGTTTTGACATATCACATTCTATCATAGCTGAGCCGACTAGAAGTTGCAGTATTAGACCGGCGGTGACTATTGGGCCTATGCCAAGCTCCATTAAGGTGCCGCGGCTTGAGGCGAAAATTATTCTCAGAGGGGCGAATTCTTCCTCCCTCTGGATTCCATAGAGGCGACAGGCGTCGCTGGCCATTACCAGGTAGATTACGAGGGCTATGGCTGTCCAGAAAAGCTTCTCGTTGAAGCTTACCCTTCGTTCCGGAGCTTTGACCTCCGGAATGAACCTTGAAATCGGCTTGAAAAAGTTTAGGAACTTTCCAGCCATGGGCTAATGCTACTCTCCAGACCCCTCTTCAATAGATTGTGTCAGAACCTGACCCCCGGCTTCCCGTATTTTTTCAGCAGCGGTTCTGGAGCATGAAGCAACCTTTACAACTAGCGGTTTGGTGACCCTTCCAGACCCTAAAAGCTTTGTTATACCAAATTTCTCCAAATCCACGAAGATTTTGCCTTCTTCCTCTTTCGGCTGGAATTTTTCAATGTTCTCTATCAGTTTTCCAACGTTTATAGCTTTAACCGTTTTCCTTAGACTTCGGGGCGAGGTGAAACCCTTTTTGCCGAAGTGTTCTGGTTCGTACTTTACAACATACGTCCATAGGTGCTTGTGCCGCCCTGCCCGCCTGTAACTTTTTGAACCCGATTTTCTATGCTGGCCTACCCTGCCATATCCGCATGTTCTGGAGCCTCTTTTCTTCCTTATTTTTCTGAGCTTGTGGGGCATCCCTTTTAACCAGCCAGTTTGCTTACTGCGTTTTCTTCAACGGCTTTTTTAAGCCTTACTTCCAACACTCCGTTCTTATAAGTTGTGTGCATGGATTCGGGGATAACCCTCGCCGGCAAGTTTAAACGTTTGTAGTATTTGCGGTTTTGATTTTTGGCATTGAGGATTAACAGCCGCTTATCGACGTTGACTTTTATGTTTTCCTTCTTGAAACCTTTAAGCTCCGCAACGACAAGTATGCTGTCTTCTAGATTCAGAACGTCCAGCAAGGGCTTAGGCTCCCTACATTTAGAGACGTCCATTTCAAGCCTTTTGTGTCCATGCATGTACTCTCTTGATTTAAAATTTCTAAAGACAAATGTTTTGGGGCTTTTTCTGCCATCGGCTTCGTCCAACCTTCTCACAGCTTTAAACCACTTTTGACGCTTTTCGCTTCTCCGCCATCTCATTCTAAAGCTTCTCCCTCATAGCTTAATGGCATCTGTAAACTGGCTATAAAAGGTATCGCCCCAAAAATGGGCTTAGAAATCTAAATCATTCGCTCCAGCAGTTCGTTGATTTCTTCGCCTCTGTACCCGAGTTCGCCGCCCATACCGTAGCTCTTTTTTATTTTACCCTTAAACCCCTTTGTCGGCGGGTGCAGCCTAAAGTACGGCTGTATGTCTGGAAGCCTCCAGTATTCAACTTTACAGTTATATATGGCTTCCGCCAGTTCTTCCAGCGATTTGAAGCCAAGCTTCTGCGCGTACTCGTCTGTCAACTTTTTGTTTCCAAGAAGCCTACCCCTCTTCCTCAGCAAAGCCGCTATAGTCTCTTTTGAAACTTCCCCCCACGTGACAAAGCTTTGCGCGGTTTTCAGCATTCCAAGGAATGATGGACGGTTGTCGATTAAAACCGCATAGTTGTTTCTTTTTAAGTTTAACATGCGGAGCGTTTCTCTAACCTGCAAAGGGGCGCTTATAATTCCACGAACCCTTACAACCGCTATGCACTTGCGCTCCTGCTGTTGGTTAGCCAAAACTATCTCACCCAATCCATCGGCGTTATTAAGCTGTATGTTTTCTTTAAGGCGTCGAAAAGGGCGTAGGCGAAGGATGGAACTGTTCTTGTTGAGCCGTAGCTTCTAGTCCAACAATCCTTTATTCCGGCAAGTCCAAGGATAACCTTTGCAACCTCACTGGCCACAAGTCCCAAACCCCTAGGCCCAGGAACTACAACTATCCTGACACCGCCGCATTTCCCTTCCACTTTAAATGGCACTGAATGGGGTTTTCCACATCCACACTCCCAGCTTCCACATCCCCGCCTTATGGGCGTTATATTGAGTCTGGCGTTGGCTGCCGCCTTTTCAATGGCTGTTCGCACCTGGCTTGCTTTTCCAGCACCAAGTCCAAGGTAGCCGTCCCTATTTCCAACGGCAACCACAGCCTTAAACCTTGACCTTTCACCCGCGTCCGTTTGTTTCTGAACAAGATTTATACTTATAACTTCCTCCTGAAGGTCTGGGAGTAGGGCGTCTACTATTTGAGGTTCCCTTATAGGCAAACCCTCCATGAAAACCTCTTCAATGGAGGTTATTTTACCCTCTAACACAAGCTTCCCCAGGCGGGTTTTAGGAGCCCACTGTTCAAGGCTGCTTTTATCGGCCACCATCTTTACATCCATCCTTGAACGCGGTGACTATAGCCTTCCTAACTTCTTCAAAGTGTTCTGGAAGTTTCTCCGGCGGAAGGTTATTTTTCAAATACTTGGAAAACACCGTCATATACTTTTCAGTAGCTGCTAGGGCTTTAGCATATTGAGCGATGTGCACTCCTCTTATTCTATCTTCTTCTGGAAGGATTTCCTCTCCATGGGGAACCTTTAAACCCGCGTCTAAAGCCCCCTTCAGGGCTGCAAAAACCCTTGCACCCTTAGTTGGGGAGTGCAATCCGATATCCAGCACAGCCTCGTTTATGCCTTTGGCTTTAGCCTTCAAACCGCATAGAAGTCCTGTTAAATAGGCTGCGGGGAGATTCCCTCTAGAAGCCTTCCAGCCGAATTTTCTAAGAAGTTCCCTGCTGTGGGCTGAGACTAAAACTTCGTCGCCTCCTGGTTTGGCGGCAACAATTTGAACTACGATGTTTTTCAGCGAGCCGCGAACCACGAGCCTAGGCTTTCCGGAGAGTATTAAGGCTTTCCTTTTCCTGTAGTCTGTTTTTCCTTCCCTCCTCCTACGGTAGGGTACGCAGTAGCGGGCATCCTTAGCCATCAGCGTTTCCTCCACAAGCCATGGGCTTCTATGTAGCGTTCCATGTCGGCGACGGAAGCAAATTTTCCGCTTTTCGCCATCACGTAGAGTTTGCGGTACGTTGTTTCAGTGATAGCCTTTTCAGCCTTCAGCTCGCGCAGTCTCTTCCGCAAAGCCCTAATCTTGTTCATCCAGACCTCCTTCTTGGAAACTCTTGCTCCAGCAGCTCCACTTCTGCTGCCAGGCCCCTGCCTTAAGCCCTTCTTCTTTTTCCTATGAATAACTCTGGCCCTAGCGCGGCTAACTCCTTTCTCCTTTAAGGGTTTAATCACACCTTCATGGATTAGCTTTCTAATTTCCTCACGGGTTATGGCGGCTTCCACATCCTCTAGCCTATTTGGGTCTATCCATACTCTGTTCTGGCCCACTCTCAAGATTTGCGCCGCGAGACGTCTTTGGCTTCTCAAGTTTGTCATCGCTCGCCTCCTCCCTCTTCTTCACCGTTTTTCCCCGTTTTCTTAACCCTCCTCCGTCTAGCTTTAGGCTTCTCTTCTGCTACGGCCTCCTTTTTCCCTTCTTCGCCCCTAGCTTCAGCCTTCTTTTCGGCTTCTTCAGGCTTTTCAGGCTTTTCCGACTTCCTTTCTTCGGCAACAGCTCCTTTAGCCTCTTCTTTAGCCTCGCCCAAGTTCAAGATTGTTATCTTTCTCCTCCGCGCCTCCTGTATTATTTGCATTCTCTTCTTTTTGCCAACGGTGTGGGCAATTCGCACAGCCTGTATCTTCGGGTCAACCCTCCTAAGGTCCTCAACATTGTACACCAGAACCTCTTCGTAGCCGGATGGGTGGATCCCTCTAGCGGCTTTAGGTCCCCTGTATCCAACGTTCACAGTCGGCGGCCACCCCTTGATTTTCATTCGCATCTTGTTGTCTATGCCTTTCGGTCTGCGCCAGTTTTCTTTTAAGCGGTCATACCGCCAACTTTCTTGTCTAACGAAGTCGGGCTTCTTCTTTTTGATTTTAGCCCTTAAACGCAAGGCTTTCTTTAAAGTTGTGGTTTTCGGCTCGCTCACCTAGTCCATCCCCTCGGTCCGTTCGTATAGGTATATTCCATCAAGGAAGACACGCGGGTCTTTTCTCCGTATCCTGGTTGCTTGCTCTATGTTTGCCGCTGTTTGGCTAACCTCTTCAATGTTGATGCCTTGAACTATCACGTCGTCACCTTGGACCTTAACTTTAACGTTGCCGATTATTTTCGCTTTCCTAGGGTTTCTCTCACCAGTGAAGTTTTCAATTAAAACGGTATCACCTTGAACCTTAACGGATATCGGAAAGTGAGAGAAAACTATCTTTAACTTGTAGGTGAAACCCTTTCTGACCCCTGTGATCATGTTTTTTACGTGTGCGTAAATTGTACCTACGAGGGCGCTCTCCTTTTTTCGGGGCCATTTAGCCCAAATCCTGAGGGTTCTACCTTCAAGCTCCATTGAAACTGGGGCGTATGAAAAGTCTCTGGTTAGTGTTCCCAGCGCCCCCTTAACGGTTACCTTTTTACCCTCCAGCGTGACTTCCACGTCGTCAGGGACTTGTATAACCTTTGAAACTTCAACAGCTCTCATCGCTAATCCTCCCTAGTAGACGAAGGCTAGGAGTCTTCCCCCTATCTTTTTCTCTTTGGCCTCCTTATTGGTGAGCACGCCCTTTGAAGTTGAAAGTATCAGTAGGCCGACATCCCTAGAGGGCAGAAACTTCTTTTCCCAATCCTCAATTTCATCGACGCGAACTGCAAAGCGAGGTTTGATGGCCCCACACTTGTTTATTCTGCCCAGAAGTTGAACCTTGAACTTTCCGGAGCGCCCGTCATCTATAAACTCGAACTCGCCAATGTAACCGTGCAACTGCATAACCCTCAAAACCTTACCTAAAAGTTTGGAGGATGGGCTGATCACACACTCGCGTTTGTTCCGCATCTCGTTGTTCATTATTGTTGTTAGACCGTTCGCCAACACGTCCATGACGTTTTCCTCATTCATACTTCTGGAAGCCTAGTTTTTTGGCTACCTCCCTAAAACAGTGCCTACACAAATATAAATTATAACGTCGAATAATGGGTCCGTAAGATCCACATCTTATACATGGCCTTGAACCCTTGCCGTATTTCCGCACCTTTTTAGGTTTCTGTTTAGCCATGTTTTCAACACTCCTTCTAGACTACTTCAACCCCCAACGTGTCTTTAACGAAAATCATAGCCTCCTCAGGGGTTAAGGCGTGTCTGGAACCGATTTTTGACTTCGCCCTCTGTCTATACTTGATACGCCAGCCAGGTCTAGATAGCGAAACGCAAATGTCCATGCCGAAGATGCCGATTTCAGGGTCATATTTTACCCCCGGGATTTCTATATGTTCCTTTATGCCGAAAGAAAAGTTTCCACGATTATCAAAACGGCTTTTCGGGAGCTTATAGTCAACAGCGTGCAAAACCCTCTTCAAGAATTCTACGGCTTTCTGTTTTCTAAGCGTAACCACACACGCTATGGGTTCACCCCTCCGAATTCCAAAATCTCTTATCGTTTTCTTGGCCTTCCTCTTGCATGGATTCTGCCCTGTTAAATCCTTCAAAACTTTAGCCGCTTTCTCAAGGGGTTCTCCAGACTTCCCCACGCAAATGTTTACAACAACTTTCTCTATCCTCGGTTTAAGCATAGGTTTTTCTTCCCACTGCTTCCTAATTTCATCCTCTGACATTCTGCACAGCCCCCGAAATTTCCGGTAGGGATATGAGGGGTTTTTCTTCGCCTACCACAAACACGAAGTCCAGAATTGTTTGGTAACGGTTCCCCTTTTCATCCTCTAACGTTACAATGGCTTCTCTGCGTTTTCTACCCTTCACATATCCTATTTCGACGATTCGACCGTATTTTCCCATGTTCTTGCCACCGGTTATTAATGCAAAACCCCCCTCCTTCATCTTTATGTGTCCAAGAATTTGCCTGTCTGGGATACTCAGCTGAACAGTGTCGAAAGTTTTATAAACGTCTTCATGCGGGTTTTTGGGGTCCGCTACTTTTATGAGGACGTTTGAGCCGTCGTGGAGGTTCAGCTGTATATGCCCGTTTTTGACCATTGTTTTGTTCTCTATTCTGCAAAGCTTAAAGGTTGTTTCTTCCCTTGAGATGGGGTGGAGAATCAAACCCTTGTAGGATGGTAGAACGCGGAAGTGTTTGTCTATTTCCGGGAACGAAACAACATCCATTAATCCGACTGGAAATTTGTCTTCGCATCTAACCCTTCCATCAACGTAAACCTTTCTTTGAGAAACTATTATTTTCGCCTCTTTTCTAGTCTTTGCAAATCCAAGGATTTCCCGTAGCACTATGGTTAAGGGTAAACATTTTTCTAGGGAGTGGGGGCCAGGTGTAGGTTTTACAACCCAGACATATTCTTTCCTATGGATGGGCCAGATTTTCGGCGCTGGTTTACGTTTAAGAGCTGTTGAACCTCCTTTTTTACCCAACTTTCTGCTCCTCCGACGTCTTCTTTTTCCTTGTACGAGTCTTCTTCTCCATTTTTGCTTTTTCTTCCTCTCCTTCCCCTCCTACAGCCTTTTTTGCCGTCCGTCTTCTCGTTTTAGGCTTTTCTTTCTCTTCAGCTGGAGGAAGCTTTTCTGCCTTTGGCTTTTCCTCCGCTTCTGGTTTCGCTTCAATTGCCGTCTCCGAGGGTTTTTCGATTTTCTCGGCGGCTTTTTCTACTTCCACCGCCTCTTTCCCCTTCTTTTTTCTCTCCAAGATTTGCCTCCGCCACTTGTCTTCTAAGTTAAGTTTGGTTATCATGACTTTTGACGGGTGAACTGGAACAAAAACTGTTGTTCCATCGACTTTTTCCCTTGTTAAGCCTTCAATGTATACGCGGTATTTCTTCCTATTCACGCGGGAAACTTTTCCTTCGAAACCCTTGTGGTCGCCCCTCATAACTCTCACAGTGTCTCCGCGTCTTACCGGTAGGCTTCGAATCCCGTAGGTTCTTCTAAGCTCCGGAGACAATGGGGCGGCGAAATGTTTGTAGCGTACGTGGTCTGGGGCTTGGAACAGCAGCTTTCTCTGTTTGGAGGGTTTTGAAGATGTTTTAACAGCAACCTGCACGGCACTTCACCTCGCTATATGATTATGCTGGCTGCACTGGCTATTCTGGGCCACCTTTCAGCCGCCTCTTTCGCCACGGGACCGCGGATTTCAGAACCCTTCATTTCGCCTTCTGGGGTTATTATCACTGCAGCGTTGTCTTCGAACTGAACCCAAACGCCGTCAGCTCTGCGGAAAGGCATCCTTTGCCGAACTATAACTGCGTGGAAAATTTTCTTGCGCATGTCCGGCGTCCCCCGCTTGACAGAAACCGCTACACGGTCTCCAACAGCAGCAGAAGGCAGGCGGCCTCTCCGCCCCTTATAGCCCACCACTTGGATGAGGCGCAGTTCCCTCGCCCCTGTGTTGTCTGCACACTTTAGAACTGCCCCCACAGGTAGCCCTCTAGTTATTCTCGGTCTTTGAGCAATTACTCCTTTAGCGACAAGTCCCCTGGTCTTAGCCTTTGCAGCCATTTACTAAAACCCCTTTGTCTCCCTCTCCTTTTTCTCTACTACAACGAAGGAAACGGTTTTGCTTATGGGTCTGCACTCAGCTATGGTGACATAATCACCTTCTTTGGCGTCTATGCACGGCGGGTTGTGGGCTGGTATCCGGCTGTGGCGCCTTTCATACCTCATAAATTTTGGGACGTATTTTAGGTAGTCGTGCCACACTATAACTGTTTTATCCATTTTGGCGCTTACCACAACACCCTCAAGGATCTTTCCCCTTATCGTAAGTTTCCCGTGAAATGGGCAATTCCGGTCGTTGCACGTTTTCTCGGGCTTCTTAAAGGTCAACGCCACTACCACAACCTCCTAACCCGCTTTTTAAGGCGGTCCTCAGGGCGCCCTACAAGAAGTTTGCCGTCAATCTCCACAACAGTGCCGTCAGGAAATTTAAAGTGGAAAACGGATGTTTCCTTTATAATCATTTTCCTTTCGCCGTTATGGAGTATCGTAAAAGTGTTTCGCGTTTCATTTAGAACCTTACCCTTTATCCCAACGCTGTATGGGTTTGCGCTTTTAACAACTTTAGCCTCGGTGCCTATGAACTCGTACCGGATTATGTCAGGCGTAACTTTCACTTGTTCCCGCCTCCTTCCCTTAAAACTTGCGCCCCCGCCTTGCTGCGCTTCTCCTCGTTATCAATTGTCAGTATTCTGGCAATAGCCTTCCTCAACTCCTTTATCCTTGCAGGATTCTCAACTGCGCCGCCAGCCTTAACCATGGTTTTTAACCTAACAAGCTCTGTACGGAACGCCTGAAGTTTTTTAGCCCGCTCCTCTGGAGACATCTCTCTTATCTCTTTAACCCTGATTATCGGCATTTACTCAGCAGCCTCCCCGCTTTCTTCCTTAACCTTCTCCTCCGTTTCCGACGCTGCTTTCTCCTGGCTTTCTGCGGCTTTTTCTGGTAGAGACTCCACAATCTGGATTTTGTCCGGAAACTTGGCGTCCGGGGGCATTATTCTAACCTTGATCCCGTAGATTCCGGGTTTAAGCTGCACGTGAACTTCAGCCTTCCGCATGTACTTAATAGCAGGGTCCCCGCACTTCGGCAAGTAGCCGGCCTTAAACTTCTCGTAGCGGGCTCTTTCGGTTCTAAGCTTACCGCTGATTATTATCTCCGCTCCAAGGGCTCCAGCTTCCATTATCTGGTTTAAAGCCCAGAAACCCGCCCTTCTGAAGTGGACGCCCCTTTCAAGGGCCGATGCTATCCGGGTGGCGACAATGTAAGGGTTCAGTTCGGGAACCTCTATTTCGGAAACGGAGATCTGCGGGTTTGAAACGCCAAACTTCTCCTCCAGTATTTTGGCAAGCTCCCTTATGGTTTCACCACTTCTACCTATAACAAGCCCAGGGCGCATGGCATAAATTACAATGTGGGTGCCAAGAGGGGTTTCAGCAATGTTTACCCCGCCATACCCAGCTTTTTCAAGCTTTTTCTGCAGAAATTCGTCTATCTTCGCCCTCTTTTTGGCCTTGGATATAAAATGTTTTACGACTGCCATTTTAAGCCTCCTCCACGGCTGCTTCAGGCTGTTCCTCTAAAACAAGCTCTACGTGGGTTAGGGTTTCAAACTTCGGGGTTGCCCTTCCAAAAGCCCTGGGCATGTAACGTTTAATCTTCATTCCCGGGTAGGCTGAAGCGTGAATTATTTTAAGCTTTTCAGTGTCAAGACCCTTGTTTTCAGCGTTGGCCTCCGCGTTTTCAAGGATTTTCAGTATTTGTTTAGCTGCTTTCACCGGATACCTGCCCGCATAAGCTTTTTCCATACCGTGGCGGTGGGCTGCTTTCTTTTTAAACCTTGTGAAGGGAACGGCTTTCTTTTTGGCGATCACGTCACGCAGATATTTTTTAGCTTCAGTAAGAGTCATCCCCTTTATAGTTTTACATATTTCACGGGCTGCTTTATGGGATACCCTAATCTCTCGCCCGCTAGCCTTAACAGTTTTCTCAGGGTCTAAGGCTTCCTCAGGTATCGAGTATCCCCATTCTGGCACTTGATAGACTCTCCAACTGTGCAATTGAACAGTTGCGTGGCGATTTATATGGTTTTCCATTCGGTTGAAGCTGTTTCAGACAGGGCTGCAGACATGAATACACTTTAAAAGGCGTGGGCTGGAACGCCACATAAAACTGGAGAGTGGAGAGGGGGATGGGACAATCGGCTTGGTGCAGTCAAAAGTTGCGATTCATTTATTTCCAGCCACAACCTAGTATCCAAGCTGAACGGTGAGAGACTTGACTGTAATTAAAGGCGTTATAACTATGTTGCATGGAGCCGGCGGAATAGTGATGCATGAACTAGTCAAAAATTACGTTGTGAAACATTTTGGCGGTCTCAGCGGCGCGGAAGTTCCGTTGGAGGCTTTGGATGATGCGGCGGTCGTCGGTGACATAGTTTTGAAAAGTGACTCTCATGCCGTGAAACCCATATTCTTCCCAGGTGGAGACATTGGACGCTTAGCTGTTTCAGGCACTGTCAACGACATAGCGGTTTTAGGAGCTGAACCCTACGCCTTAGCATGTGGCTTCATACTTGAAGAAGGGCTAGCTTTGTCCGATTTTGAAAGGATTTTGGCGAGCATGAGGCGGACATGCGAGGAGGCAGGCGTAACCATAGTTACGGGCGACACGAAGGTTGTGGAGAAGGGCAGCCTCGGCGGCTGTGTCATAAACATTTCAGGCGTAGGCAGGAGAACTGAAGCCTTGGAGAAAAACCTAAACGTTGTGAGACGGTTTCGAGGCGACTTTAAAACGCGTTGGATTTTGGATTCAAATCTCAAACCCGGAGATAAAATAATCCTTTCCGGAACCATAGGCGATCATGGCTTGGCTGTCCTATCCGCTCAAGAGGGGTTGAACTTCGGAAGCGGCATAAAATCAGACGTGAAGCCTTTAAACCGTCTAGTGCAACGTTTCCTCGGCGAAGTAGGCGGCGTAACAGCCATGAAGGACCCAACCCGCGGCGGTTTAGCTGACGCCTTAAACGAGTTTAGCGAAAAATCCCACGTGGGCATCCTAATCTATGAAGACAAGATCCCCATAAGAAATGATGTTAAGGCGGCTTGCGAAATGTTAGGCTTAGACCCTCTCGAAATTGGAAACGAGGGTAAAATAGTCATAGGTGTGGTTAAAGAGAAAGCTGAAGAACTCCTAGAATTTTTGAGGACAACCGAAGAGGGAAAGGAAGCCCAGATAATAGGTGAAGCCACAGACGCGTTTAACCTAGTTGCCATGCAGACGGTGATTGGCGGAAAAAGAATAATTCCCAGACCGGTTGGAGACCCCGTTCCAAGAATATGCTAGCATGCTATTTTGGTTTTCTCCAGAGGTCTGAAATCCTTCCAGCCTTTACCAGCTTCCACCTTCCAAAGAAGTCTTTTTTATAGAAGTGGAAAAGCCCACAGCGGGTGCACTGCATAACTTTACGGTTCTTCTCGAAATCCATCTCGTACAAAACCAGAGGCGAACCGCAATCGATACATTTACCCGAATAGGCTCTTTCGTTTTCACCGCTCATTTTGAATACGCCTACACACAGTGTTCGATTCTTAATGTTTTAAGCTTAATCATAAGAAATTAGGGTCACGGTGGGGTGGTGGCGGTTGAGGCAATGGGGGCGCCGCTGGCTGAGTTTGAGCCTGTACAGTTTTTATTGAGAAGAAGCCTACGGCCATAAGTATCCATGAAATCCAAATGATCAACAAGCCAATCAGAATCACCGTTAGTACCGCGCCTATAAGCCAGACCAAACCAGCCGTTCCAAAAATCTTCTCACCAGATCTAGCAGACAACGCGTCCAAGGCCTTTCTAAACAAAATTGCGGAAACAACGGCTGATATGTAAAACACTATTAAGGCTCCGATGGCTGTTCCGGCGATTCGCCAAACAACATTCATGTTGCTCATGAGGTTTTGTTGAATCTCCACAGGGTTAGTCCAATTGATGGAGATTTCAGTCAGCATGTGTAGGAGAAGCATAACAAACACGGCGATAGTTGCCACTATACCAACGATTACGGTGATGAATCCGTACAGGGCGTTGTTGAATATACCGCCGTCCTGGTAGTGGTCTGCGAAACCCTTTAGGGCGATTAAAACCAAGATTGCTCCGACTATTAGTAGGAGTAGTGTGACGGGAAACGATATAAACAAGCCGAGGATGCTTATGACCATGAGTACTGCGCCTACACCTCCCAAAACTCTGTTTGATTCAAGGCTCACTTTTCATACCTCACTCAAAAGTGATTTCTGGTATGTTGCATCCCCAATAAAAGCTTTTACACCATGGAGAATTTAGCCCAAATTCGACAAGTTCCCTCTATGCTCACCATGCATGCACCCACCGGTTTCTGCGGTGTGCAAGCATTCATGAAGAGCGGGCATTCCGTGGGCTTTATTTTTCCAATCATTACAAGGTGGCATTGACACCCGGGTGGCAGGTCTCTGCCCCGCGATATGCGTACTCCGAACTTTTCTCTCGCATCGTATACAGCATAATCCTCTTTTAGGGCGAATTTTGAATATGGAAGCTTTCCAAGACCCCGCCATTCACCATCCACAACGTTGAAGGCTTTCTGCATGACCTCTTGGGCTTTAAGGTTGCCTTCCCAGCTTACAGCCCTAACATACTCGTTTTCCAAGCATGCGGTGCCTTCCTTTATCTGCCTCAAAATCATGTATATGGCGAACAACACGTCTAAAGGCTCGAAGCCAGCTACAACTGTTGGCATACGGTAGGCTTTGGGAAAAACCTCATAAGCCTTCAAACCTATAATGGTGCTCACGTGCCCCGGGGCGATGAAGCCGTCTATGTGGAGGTCGCCTATCCCAAGCAGAAGCTCCATTGCCGGTGGGATAAGCCTATGGGAAACTAGAAAACTGAGGTTTTTAGGGGGCTTTCGTAGAACCTCAATGGCTGTGGACGGAGCCGTAGTTTCAAACCCTATGGCGAAAAAAGCGAACTCCTTATTCGGCTCCTTCCCAGCCATATGGACGGCGTCCATGACGCTGTAAACAACTCGAACATCAGCACCCTCAGCCTTAGCGTCCAAAAGAGACCTTTCAGAACCCGGAACCCGTAGAACATCTCCAAAACACGTGACAACAACACCTTTAAGAGCGAGGGCGACAGCCTCATCCACTTCCGAAGCGGGTGTAACACACACTGGGCAGCCTGGACCGGCTATGACCTCAACCGTGGGGGGAAGTAGGCTCCGTAAGCCGTAGTGAGTTATGGTCCATTCATGGGTGCCGCAAATGTGGCAAATTTTTACAATATCCCTTTTTGGCGCTATTTCTCGTATCTTACTAACTATTCGTTTGGCTAAGTCTGAATCTCTAAACCTTAAATGCTCAGCCATTCCAAACAACCGCGTCTACTTTGGTTGAAGCGAACTTTCAGTTTCTAAAAGCTCACGCCACAGCCGAAGTGTTTCTTCAGCTTCTTCTCGGCTAAGCACTTGGATGGCGTAGCCAGCATGCACCAGAACATATTCGCCAACCTTAACTTCCACCAAAGAAATGTCAACCTCTCTTAAAACGCCTTCTCCAAAATCTACCTCGGCTTTACCATTCTGAATCTTAACAACTTTCGCGGGAATGGCTAGGCACATGGCTATCATTGAAAAGGAGGTAGGCATCAATAAAACGGTTACGTCTCAAATTGGAAGAGCCCAGCGTAAACAGCTTGCCCAAAAGATAAGCCGCCGTCACCTGGGGGGATAGCCTCGTGGACGAGGAAACGTAAACCAGCTGCTTCCACAAGTTCACGCATCATCCTCGTGAAGATTTCATTGCATGCGACCCCGCCCGAAAAACCGACCACCTTGACGTCGTTTTCCAGGGCTTTTTCAATGGCAAGCTCAGCTAAGCCCTTGGCTAGGTAGGCATGAACAGAGAAAGCCAGATCGGCCACGGTGTGCTTCCCCATTTCTTCGAAAACTTCAAGAAGCATGCCCGTAGTTTCAAGAACGTCTCCCTTAACCACTGGCTTAAGCTGAAGAACATCTCTACCACTTACAGCCGCTGACTCCAGCTTCATGGCCGGCTCACCCTCATAGGTGCGTTCATAGCACAGTCCCAAAATGGCAGCCGCAGCGTCTAAAACCCTTCCACAACTCGTTGTCATAATTACACCATACCCGCTTTCAAGCTGCTGGAGGATCAGGCTAACTTCCCTCTCACCGTGGGGGAAAAGCTGCCGGTTCTTCAAAAGCCAGCCATCTACACTAACCTTTTTATATAGGACTCCCGCCGCCATTCTAAGGGGATATCGGGTTGCCAGATCTCCGCCCACCATCGGCTGTTCTTCAAGATGGGCTACGCGTTTTATTTCGAGGGAGTTGCGTGAGGCAAAAATTATTTCGCCGCCCCAAGCCTCACCGTTGACTCCATAACCGTAGCCGTCACAGCAAACCCCAACAAGCTCGTCGACGCCGTGTTCAGCCATCAAGGCGGTAACGTGAGCGAAGTGATGCTGCACTTGGACAAGATGCCAACCATTTAAAGAAGCCAATTCTTTGGCAAGTCTTGTCGTCGTAAATTTTGGATGTAAATCACACGCAACAACCTCAACCCTACTGTTGGTTAGGCGGGCTAGGTGTTCAGCGGCGTTTTTAAGAAATATGCGGGTTTCCACATTTTCCACGTCGCCAATGTGCTGAGATATGAAAGCTTTTTCACCGTTTAGAATACACGCCGTGTTGTTTAGCTCTCCCCCCAAGGCCAAAACGCATCTTCGGACCTTCTCCCTAAGCATAACCGGCGCAGGGGCGTAGCCCCTTGAACGTCTTATGAAAACCTGTTTTTCGCCGTGCACCCGCATCACCGAGTCATCGCACCGGTGGGCAATCCGTCTATTATGGAAGAGGAAATAGTCGACTATGCCGCCTAGCGTTTTCAAGGCTTCATCGTCGTCTTTAACTATGGGCTGATTAGGTGGGTTGGCGCTTGTCATAACGAAAGCCGGGTCGTCGACTTCGTCGAAAAGCATGTAGTGTAAACCTGTGTAGGGCAACATAACGCCAACGTTGTGTAAACCCGGAGCAACAAGCTCGGATAAGTAGTAGCCGGCGCTTTTCCTCAACAACACTATTGGACGAGTGGGAGACGTTAAAAGCTCAGCTTCCTTGGGGCTTACTTCAGCGAAAGATCTAACAGCCTCTAGGCTTCGCGCCATGATGGCGAAAGGCTTCTGCCTCCTATGCTTTGCCTCCCTAAGCCTTACCAAAGGCGCATCCTTTATTGTTGAAGCTGCCACGTGAAAGCCGCCGTACCCTTTGATGGCAACAATAAAGCCTTCCGCAAGCAGTTTGCCAGCCTCCCTTATCGGGTCATTAGCGGGAACCAGCTCGCCATTGCATGTGGTTAGGTAAACTTTTGGTCCGCATTTTGGGCACGCCACAGTTTGTGCGTGGAAACGCCTATTCAAGGGGTCTTCATACTCTTTTTGGCAGAAGCTGCACGTGGGAAATTCTCGCATGGTTGTGTTTTCACGGTCGTAGGGAAGCCTCTCAATAATCGTATATCTTGGACCGCAATCAGTGCACGTTATAAAAAAGTATTCATATCTTGGGTTGTCCTTCTCCCTCAATTCTTTTAGGCACTCGTCGCATATGGCTACGTCTGGCGGAATAATAGAACCTGAAAGCTCAGACTCCTCAGAACTTTTCTCGATTGTGAAGTTAGTATACTGGTTTTCGCCTTCAAGCTTCGTTGTTATAATTTCATAAATCTGCGCCAGAGACGGCTTCTTCTCCTTCAAATCCCTTAAGAAGTTGTTGATGGCGTTTTCCTCGCCTTCTAGAAGGATTTCAACGCCAGCATCGCCCATATTTCTTACATAGCCTTTCAAACCGTTTTTTATGGCTGTTCGGTATATGAAGGGGCGAAATCCTACACCTTGAATTATGCCGGTAACCCTAACTTTGACCCGCACTATATTCCATCTCTAAAAGTTATTCACAGCTGAAACGCTGGTTTTAAAGTTTCACTCTTCTGACTCCTTCTATAAGTAGTTGAAGTAGTCCTTTGCTAGTGCCACTAAGCCTGGATGGTCAGGCCATATGGGCACTTATCTCATCTCTTTCATCGCTGAAAAGCAGTAGAACCTCGCTGCCGTCTGATATTGCTCCCCCCCCCCGCTAAACACTTTCGTCCTGCACTTCACTTCACCGATTTTTAAGAAAAGCCCATACACATTTTCGCTTATCTCCTTCAACATCATAAAGCGAACCTGCACTTTTTCACCGACAAAAGCCAAACATCATACTTTTCTCTGGTTTTCAGTTCTTCATAAATAGGAAGTTCGTCG
>CAZRXM010000009.1:0-23926 GCA_964604045.1 uncultured Candidatus Bathyarchaeia archaeon
CTACTGCCGGATCTCTTCACATTTGCAGCTTTAATCGTTCTACTCTATCTCAGCATCAAATACTAGCTTACATTAAAAATGCCCAGCTTCTCAAGTCTGGCTATCGTGTGCTAGACAATGTAGTACTTCACTACTTTGCTTAGGCTTTTAGGCAGTTCGTAAGCTTCCATGAGCCTTTTTATTGTTTGAATTAAGGCTGGTTGGGCGCGGACAAGGTCTGTGAATGTGACAAGTCCAACCAGTTTTCCGTTTTCAACAACTGGAAGCTTTTTGATTTTGTTTTTGAACATGACTTTTATGGCGGTTTCGAGGTCTGCGTCTGGGCTTATGGTTATGGGCGGTTTAGACATAATCTCTCCAACGGTGGTTTCTTCGGGTTTATGGCCCTCATCTACAACCCGTTTAAGCACATCTCTTTCCGTCAGTACACCGACGACCCGGCCAGCCTCAACGACAATTAGGCATCCTATTTCGAAGTCATTCATAACCCTAACTGCCCGTCGAACATCAACCGTGGGCTCCACTGTGACGACGTCTGTCACCATCACATCTCTGACTAGCAGCAAGTAGAAGGCCCCTCAAACACTTTATAGCCTTTGGGTTTAAAATGTTTTCATACGCTGGAAGTTTGGACACTTCTCTTTGCACACTCTTCTATGGTTTTTTCTAGAGCTTCTAGGGGGTCGCAGCCCTCTTGGAAGATTAGACCGTAAAGCCTATCATAATGGGTTTTAATCTCTAAACAGTATTGCCCCAGGCAATCCCATGGAGGGTCCACCTCTTTTTCAGCATTTATGCCAGGGCAACACGTGTCCAGGTAAATCGTCTCGATGTCGCTTGGGCTGTAGGGCATGAACGGATAAAGCCTGCACCTCATGGGACGGGCAGGGTAAATGCTGCATGAGGGTTTACCGTTCACGTTTTCTAGGAAAACGCATTCGCCGTTTATTTTGCCGCGAAGGGTTGGAACGGCAATAATGTCGGCTAGGACAGCCACAATGTAGCGTCCCTTTAATTCCCGCCAGTCCACATCTAAAAAACGGGCTATTCTAAGTATGTCGAAGGCTGTGAGCCCCACGTTTGGCCCGCTGCCGCAACAATTTCCACATCTCAAACATTTAAAATGAGCCTTTTCTCCAATCCTGAGCCTAACATAGTGGAGGCTCATGCTAGACGAGTCAAAATTGGAGCAAAAATAATAACTTTGCCGTGAAGTGGCGGTGTTTTAAAATTCAAACTTATAGGGAATTCCCTCCCTTTCAAGGAGGGCGGCCATCTCAAGTTTCTTTTGAGAGAAAAACTCGTTGGTCATAGCGTACTCGAGGCCATGCTTCCTGTAAACCCAGTCCGCGTAGTGGTAGTTCATTTTGTCAACTAACACGTAATCCGCTTTGCCGACGATCTCCTTAATTAAGTCTTCAGCCTTCGGCAGCAGAGGCGCGATCATTACGCCTGTTCTGATTCCAGCCGAGTGAAGTTTCTCTAAGGTTTGCAGTCGCTCCTTTATAGGTGGAGCTTTAGGTTCGAAGATTTGTTTAATATTCTCGTCGGCTGTCGTGATTGTTAAGAGGATTTCAACCTCCTTGCTTCCTTTTAAAACGTCCATGTCTCGCAGCACAAGGGTGGATTTAGTTTGAACGGTGACTGGCCAACCCTTTTTCAGAAGGATTTCGAGACATCTTCTCGTTAAGTTGTACCGCCTTTCAAGAGGTTGGTAAGGGTCGCAGAACCCGCTAACCCAAACCCTTCCAACCCTCTTGTTCCGGGTTTCCCGTTGAAGCAGCGTCGGCGCGTTGATCTTCACGTCCACAAAGCTGCCCCAAGGTTCAGTGTGGCCTGTGAACCTCTTCACATAGCGGGCGTAGCAGTATGTGCAGCCGTGTTCGCAGCCAACGTATGGGTTCACAACATAGTCTAAAACCTTCGACCTGGACAGGATAGTTTTAGCGTAAACCTCTCTGATAATCATCCTCTTACAGCCGCTTCTAAGCCTTCATGAGTTGCATTCCACGAAGCAAATAAAAGGGTTTAGGATCTTCTATTCAATTCCCCACTTTTTGGTTATTTTAACTATCAGAAAGACAACAAACGCTACAATTAGAAACGTTATTAAGGCACCTACAAAGTGACCAATACGGAAAGGTCCTATAACGAAGACCTCCCACTCCACTCCAGGCATTAATAACGTTATTATTGGCATGATTAGGTCGTTTACGAGGGCTTGAACCAAAGCGCCTAGGTATAAGCCAAGAATGAAAGCCACAGCCATTCCCATGACCTTGTACTTGGAAATGAAGTCGAGGAACTCCTTCCATAAGCCTTTGGGCGGTGGCGGAGGTGGTGGCGGTGGTTTAGGCTCTAATAGGGCCTTAATCTCCTTCAAAACTTGCAATATTTCCTCGTCTCTAGATTTTGGCTTTGACATCCGCTACCACTCAATTCTTACCTGGTGCTTAGATTTAATATTTGCCATATGAATATGAATAGGTTGGCATACTACTTCTGCTGTATGGCTCCAACATGCTTTTTGAGTTAAATCCCTTGACTGCCTCTGCCACGGGCTTGACTGTTCCCTCTTTTCGCTGATCTCCTGTTAGATTTTGGCTGTTTCAGCTGTTTATGGTTAATATTGATTTTACCTCCACAATCCATATTCAACCGTGTTTTAAATCTAATCTGAATGGAGGTTCTGTGTTGACGGTGTCTAGGAGAGCCGTTTGTTTAGTGGCTGGGTTCATGGCTATTGGGGTTTTAGCCGCTTATTTGGCGTTAACCTATCCCAGGTTTTGGTCAGCTTTTCAGTTTCTTTCACAGTGGGCGCCGACGTTAAACGCGTGGAGTTTGAGGTGCGGTTCCTCCATGAATCCGTGCAGGTGAGGTTCATGTCAAAAGTGGCAACGCTTTGTGGACGGTGAAGATTCTGAAGGGCGAAAAAGCGGTCTGGAGCCAAATTGCCTCCCAAAGCAGCAAACAACCTTCATAAGCGATTGGATAAGGCTGTCGAGTGGGCGATACAATTTCACTTTTACAACGGCTGGCTTAGGTCTTTGAGGCTGAGGTTAAGCTTACGTGTGAGGGGTTCTGGTAGGTTCCCTTTGGGCTTTCCCCTTTATCAACCATGAGCCATCGCAAGTTGGAGCAGTGTTTAAGCCTTTTAAGCCTTCACGGCACGCGGCAAACAGCATCCCATACTTTTTCGCCAGCGTCGCGACGTTCTCCAACAGCCTAAGCCTCAGCTCCCTAGGCAGATAAATGTACCGTCCAAGTTTTTCGCCCCTTTCAAAGTAGAGGGGTTTCAGTTTTTCGGCTGTTTTCGGCATGGCTAGGCTTAGCCTCTGCCAGTTGTCCATCTTAACCTTGTACGTGGATGCGGTTACTTGCCTGACGCCTATCTCCGCCAACACTTTAATCAGGGTTTCCGGGTTCTCATTTACAAAGGGGATTACGGGGTCTATGCGCACAGCCACGGGTATACCCTCAACCAAAAGCCTTTCAGCGGCCTTAATACGCTCGCTGGGAGGTGGAGCGTAGGGTTCAAGAATTCTAGCCGTTTCTTCGTCGTCTGTTGTTATCGTCAAAGCCACCATAGAGGACGTTTGTTTCAAAAGGTCCACATCCCTTAAAACGATGTTCGACTTAGTTATTATCTGGATGCGGCAATTGCACTCCGCCAGAACCTCGAGGCAACGCCTAGTTAAGCCCTTCTCTGCCTCAATTGTTGGATAGGGATCTGAGGAATTTGAAATAGAAACCAGCTCACCCCGTAATTTAACGGCTTCTCGCTTAAGCCTTGAAACCAAGTCTTTTTTGGGGCGGCATTCATAGAAACGGGGAATGTAACTGGACGCATAACAATAAACACAGCGGTGATCACATCCAGTGTAAGGGTTAAACGTTAACTTGGGCGGACAAGTGCAGAGGGGTGAACGCCAAGGATCAAACCACGTAAGCAAACCCAAGCCTTTAAAGCCCCACAACCACCAAAGTTTATTGTGTTGACTCTCCCATGTAAATTTTAGCAATGGAGCAGATGCCTCTTCAAAAACATTCTCAGCACGTCAAGTTTTGACGTGGCGTTTTGAGTTGGCTTTAACTTTTAACGGATTTTCGTTCCATTACGAGAATTTTATGTAATTATATTGTGCAAAAATCTTTTTTAAAAATAGTTTTTTATTTTTAGAACCCTTTTCGTTTCATTCTTGCGTTTAGAGGTGAGCTTTCGGGTTTTGTTTTCAACTGAACGCTACTGGATTTTGTATATTTTAGGTTTGAACTTATGCCAGGTTTTAAATTTTTGCTGCATAAATGGTTAAAAGCAACACTACGTTTAGCGTATGAAAATAGTTTAAAACACTAAATTTAGTTGGCGCACGCGACGTGAAGTCTTTATGAGATGTCCATACTGTGGTTCGGAAAACATCAAAACCCTGGAAACTCGTGACTCGGCGGACAACACCATAAGAAGACGTAAGGAGTGCAGCAACTGCGGAAGACGCTTCACAACATATGAGTACATTGAAACCATCGAACTTATGGTCCGGAAACGCGACGGAAGAATAGAACGCTTTGACATAAACAAAATCATTAGAGGATTGCAGAAGGCCTGCGAAAAAAGACCCGTAACCATGGAGCAAATCCGCAGCTTAGCCGAAAAGGTTAGGCAGGAGCTCATGCAGCTCGGTAAGGAGGAAGTTTCTTCCCAGGAAATCGGCGACCTTGTGATGAAACACCTGAAAAACCTTGACCGCGTGGCCTACGTGCGTTTCGCCTCAGTGTACCGCCGATTTGAAGAGCCGGAGGACTTCCGTCGCGTGCTCCAAGAGGTGAATAAAACGTGAAGTTTGTTAGGAAACGTGATGGACGGTTAGAACCCTTCGACCAAGAGCGTATAACAAACGCCATTTGGAAAGCTGCCAAAGCGGTTGGTGGAAAAGACCGGGAACTGGCCAAGAAGCTAAGCGACCAAGTGGTGGCAGAGCTGAAGAAGCGTTTCGGCGAGGATGGTGTCCCCACAGTTGAAGAAATCCAAGACGTTGTGGAGAAAGTCTTAATAGAAAACGGCCATGCGCGGACGGCTAAAGCCTACATTCTCTACCGCAAACAGCACCAAGACATACGGGAGTTGGCGGCCCTCTTAAGCCAGGCGGATCTTGTTGACCAGTACTTGGAGATGGAGGACTGGCGGGTTAAAGAAAACTCTAATATGAGCTATTCGCTGCAAGGCTTAAACAACTATTTATCTTCAACTGTTATAGCCAAATACTGGATAAGCCGCATATACCCGCCCAACATAGCAGAAGCCCACTTCTCAGGCGATTTCCACATCCACGACCTAGGAGTGCTTGGACCATACTGCGTGGGCTGGGACATAAAAGACCTGCTGTTAACTGGTTTCGGAGGAGTGCCAGGCAAGATTGAAAGCACACCAGCTAAACATTTTAGAACCGCCTTAGGCCAAGTTGTGAACTTTTTCTACACATTGCAAGGCGAGGCGGCGGGCGCCCAGGCCTTCTCAAACTTTGACACCTACCTTGCGCCGTTTATACGCTATGATGGTTTAAGCCAAAAAGAGGTGGAGCAAGCCCTCCAGGAGTTCTTCTTCAATATGAATGTGCCAACCAGGGTAGGCTTCCAAACACCCTTCACGAACGTGACACTGGACTTGAAGGCCCCGGACTTCATGAAGGACGAGCCCGTAATAATAGGCGGAAGAGTGATGGACGCCACCTACGGCGAAATGGAAAAAGAGATGGAAATGTTCAACCTTGCTTTCGCCAAGGTTTTAAGACAAGGCGACGCTAAGGGGAGGGTTTTCACGTTCCCCATACCCACATACTGCATAACAAAAGACTTTGAATGGGAATCGCCAGTGTCCCAAGAAATCTTCGAGGTTGCCGCCAAATATGGGGCGCCATATTTCTCAAACTTCGTGAACAGCGATATGAAACCCGAAGATGTTCGCAGCATGTGCTGCCGCCTAAGAATAGACAATCGGGAACTTCGCAAACGTGGCGGAGGCTTTTTCGGGGCCAACCCGCTCACGGGCAGCATAGGCGTAGTAACCATAAACCTTCCAAGGATTGGCTATCTAGCCAAAGACGAGGACGAGTTCTTTGAACGTCTAGAAACGCTCATGGAGTTAGCCAAAGACAGTTTGGAAATAAAACGCAAAGTTTTGGAGCAGTTCACGGAGAAAGGCTTGTACCCGTACTCTAGGCGGTATCTCCGCGGCGTAAAGGAGGCTTTTGGAAAATACTGGAAAAACCACTTCTCAACCATAGGCCTAGTGGGCATGAACGAGGCCATCCAAAACCTTTTCGGATACAGCATAGCCTTGCCGGAAGGCCTCGAATTCGCGGTTAAAGTGTTAAACTTCATGCGAGAGAAACTCGCAGACTTTCAGGAAGAGACCGGCAACATCTACAATTTGGAGGCAACACCCGCTGAGGGCGCCAGTTATAGGCTTGCACGTATAGACAAACGTAAATACCCAGACATCGTGGTGGCTAATGAAAAGTACCTATCTAAGGGCGCTGAGCCATTCTACACAAACTCGACTCAGCTGCCTGTGGACTGGGACGGAGACCTCTTCGAGGCTCTGGAACACCAAGACAAGCTTCAACCCCTCTACACAGGCGGAACGGTCTTCCACATATATCTCGGCGAACGCCTACACTCGTGGAAGTCCGCGGCGGAGCTAGTCCGCAAAGTAACATGGAACTTCCGCATACCATACTTCACTTTGACGCCGACCTTCAGCGTCTGCCCAACTCATGGCTACCTGAGCGGTGAACATAAGCAGTGTCCACGCTGCGGATTCAGATGCGAAGTTTACTCGCGGGTTGTTGGCTACCTCCGCCCAGTAGACCAGTGGAACGATGGAAAACAAGCTGAATACGCCATACGCAGAACCTTCGAAAAGGCTGTTATAACACCTCAAGCTGTGGCGGCCCGGTGAACGCCGAAATGAAGTTTAGCGGCCTGCGAAAGACAAGCCTAGTAGACTTCCCAGACCGGGTGGCAGCCGTACTGTTCACGCCAGGTTGCAACCTCCGATGTCCATACTGCTATAACTGGCGCATAGTGGTTGACCCCAAACCTCCATTTCTAAATGAGGAAACAGCCCTCCAGATACTTGAGGAACGCAAAAAATACGTGGACGCTGTTGTCGTAACAGGTGGAGAGCCAACCATCCATAAGGAACTGCCCCGCTTCTTGAAAAAACTTAAGGAACGCGGTTTCGCCGTAAAACTCGACACGAACGGTTTAAACCCGCTTGTTCTGGAGGAATGCCTCCCACACGTGGACTATGTGGCTTTAGACCTCAAAACATCACCAGAAAAATACAACCTCCTAGGGGCTAGGGAAGCAGAAGCGCTCCTAAAAACCATCGAACTTCTGAAGAGTGGAAAAGTTGGATACGAGTTCAGAACCACAGTAGCGCCAAAAATCGTCGAGGAAGCAGATATAAACCGCATGGGCGAAATAGCCAAAGGCGCTGAAAATTACGCCCTCCAACAATTTATTCCAGGAGACACGCTAAGCGAAGAATACAAAAACCTACAACCATACCCTCCGGACAAAATCATCGAGTTTGCCGAAACGTTAAAGAAGTATGTTGTAAACGTCATTCTACGCATCTAAGGAAAGGGACTCAGTAAGCTGATATGCCTACGAAGCGTAGTTGTTCCAGTTTAATCATCGGCACTGTAGCTGTTTCGAGGGTTAAGAGCTCTTTACCAATCATTGGAATTTCTTTCAGAGCTGATAGCATGCTGTCTGTGAAGCGCATATTCACAATGGGCTTTGTTATTTCGCCATTTTCGATGAGAAACGTTCCGTCCCTTGTTAGTCCAGTAAACACAAGCTTTGTCGGCTCAACCGGGTTAACGTAATGGAAGGTGTTCACGAATATACCATGCCTCGTGTCGGCTATAGCCTCCTCTAATGTGGCGTCTCCCGGTTGCATTACCATGTTGTAGGGGAGGGGCATCTCGCTGTAAAAATCACCTAAAGGCGGAAGCGCATGCCCCGTGCTCTTTTTGCCCTCCCTGCCAGCCGTAAAGGAGTTGTAGCATATGCTTTTCTCTGAAACCATACCATTTGTTATGAGCCCCAACGGCCTTTTAGGAACGCCCTCACCGTCGACGGGTACCGCGTAGAGGGTTTTCGGGTTTCTGGCATCATCTACCACGTTAAGTTTGCCGTCGAAAACCTGCTGGTTCGCGTAAAATTTGACGAAGGACTCGCCGTCTTGGTAGGATCTAGCTGAAAAGCCCACGTAGCCCATGTATTCTAGGATAACGGCCACCGCTAGGGGCGACAAGACAACCTCGTATTCGCCGGGCTCAACTTTCACCGGATGGAGGCTTCGCACAGCCTTGTCCGCGGCGTCTTCAGCCAAAACTGATGGCTTAATGTCGCCGACCCTTCTAGAATACTGCTGGGCTGCGCCGAAACCCTCCGAGTCTCCGTCCCTCGCTATGACGGTAGTTTTCATGTAAGCCAAGGAAAGCTGAGCCCACGCTGAAATCCCTAAAGAGTTGGCAACAGCGTAGCCCAGCGAACCCGTACACAGGTATCCGGCGACGGCAGCCACTTTAGGCGATTTAGAGTGAGCCACGTTTATGGCGTCTCCAACCATTTCAGCCCTGGAACTCGGAGTGCACCCGGCTGTCTGCTTGTCAAAGGCTTCAGGCACGGGTTCCCAGACTTCAGGCTCCGGCAAGCTTTTGAAGTCCTTGTTCGGCGAGGAAGCTCTTGCAATTTTAACCGCCTGCTCAACCGCTTCCTTCAAGGCCTTCTCTTCAAGAGTGTTGGATTGAACAGTGCTTATCCGTTTGTCCAAAACAACTTTTATTGAGACTCCGCCGATTTTTTGGGAAACGTTCTGGTGAATCTGGGAGTTTGCAAAACGTGTCAAAGAGTTGTCAACCATGAACGCCACGGCTTGCGCTTGGCTGACGCCCCGTTTCAAGGCGTACTCAACTGTTTTTTGGGCTATTTCCCTAAGCCTTTCGACATTCACGGCGCCCACCTCCCTACCTTAATAGGCCGACACGAACCTTGCGGAAACGGGCTGTGCCGCAACCATGCCCCACGTACATGACTTGCCCGGGTACACCTTTCCCGCAGTTTGGGGTTCCCCACATTTTCCAATCATCTCTGCTGACAGCATCGCATGAACCCCAGAACTGAGGTGTCACACCCATATACGTTGGGTTTTTAACCATTTTCTCGATGCTCCCGTTTTTTATGAGCCAGCCGATTTCTGTTCCAAATTGGAAGTTTATGCGTTTGTCGTCTATGCTCCAAGACCTGTTGGTCATCATTAAAATGCCCTCTTTAGTGTCTTCAATTATTTCATCGGCCCTATAGTCGCCGGGAAGCAGGTTTATGTTTGTCATCCTTATGATAGGCAAAGCAAGCGGCGAGTCAGCCCGCATACCGCCACTACTTTCCTTGAGCCCAAGCTGAGCCGCTGTTTCCCTCGAACTCTGATAGCCGACAAAAATGCCCTCCTTAACCAAGTAAACCTTTTTGGCCTTCACACCCTCATCGTCGAAGCCGAAGGTTCCAAGTCCCATAGGCACCGTGGCATCGGCGACGATGTTCACCTTTTCAGAACCGTAGCGGAATTTTCCAAGCTTTTCTGGTGTTAGAAAGCTTGTTCCAGCGTAGTCAGCCTCAGTTCCCAGAACCCTGTCAAGCTCCGTTGGATGCCCACAGCTTTCATGAATCTGAAGAGCCAGCTGGTCTCCCCGCAAAATCAAATCCATTTCGCCAGAGGGACATTTTTCAGCATCGAAAAGCTTGACAAGCTCCTCCCCAACGTTTTTGGCATGGTCCATCAAAGCCAGAGACTCGAAAAACTCGTAGCCGCTTGTGGCGAAGTCGCCTCGAAAAGCAGATGGGTAAGATCTAACCTGAACCTCTGAGCCTTTAACGGCTATGGCGGATATCCCCCCACCACACCACGTTATCTGTTGATGGATTTCTGCGCCCTCACTGCTCATAAAAAGCTTGTTTTCACGGTAGCCGCGGTAATGCGCATAGGAAACATGCACAAGCGGCGAAAACTCCTTCAAGAAACGGCTGACTTCAACAAGAACCCTAAGTTTTTCCTCCAACGGAACCTCGAAAGGATCCTTTTGGAAGCTAGTGGCATATTTCTCCCTATAGGCTTTTTCTTCGACCAAGACAACACTCCTTTTCTTCAGCATGGCGCTGGCCTTGGCAATTTTAACAGCCAAGTTAACACAGCGTTTAACCTCCTCCTTAGTTATGTCAACCGAGCCGGCGAAACCCCAAGCCCCGTCAACGATGACTCTTACGCCGAAACCCTTAAGCTGCGAAAAGGAAATGGTTTCAGGTTCACCGTTCTTGGCTGTTGAATTCTCGTTCAAGATTTCGCTTATTCTAACGTCGGCGTATGAAGCACCCTTTTTGACGGCTTCCTCCAACGCCAGTTTTCCAAAATCTACAGACATTTTCGGCTCACCACGTTTTCTGAAACATTTAGATAGCTCAGCTCTAGATTTTAAGCTTTGGCAAGCGTAAAGTTTAAGGCTTGCACCATGCTAGAGTTCGAATGCTCCCAACTGAGAGGTTTAGAATTTGAGTGAGGAAGAAGAGGAAACCCTCGAAGAACGCAAGGCCAAAATTTTAATCAAGCTTAGGGGCTACAAGCTTGTCAAGAGAGAAAAAGCAAAAAACGTGGCAAGCTACACGGTTGAAGAAACAAAAGACGGGGAGAAAAGGCAGATTCTCATATGGTGTGTTCCAGACGAAACCGTGGGTATACAAACGGTAAATCGTATGGCGAAAGCCATGAAAGAAGCCCAAATAGAACAGGGAATACTCATAGCTAGTGGACGCTATACCAACGCCGCAAAACAAACCGCAAAGAAGAAACGCATAGAGCTTCTGCCAAAAACCTTCCCGGTCTTCGACATTTTCGAGCACGTGCTTGTACCAAAACATGAAATATTAACGCCTGAAGAACGTGAAAAAGTTCTAGCCCAATACCGGGTAAAACCATACCAACTGCCACAAATAAAAGCCTCTGACCCCGCAGCCAAAGCCATAGGCGCCAAACCAGGTGACATAATACGTATAATACGGAAAAGCCCCACGGCCGGTGAACACGTAGCCTACAGGTACGTTGTAGAATAGGCGTAGAACTAGCATTTTCTCGCCTTAAAATCATGATTATTGTCGGAATATCCAGCTATTTTGTTAAAACTCTGCTTAGGAGGTTTTCGGCACGTTTATATTCTCTGAGAAGCGCCCTTCCAAGCTTTGTGAGCTTTGCGCCGCCACCAGTCGCACCACCACGGTAAGTTTTAACTATCGGACAACCCAGTGTACTTTCAATTCTTTTTATGTAATTCCACACGTAGCGGTAGGACATGCCAAGCCTTCTCGCGGCTTTTGATATGGATTGTTCTTTTCCTATTTGTTCTAGGATTTGGGCTCCGCCCTTGCCTATAAGTGGTTTCCCTTCATATTCAAGCCATACTTTGCATGATATTTTTGGCTTATATTTTGTTGACATTTCAGCTTATTGTTCTGCTGCGTTATATTTATAAGAATTAAGAATGATATTCGATGAATACAAGGACGCATCGAGAGGTTGATTTGAGGCTCAGCAGATAAAACAGCGGGTAAGATTTCAGCTGCTTTCTTTTCGGTTGATTCTTGTTTTGGCAACTGTAAGGATGGCCACTAAGCCTTAAGCTTACCTTCGCTTTTCAACTCGTAAAGGATTACCATGGCTTCGCCCAGAGGGATGCCGAGTCTTGATGCCAACTCTTGAGGTGTTATGTCGGGCTTCTCGTGGAGAACTACGTCCCTCGTGTAAGCTTTGTGGTGGCGGTACATGACCATGGCGTGAACAGTCTCCACAAGGATGGGCCAAAGTTTCTCTTTGACGTATTCTTCAAGGCTCATGGCTTACCAATTTTAACAGTAACGCAAAGCAGCTTTTCAGTTTAACTTATGATGCGTGGTGACCAAACTCTTCAAAGCTAACGATTTCCTCTAACTTTTTCCGCCGCCTCACTAGGTGAAGGAGTTTGCCCTGCAAGTCTATTTTCTCCCTAGGATAACCGATAGCCAACAGAGCCACAACCCTGTATTTATCCGGAATCTTCAACATCTCACGTACATGTTTTTCGTCGAAACTTCCAACCCAGCATGTTCCTAAGCCTTCACTTGTGGCCGTTAAAACCATGTTCTGCATGGCTATGGCCACGTCCACCATAAACCATTTGGGAGAAGCTTCTTGGTTGCCACAGCCGACGATGACAATCGGTGCCTCTTTAAGAAATTTCGCGAAGGGAGCCTTTGCAAGCTTTTCTCGCTTTTCAGGATCTGCGACCACTATGAAGTGCCACGGTTGAATGTTTCCCGCAGAGGGGGCCAACCTAGCCGCGTTGAGGATTTTTTCAAGCTTCTCCTTGGGAACAGGGGTTGGTTGGTAGGCGCGTATTGACCGTCTTTTTTGGACGGCTTCAAACACGTCCATGCCGTCAGACCACCGGAGTAACGTTATGAAGAGTGCTGTGGTAAAGTTTATCTTTAGCGAAATATTAGGCTACATTTTCAAGGCGGATGAAAGCAACCAATGATTAGGGCTGTGGTATTCGACCTTGACGGCACGCTAGTAAGGTTCAACATAGACTTTAAGACCGTGAGAGCAGAAGTTAGAAGCTTCCTTGTAAGCCGAGGGGTGCCCGCCTCGGTTTTGTCTTTAAACGAAAGCATTTTTGAAATGTTGAAGAAAACGGAAATTTTCATGAAAAACAGCAGCAAAACGGAGAAGGCTTTGGAGAAGGTTCGGAGACAGGCTTTGGCTATAGCTGAAAGGTACGAGGTTGAAGCTGCGAAAACCACAACCCTCTTACCTGGCGTAATAGAGGTTCTAAAAACCTTGAGGGGAATGGGATTGAAAATTGGCGTATGCACAGTTAACGGTGAAAAATCCGTGGATCACATCATGCGAAGGTTTAGAGTTAGCAGTTTTTTCGATGCTGTGATTTCAAGGGAGCGTGTTAAACGTGTTAAGCCGGAAACCGAACACCTTCAAAAAACCCTTGAAGCTCTCGGAGTTTCGCCAAAAGAGGTTTTGGTTGTCGGTGACAGTTTTGCCGACATGAAGTGCGCAAGGGGTGTTGGCGCAGTGGCTGTGGGACTTTTGACCGGAATTTCCACAGCCAATGAGCTTATAGATTCCGGGGCAAATTACCTGATAACGTCGATAACGGACCTGCCAACTTTGGTCAAGCAAATCAACAAGGCTTAAAGTAGTATCTTGACCATTGAGGCCAACCATGGGTTTGCGGTGTTTCCTCGAATTCCATTTTCAGCGGCATTCCAATTCTTATCCTCTCCAGCGTTATGTCCTTTATGATTCCCGGAAGTTTAACACCGTTCTCCAGTTGAACTATCCCAACGGCGTAGGGCACCATGCTTTGGAACTGGGGTGGGGCCACATGAATCACCGTGTAGGTTATGAGTTTCCCTGTTTGGGGCAATTCAACCCATTCGAATTCTGTTGACAAGCATTTGTCGCATAATGGACGGGGAGGCACGTGGATTTTTCCGCACTTCCGGCATTTTCCACCCGTCAATTTCTTCTGGCCTATATTTTTGTAGAACTGTTCTATTGTGAAGGCTTGCTCCACTTGTTTCACCCCCTTCTGTATATGTGAACGGTAGCCGTTGCGCCTGAGCCGCCCACGTTGTGGGTTAAGCCTATCTCAGCGTCGTCTACTTGTCGCCTGCCAGCTTGTCCAGTTAGCTGTAGAAATATTTCGTAAGCTTGGGCTGTTCCAGTGGCGCCTACGGGATGTCCTTTTGCTTTTAGGCCTCCGCTTGTGTTTACGGGTATCCTCCCTTTCAAGGTTGTTTCACCGCTTTCCGCTAGATGCCCGCCTTCGCCTGGTTTGCAGAACCCGAGGTCTTCGTAGGCTATTATTTCGGCTATGGTGAAGCAGTCATGCACCTCTGCCACGTCTATGTCTTCGGGTTTCACCCCAGCCATGTTATAGGCTTCCCTTGCAGCTATTTTGGCTGCCTTAAGCGTTGTGAAGTCGTCCCGTTCATACAATCCTATCGTGTCACTCGCCTGGCCTGTGCCGATAATGTGAACCGGTGCGTCGGTATACTTTTTGGCGATTTCAGGACGGGTGAGTATTAGGCAGCTTGCCCCGTCACTTATGAGGGAACAATCGAAAAGTTTTAGGGGCCAAGCAATGACCCGTGAGGTTAGAACCTGTTCTATGGTTATTTCCTTTTGCATGTGCGCCTTCGGATTTAAACTTCCATTGTAGTGGTTTTTCACGGCGACGTGGGCCATCTGCACCTCTGTTGTGCCGTACCTGTGCATGTGGGCTGTAGCCATCAGGGCAAACAGGCCGGGAAATGTTAGCCCATGCCACTGTTCGAAGGGGAAGTCTGAGGCCATGGCAAGGAAATCAGTAACCTCGGGGGTGCTTCGATTCGTCATCTTCTCAACCCCACCAACCATGACGACGTCACATAGGCCAGAGGCTACGGCGTATATGGCGGCTCTGAGGGCTGCCCCAGAAGAGCTGCATGCAGCCTCCATTCTTACTGCCGGAATGTGCAGCAGCCCAGCCCAGTCTGCCACTGTGGCGCCCGTGTGTCCCTGATGTTCGTAAGATTCGCCCATGTGTCCGATGAAAAGGGCTTTTATGTCTTTTTTGGGGTCTAGGCGGGGGCAACGTTCATAGGCTTCTTTGGCAGCTTGGGCGAAGATTTCTCGGGCGTATAGTCCTTCAAGTTTCCCGAATTTCGATAAGCCTGCAGAAACTATTGAGGCGAGGGGTTTTCCCTTCAAATTAAACTTCTCCCAGCCTTATGGAAAAAAACATAGTCATAAACAAGTATTTTTGAGTTTCCAGCGGCCTCAATGTTTTCTCACGAAAGTTTTATGTAAACTCCGGCTTAAACCTATAGGCTCTAAAGGAGAAAAGGAGGAAAAATACGTGAGCAGGGTTGCAATTATTGGTTTTGGATGCGTTGGCTTCAGGCCGGTGACGCCGGAGCTTTCCTTCAAAGAGTTGATGTTTGAGGCGGCGGTTAAAGCCTACGAGGATGCCGGCGGATTAAACCCGCGGAAGGACATAGATGTTTTTGTGACTTGCGCCGAAGACTATCTTGAGGGTTTCAGCATATTCGACGAGTTTGTTCCAGACCAGCTTGGCGCTGCCATGCGTCCCCTCTTCACGGTTTCAGGCGACGGCATGCTTGGGTTGGCAACAGCCTACATGCTCATAAAAACTGGCCAGTTTGACACCGTAGTCGTGGAAGCACACAGCAAGGCTTCCGACATTTTAACCTACATGGACATTGTGCAGTTTGGCTTGGATCCCATTTTTAACAGGCCTTTGGGCGGACACCCCTACTATGTTGCTGGTTTAGAGATGACACGCTACTTGTATGAAACGGGCACAACAGAGGAGCAGTGCGCTCAAGTTGTCGTAAAAAACAGGGGAAACGCCATACTTAATCCATATGCAGCTTACGGGGCGGAAATAACCATAGACCAGGTTATGCGTTCTGAAAGGCTTTTCCATCCGTTGAAGAAGTTGGAGATCAGCGTGCCGGCTGACGGCTGCATAGTTATGGTTTTAGCCTCCGAAGAGGTTGCTGAGAAGCTTACGGATAAACCCATTTGGGTTAGGGGTGTCGGCTGGTGCACTGAAACACCAAGCCTTGAAACCAGAGACTGGACTAGGGCGGTTTACACGAGGCTGGCAGCTGAAATGGCTTACAAGGAGGCGAAGATCACCAATCCTTGGCGGGACATAGACTTCGCTGAAATCCATGACTTGTTCGCCTACAAAGAGCTTCAACACATGGAAGCCTTGAAGCTATGCGATTACGGCGAGGCTGGAAAACTTACAGAAGAGGGTTTAACGTCCTTAGATGGAGAGTTCCCGGTGAACCCGTCCGGCGGACTTCTCGGGATGGGCTACGGACTAGAGGCTTCTGGACTGCAGAAAGTTTTAGAGGTTGTTTTGCAGCTGCGAGGCGAAGCTGGCGCGAGACAGCTTGACGGCGTTGAGGTTGGATTAGCCCACACTTGGCGGGGAATCCCAACAGCAACAGGCGCCGTGGCTATCCTAAGCAACGTCAAGTAGGAGGGTGTTTAGCATGTTCGGGAAAAAGCGGGTGGCAATAGTTGGCGCGGGAGTAACATTGTTTAGGAGAAACTTGAAGGAAACGGGCAAAGAGTTAGCGTATCACGCGGCGAAGATGGCTTTGGAGCAGGCTGGGATAGAGCTTCGAGACATTCAAAGCGTTGTCTTGGGGTCAGCGCCGGATGCCTTTGACGGAGTGCACATGAAAGGCGAGTACTTGGCCGACGGCGCAGGTGCATACCATAAACCCTACATGAGGGTTTTTGTTGGCGGCGGAACCGGGGTGTTTGCGCCTCTAGCGGGCTGGTGGCATGTTGCGTCCGGACAGTTTAACACGTGTTTGGTTGTCTGCGAAGAAAAAATGTCCTCGTGTTTCCCGCATCCCCAGTACGCCTTCACAACAATATTCGACCCCATTCTCGAAAGGCCTATCGGCATGAACCTCATATGGATTTTTGCCTTAGAAATGCACCGCTACATGCATAAACACAACGTCAAGAAAGAGGACATAGCGCTAGTCTCGGTTAAAAACAAGCGGAACGCCTTGGACAACCCCATTGCGCAGTTAGGCGCCAACATAACAGTGGAAGACGTTCTAAACTCCGAGATCATGGCTTGGCCGGTTCAACGCCTAGACGTCAGCCCCACAAGCGATGGTGCAGCGGCCGTTGTACTGGTTTCCGAGGACGTTGCAAAGGAGGTTACAGATAACCCTGTCTGGATTGACGGTGTCGGCTGGTGCATAGACTCAACCCACTGGACAAACCGTGACCTATACTACCCCGACTACGTGGAGTACGCGGCTCGCATGGCGTATAAAATGGCTGGAATCAAGAACCCGCCGAAAGAGATCGACGTAGCTGAACCCTACGACCCCTTCGACTACAAGGAACTCCACCACATGGAGGGTTTACTGCTGTGCAAGAAGGGCGAAGCACCAAAACTAACAAGAGAAGGTGTGACACAGCGGGATGGAGACTTGCCCATATGCCCCTCCGGAGGGCTTTTAGGCTGCGGAAACCCCATCGCAGCAGCTGGACTCATGAAGGTTTGCGAAATCTTTTGGCAGCTGAGGGGCGAGGCCGGCAAAAGGCAGGTGCCAGGGGATCCACGCACGGGAGTGGCTCAAGCTTGGGGAGACTTGATGCAGTACGGCTCGGTGATAGTTTTAAGGCGCTGAAATGGAGGTGTTTGAGAAAATGAGTGCTAAAATTAAGCATTTTCCAGGTGAGGAGATTGAAACCAGAGACTTTCGAGAAGGAAGGGTTTTGTTTGAAAGCTTCCGTCCGAGGGCGAGATATGCCTGGAGCGCTGGCATAGCCTTAAGCCGCTTCCTAGAAGAGCTTAAGAACGGGCGAATCCTCGCCTCCACCTGTAGCAAGTGCGGACGAATAATGGTTCCACCGAGAATCTACTGCGAAAAGTGTTTCAAACCCACAGATGGCTGGACCTATGTTAAGGACACGGGTGTCATAAACACCTTTTCGGTTTCGTTCATAGCCTCCGATGCTTCTAGGCTTAAAGAGCCAATAGTTGTGGCGGTTATAGAGTTGGACGGTGCCTCCGAAGGCATGGGTATAGTTCACCTCATAGGCGAGTATGGCGACTGGAGGGAGCTCAAAATAGGCATGCGAGTTCAAGCCGTCTGGAAACCGCCGGAAGAGCGCACAGGCGCCATCACAGACATAAAATACTTCAAACCGGTGAGGGAGTGAAGGGGTTATGAGTCTTGAAAAGATAACTAATCCGCTTAACGCCCGCCACTGGATTGGCCACATGGAAGCTGACTACCGCTACACGCTTGGTTTGGCTGGCGAACGCTTCTTCAAAGAGATTAAGGAGAACGGCCGCATAATGGGGGCTAAATGTCCCAGATGTGGCATAGTTTTTGTCCCGCCGAGGCTTTACTGCGAAAGATGTTTCGCCAAGCTTGAAGAGTGGGTGGATGTTGGAAAACGCGGCGAGGTCTACACGTACACTATTGCCACCATAGACGTAGACGGGAAAAAGCTTGAGAAACCTCAAATCTACGCCTTAATAAAGTTTGAGGGCGCCTACGGCGGCTTGATCCATCGCATATGCGAGGCGGACAAGGTCTACATTGGAATGAAAGTTGAAGCCGTCTTCAAACCGCCCGACGAGAGGAAAGCCTCCATAAACGATATAGCCTACTTCAAACCAGTAGAGTAACTATTCCACACCCCATTTTTACTTCTTTACTCAACTTTGCCATTACGATGAGCTTAAAATCGATAGTCCCTCTAGATCTTGTCTAAGGCCTGCTTTAGGTCTGCAATGATGCCTCGGCGTCTTCTATGCCTAGGACTAGACGCACAAGCTGGTCTGTCACGCCCAGTTTACGGCGTTGTTCCGGATTCATGAAGTAGTGGGATGATGTGGCTGGTTGTGTGACGAGGGTTTCTGTTCCTCCTAGGCTGGCTACAGTGAGGAAAAGCTTTAAGTTTTCAACGAACTTGACGGTTTTTCGAAACCCCCTTTATTTCGAAGCTCACAACTCCACCGTAACCGTACATCTGTTTTCTGGCGAGGGGTGTGTTGCGGGTGAATTGGCAGTCCTGGATAGTATACTCTGACTATTTTCGGTGCTCCGCCAGAAAGAGGGCTACTTGCATCCCGTTTTGGTTGTGTTTCTCCATCCGTAAGGCTAGGGTTTTTAAGCCCCCAGCAGAAACCAGACAGCCATTTTCCCCTCTACAGCCCAGACCGTGGGGTTGTCGAACCCTCGTGTAAAGGTAGCCCTGAGCCTTCTCGCTTATAACATTAATAAGCCTCCTAGTGCTTGTAAAGGCGGAAACAGAGGTTTCATATGTTGGTGGAGACAGTTCCAAGACCGCCCGGCTTTTCTCCGCCCGCACGGCCTCCTTGAGAAGCGAAAGTTTCAGTTCATGAAGCCACCTTCTCGAAACTTTAAAGGCTTGTTTAGGAAATAACTTTTTAGGCTTAACGCCAATAGTTTTAGTTCAAAATAATTGAACATGAAGGGAAACGTTATGTTTGACAGGCAGAAGATTGAGGAAATAGCCAGGGAAAGAGAGCGTTGGGAAAAATCCACACTGCCCAACTGGATTAAACAGTGCCCAGAACGCCAAAAGGAGTTCAAAAACCATTCAGGCATGACTATTAGGGGATTGTACACACCTGAAGACGTCAAAGACATGGATTACATGCGAGATCTTGGGTTTCCAGGAGAATATCCTTTCACCCGAGGCTTACATGCCACCATGTATAGGGGACGCCTTTGGACCATGAGGATGTTCGCTGGCTACGGTACAGCTGAAGACACCAATAAACGCTTTAAATATCTGCTAAGCGAAGGGGAAACCGGGCTGAGCACGGCCTTCGACTACCCAACGATAATGGGGTATGACTCAGACCATCCCATGGCACGGGGCGAAGTGGGCGTCTGCGGGGTTGCTGTGTCCTCCCTTAGGGATATGGAAATCCTCTTCGATGGCATACCTTTAGACAAGGTTACAACATCCATGACTATTAACGGTCCAGCAACCGTTTTGTTGGCTATGTATATTGCTGTTGGGGACAAGCAGGGGGTTCCTAGGGAAAAGCTTGGAGGAACGACCCAAAACGACAACTTGAAGGAATTTTTCGCTCAGAAACTCTGCATTTTCCCGCCACAGCCATCCCTTAAGCTTTCAGTGGATATTATCGAGTTTTGCGCCAAAAACCTGCCGAAATGGAACCCCATAAGCATAAGCGGCTACCACATCCGCGAGGCTGGAGCCACAGCCGTCCAAGAGTTGGCCTTCACTCTATGCGACGCAATAGCCTACGTGGAGGAAACTCTTAAGCGGGGTTTGAAGGTGGATGAGTTTGCGCCGCGTTTGTCTTTCTTTTTCGCCTCCCACAACGACTTTTTTGAGGAGATAGCCAAGTTCAGGGCTGCTAGACGTCTTTGGGCTAAAATTATGAAAGAGCGTTTCCACGCCAAGAACCCGCGTTCCATGTGGATGCGCATGCATGTTCAAACCTCAGGGTGCACTTTAACAGCCCAGCAGCCTCTAAACAACATTGTCCGCACAACAATCCAAGCTCTAGCAGCTGTGCTGGGTGGAACCCAGTCCCTCCACACTAACTCCTTCGATGAGGCCTTATGCCTGCCAACCGAGGAATCAGTGCGGGTGGCGCTTAGAACCCAGCAGATAATAGCCTACGAAAGCGGCGTGGCGAACACCGTTGACCCTCTGGCCGGCTCCTACTACGTGGAGGCTTTGACAAATGAAATGGAAGAAAAAGCCATGGAGTACATTCAAAAAGTGGACGACATGGGCGGAGCCGTTGCAGCCATAGAGAAGGGCTTCTTCCAGAGGGAGATAGCCGAAAGCGCCTACAGATACCAGAAAGAGATAGAGGAGAAGAAACGCATAGTGGTCGGCGTAAACGAGTACATTGTAGAGGGTGAGAAGATACCGATAAAGCTTTTGAGGGTTGACCCAAGCGTCGAGAAAAAGCAGATTGAAAGACTACAGAAGCTTCGAAGGGAGAGGGATAACAGGAAGGTTAAGGAGGTTCTTGAAAAGCTCCACTATGCAGCCGCGAAAGACGAAAACCTCATGCCAACCATAATTGAGGCGGTTAAAGCCTACGCCACGCTGGGCGAAATAATGGACGTGTTGCGAAAAGTTTACGGAGAATATAAAGAGCTAATAATAATTTAGACATCTACTAAGATTGGTGGCTGTGAAAATGCAGGGCGAAGGCGCAAGCGTTAGGAAAATTAGGGTTTTAATAGCCAAGCCGGGACTTGACAGCCATGATAGAGGAGCTAAAATAGTGGCCAGGGCCCTTCGCGACGCCGGAATGGAAGTAATCTACACTGGGCTTAGGCAAACGCCAGAACAAATAGTTGAAACTGCTCTGCAGGAAGACGTGGACGTTATAGGCTTAAGCATCCTCTCAGGCGCCCACATGACGCTTTTCCCAAGAATTATGGAACTCCTCAGAGAAAAGGGCTTAACAGATGTCCTAGTCTTCGCCGGAGGCATTATACCAGAGGAGGACATTCCCGAGCTGAAAAAAATGGGGATAAAAGAGGTTTTCGGGCCCGGAACCCCCACCGAGAAAATCGTGAAGTATGTTTTAGAAAACGCGCCGAAAAGGGAACGCTAAGAAGAGTATAAGCCTTGCTGGTTGATGAAATAGCAAAAGGAGTGCTCGCCGGGGACAAGAGGAGCATAGCCAAAGCCATAACCATCGTGGAAAACAGTCCATCAGAGACTCAGCGGCTTATAGCAATTCTCTATCCCCACACTGGGAAAGCCCACGTGGTTGGCTTGACCGGGCCAGGTGGAGCTGGTAAAAGCACCCTCATAGAGAAAATGGCTCGTGAGTATAGGCGAAGGGGAAAAACTGTGGGCGTTATAGCCGTAGACCCCACAAGCCCCTTCACGGGCGGAGCGTTCTTAGGTGATAGAATCCGCATGCAGGAGCTAAGCACAGACGAGGGTGTTTTCATAAGGAGCATGGCAACCCGCAACAACCCTGGGGGTATAGCCAGAGCCACTAAGGATGCTGTTAAAGTTTTGGACGCCGCTGGCAAAGACATCATAATAGTGGAGACTGTGGGCGCTGGGCAGTCCGAAGTGGACATAGTAAAAGTTGCCCAAACGGTGGTCGTTGTTCATGCACCCGGACTCGGCGACGAAATCCAAGCCATAAAAGCCGGGTTAATGGAGATAGCCGACATATTCGTTGTTAACAAGGCGGATATGGAGAACGCCAACAAAACAGTCATGGACCTCCAAGCAGTCCTTCAACTTGACAACGAACCAAAGCCGTGGAAGCCGCCCATACTTAAAACTGTGGCCTTGACGGGTGAGGGGGTTCCCCAGCTGCTGGATAAAATAGAAGAGCATAGGCAGTTCCTCAAAAAGGAGCTTTGGCAGAAGAGAAGCTGGGAGAAAGCCCAAATCGAACTGATAGAGGCGATAAGGGATAAGGTGACAAGCTCGATAATAGAAAAGCTGAAGAGGGAGAAAAAACTCGAGAAAATTCTTCAAAAAATAGTTGACAGGGAGCTGGATCCCGCAACCGCCGCTGAAAAAATTTTGAATCAAGAGCTGGAGTAGAGGTTTTTATGCCTAAACTTGAAAAGGGGCTTGTACAGGTTTACACTGGAGACGGGAAGGGCAAAACATCAGCCGCCTTCGGGCTTGCCTTAAGGGCCGTTGGAAGGGGCTTAAAAGTTTACATAGTCCAGTTTATCAAGGGAGGCTTCGATTACGGTGAACTCTACGTAGTGAACAAGCTCCCAAACCTCACATTGAAAGCTTTCGGAAGGGGACGGTTTGTAACCCACAAACCTCCTGACGAGGTAGACGTAGCCCTAGCCGAAGAGGCCTTCAAACTTGCCAAGGAGGTTGTAGAGAGCGGAGAATACGACATGGTTATACTGGACGAAATTAACGTGGCTTTAAGCCTCAAACTCATAAGCCTAGAAAAAGTTCTGGATCTTATTAAGAGAAAACCTGAACACGTGGAGCTCGTTTTAACTGGGCGGTATGCACCAAACGAGATCATAGAAGCAGCTGACCTCGTAACAGAAATGAGGGAGATTAAACACCCGTATAGGAAGGGATGCCCAGCCAGAATGGGAATAGACTATTGAACCGTCAAAACCGTCAAAAAACAAGCGTTCTGAAAATGCCTTGGGTTAAGTCGTCCTTGAAGTTGGGGGTAGCCTTCATAGTAGTCGGCCTAATCTTAATCGCCGTTTTCAAAGTTCTCGACGTTGAAAAAACCCAGCTGTTCTCAGACGTTAAAAACTTTGTTAGGGAGCACGGTTTCGCCGGGGTTTTTCTCGCAACGTTCTTGGCTGGAACCGTGGTGCCTCTTGGAAGCCCAGCCCTTGTGGTGGTGGCTGCCTCCTTCGGGCTTGACCCATTGTTGCTTGCTTTAACAGCTTCCATAGGCTTCACTTTAGGCATGACATTAAACTATTTTCTGGCTTATCGTCTTGGAAGACCATATCTGGTGAAGAAGATGGGGGATGAAGAGCTTGAAGCTATAACTGTCCTCTGGAACCGATGGGGCTGGGTGATATATGTTTTATTCGGTTTAATTCCAGTTTTGCCCGTGGAGTTCCTCGCTCTACTATGTGGGCTTCTGAAAACAAAGATTCAAACCTTCCTAGTTTTTAGTTTCACTCCTAGGCTTGTTATTTTCATCCTTCTGGCGCATTTCGGCGAAATCCTAGGCAGCTGGCTTGGAATTGTCTGAAAAACCTACTTCCTTATAGGCGGCGAAATTGCTATCAAGGTTTGAGTTCAACGCACACCCTTTAATCTATTGAATTTGCCCTATAAACCCTTCCAAGCTCTTCAACTTTAGCAAACTCCACGAAGACGATAACGTCGAATTGTCCCGTTACGGCGTGACCATCTTGACACTTTGGACTTTCAGGGTTTCTTCGGCAACTTCCTAAAATCACACGGGCTCGGCGTTAACCAAAATATATGCTTCCAAACTTCTCCTCCTCATGAACAAATAAAAGGCTGGGCCATTGAAAGTTTAATGCGTTCCCGATCCCGCGCCGTCTTGTTTTTGGCGTTTTCTCAGGAACTCTTTAAGGGCTCTTCTTATCTCCCTCAGCGTTAATGGCCTCGGCTGAAACTCTGGCTTGAAGGGGTGAACTTCGCTTTCCAAAAGCTCCCTTAGCCTAGCGTAGTAGGCTTCAAAATCTTCGATGGTGTTGCTTTTAAACTTGAAAATAGTTATCC